>DATCIQ010000407.1:0-13125 GCA_036507635.1 Gammaproteobacteria bacterium
TCGCTCGCGATTCTTGAAGATCGCGAGCGAAGCTCGCTCCTACTACAGATCGGTGTAGTTCGGGCCGTGGCCGCCCTCGGGGGGCACCCACTCGATGTTTTGCGCGGGGTCCTTGATCTCGCAGGTTTTGCAGTGGATGCAGTTCGCGGCGTTGATGCGAAACGTCGGCCGGCCGTCCGGGTCCGTGACGATTTCGTACACGCCGGCCGGACAGTAACGCTGCGCGGGCTCGTCGAAGCGCGGCAGGTTGTCGCGGATCGGCAGCGCGGGATTCGCGAGCCGCAAGTGGCACGGTTGGTCCTCGTCGTGGCGCGTGTTGCTCAAGTAAACCGACGACGGCCGATCGAAGCTCACGATACCGTCGGGCGCAGGATATTCGGGGAGGCACGAATCGGCCGCGGGCCGAAGCCGCGCATGATCCGCTGAGCCGTTGTGCAGATTGAGCGGCGTATGCCCAGAGAGCACATTGTGCTCGAAAAACGCGAGCGCCCCGCCGAGCAGCGTTCCGAGCTTCGTGATGCCGGCCGAAAAATTGCGTGCCGCGCGGAGCTCGTCGAAAACCCAAGATTCGTGGAGGCGCTCGGAGAACGCCGTGAGCTCCGCGCCCGCCTCGCCGCGCGTCAGCGATTCGAAAACCGCCTCGGCCGCGAGCACGCCCGACTTCATGGCCGTGTGCGAGCCCTTGAGCTTGGCCCCGTTCAGGAGTCCCGCCGCGCAGCCGATCAGGAGGCCGCCTGGGAACGTCAGCTTCGGCAGCGAAGGGAGCCCGCCCTTGTTGAGCGCGCGCGCCCCGTAAGCGATGCGCCTGCCGCCGGTGAGCACACTGCGAATCGCGGGATGGTGCTTCCACCGCTGGAATTCCCGGAACGGATCGAGATGAGGGTCGCGGTAGTTCAGCGCAACGACGAATCCCAACGATACCTTGTCGTCGGCGTCGTGGTAGACGAATCCCCCACCCTCGGTGTCGTCGCCGAGCGGCCATCCGACGGTGTGATGCACGTGACCCAAGCGATGTCTCGCGGATTCGACCTCCCACACTTCTTTGAAGCCGAGTCCGTAGTGCTGCGGATCCGCGTGTGCGCGCAGCGCGAATCGAGCTTCGAGGGCCTGGCCGAGATAGCCACGGCACCCCTCGGCTAAAATCACGTACTTGGCGCGAAGCTCATGACCCGGTTCCGCGCCCGGCTTGGGTTTGCCGTCGCGGTCGATGCCCTTGTCGCCCGTCGCGACGCCGACAACTTGGCCCTGGTCGCCGTAGAGGATCTCCGTCGCGGCGAAGCCAGGCAGCACGTCGCAGCCGAGCGCCTCCGCTTGGCTCGCGAGCCAACGACAGACCCGTCCCAAGCTCACGATGAAATGGCCGCGATTGTGGAGCGGCTGAGGTGTCAGAGCACGCGGGATCGTGACGGCGCTGTCGGCATTGCGAAGCCACGACAGGCGCTCGGTAGTCACGGGGACCTGCACCGGTGCGCCGCGCGCGCGCCAATCGGAGAAGAGCTCGTCGAGCGCGCGTGTCTCGAGCACGGCGCCCGATACGATGTGCGCGCCGACCTCGGCGCCTTTTTCGACGACGCAGACGGCGAGCGGAGTGCCCGTCGACGCCGACAACTGGCCCAGGCGGCACGCGGCGGACAAGCCCGCGGGTCCCGCGCCGACGATGACGACGTCAAATAGCGTGGCTTCTCGCGGCATAGCGCTTTTGTAGGAGCGAGCTCCGCTCGCGACCCAAGAATCGCGAGCGGAGCTCGCTCCCACAAGCAGAATCGCGGCCGGAGGCCGCTCCCACAGCGGAGGCCGCTCCTACAGCGGAGGTCGCTCCCACAGCGGAGGTCGCTCCTACATCGGAAGATGCGAGGCATTGTAACATCGCGGTCGCCATGAGCATCGAGCCGATCTGGACGCCGAGCCCGCAACGCGTCGAAGCGAGCAACATGCACACGTTTCTCGGCACGCACGCCGCGCGTCTCGAGTCGCCGGACTACATTGGTCTCTATCTATGGAGCGTCGCTCATCCCGACGAGTTCTGGCGCGCGGTCGTCGATTTCTGCGCCATTCGCTTGCGCACTCGCGAGCGTTGCGTCCTCGAGAACGGCGATAACATGCTCGATGCGCGCTGGTTTCCGGGCGCGACCTTGAACTACGCGGAAAACCTGCTGCTCGCCGAGCGTCCCGGAACGGCGCTCGTCTTCGTCGGCGAGACGGGCGAGCGGCTGGAGCTCTCCTGGGAAGAGCTGCGCGGCCAAGTCGCGAGCGTCGCCGCGGGATTGCGGGCGCTCGGCGTGAAGCGCGGCGATCGCGTTGCCGCGTGCCTTCCGAATCGGCCCGAAACCGTCGTCGCGGCGCTCGCGACTGCGAGCTTGGGCGCCGTGTGGTCGTCGTGCTCGCCGGATTTCGGCCGCCAGGCCGTGCTCGATCGATTCGGGCAAATCGCGCCCAAAGTGCTGTTTGCGACGGACGGCTACTTCTACAACGGCAAGCGCATCGATTGCCTGGGCGCAGTCAACGAAGTCGCACGGCGTTTACCCTCGCTCGCGGGACTGTTCATCGTCGGCGGTACGCAATCGCCACCCAAGCTCGCGCAATGCCCGGGCGCGCGCGCGTTCGACGAGCTGCTCGGAACGGCTGCGGACCTCGAATTCGCCGCCCTCGCTTTCGACGACCCGCTGTTCATTCTCTATTCGTCGGGAACGACGGGCGTTCCGAAGTGCATCGTGCACGGCGTCGGCGGCACGCTGATACAGCACCAAAAGGAGCACGTGCTGCACACGGACATCAAGCCCGGCGACGTCGTATTTTATTTCACGACTTGCGGCTGGATGATGTGGAACTGGCTCTTGTCGACGCTCGCGTGCGGCGCAACCGTCGTGCTGTACGACGGCGCCCCGTTCCACCCCGATCCCGGCGTCTTGTGGCGCGTCGCGGAGCAGGAATCGGTCACGGTATTCGGCACGAGCGCGAAATACCTGAGCGTGCTGCAGCGCCACGGATTCTCGGCGCGCAACATGGAGCTCGAAGGGCTGCAGACCATTCTCTCGACGGGCTCGCCGCTCTCGCCCGCGAGCTTCGACTACGTCTACGAGGAGATCAAAGCGAACGTGCAGCTCGCGTCGATTGCCGGCGGCACGGACTTGATCTCGTGCTTCGCGCTCGGCAACCCGCTCTTGCCCGTGCATCGCGGCGAATTGCAGTGCCGGGGCTTAGGGATGAACGTCGCGATATTCGACGCGGACGGTCATCCCGTCGTCGGCAAAAAGGGCGAGCTCGTCTGCACGGCGCCGTTTCCGTCGATGCCCGTGGGTTTTTGGAACGACCCCGGGCGCGTCAAATATCGGCAAGCGTACTTCGAGCGCTTCCCGAACGTTTGGCACCACGGCGATTACGCCGAGCTCACCGTCAACGATGGCGTCGTGATCCATGGGCGATCCGACGCCGTATTGAATCCGGGCGGCGTGCGCATCGGCACCGCCGAAATCTATCGCGTCGTGGAGCAGCTTCCCGAGATTGCCGAGTGCATCGCCGTCGATCAGGAGTTCCAGGGCGACACGCGTATCGTGTTGTTCGTCCGCTTGCAAGGCGGAGCGGCGCTCGACGACGCGCTTTGCGATCGCGTTCGGGCGGCGCTGCGCGCGCAGGCGAGCCCGCGGCACGTGCCGGCGAAAATACTCGCCGTCGACGACATTCCACGCACGCGGAACGGCAAGATCGTCGAGCTCGCGGTGCGCGACGTCGTCCACGGGCGTGCGCCGGCCAATCTAGCCGTGCTCGCGAACCCCGACTCGCTGGCTCATTTCCGCAACCGGCCCGAGCTCGACCGGTGAGCTCACCGCTTGCGATCTACCACGCGCGCGTGGCGCGCGGGGAGCTCGAAGCCGATGTCGCCCAAGAGCGTACGGCGCAGGCGCTCGAGCGCCTCTATGCCGAGTTGGTCGGCGCCGCTCCCCCGCGACGCGGCCGGCGGCGCAAGCTCGAACGTCTCGTGCACGCCAAGGCGCGTGCGCCGACGCACGGCATCTACTTGTGGGGGAGCGTCGGCCGCGGCAAGACCGTGCTCATGGATCTCTTTTATGGCGCGCTGCCCTTCAAGGACAAGATACGCCGGCATTTCCATCGTTTCATGGCCGCGGTGCACGCGGATCTCCGCGAGCTCAAAAAGCTTGCAAACCCGCTCGACCGCGTGGCCGACCGTCTCGCCGACCGGACCCGCATCATTTGCTTCGACGAGCTCGTCGTCGGCGACATCGCCGATGCGATGATCTTGGGCAATCTCTTCGCCGCGCTCTTCGCCCGCGGCGTCACGCTCGCAGCAACGTCGAACATGCGTCCGCAGGATCTCTACCGCGACGGCCTGCAACGAGCGCAGTTCCTGCCCGCGATCGATCTGATTTTGCGCCACGCGGAGGTGCTGCACGTCGACGGGCACCGGGACTACCGGCTGCGCGTGCTCGAGCGCGCCGACGTGTATCAGTTTCCGTCCGACGCAACGGCGGAGGGTCGCTTGGCCCGCTACTTCGACGCCATCGCACCCGACGAGCCCGAGGTCGGCGGGCGCCTCGACGTGCTCGGCCGTCCGATCGAGTTCCGGCGACACGCGGACGGTGTCGTGTGGTTCGATTTTCGCGAGCTCTGCGACGGCCCGCGCAGTCAAAACGACTACATCGAGCTGTCGCGCTGTTATCAGACCGTGGTGCTGTCGAACATCCCGCAGTTCGATGCGACGCTCGAAAACCAGGCTCGCCGCTTCATCGCGTTGATCGACGAATTCTACGACCGGCGCGTCAAGCTAATCATGTCGGCCGCCGCCCCGCTCGATCAGTTGTATCGGGGGAACCGCTTGCGGCAGGAATTCCAACGCACGCAGAGCCGGCTCCAAGAGATGCAGAGCTACGAGTACTTATCGGCCGCACACCGCGCCTAGCCGATCTTCGTGCGCACCTCGGTAAGCTCGGGGAAGAACGTGATCTCGAGGGACTTTTTCAAGAACTTGACGCCGGCCGTGCCGCCCGTGCCGCCCTGGAAGCCGATGATACGCTCCACGGTCTTCATGTGCTGGAAGCGCCAGGCTTGGAAATTCGTCTCGATATCGACGAGGTTCTCGCAAACCTCGTAGGCCGCCCAATACTCGTCGGGATGCTTGTAGATGACTTCGAGCACGTCGACGACGCCCGGATGATGCTGGTATCGCTCCGTCCAATCACGTTCGACTCGCTCGAGCGGTACCCGGTGGCCGACGCGATAAAGGTAGCGCAAGAATTCGTCGTAGATGCTCGGACTCTCGAGCGCCGTTTTCAGCGTGCGGTAGTAATCGAGGTTATGCCGAAACATCGGCAGCATGTCGCGATCCTTGTTGCCGAGCTTGAATTCCAGAACGCGGTACTGGAAGGATTGCATGCCCGAGGCCGTTCCCAGCACGCCGCGAAACGCCGCATACCCGTTCGGCGTCAGCGTGGCGAGCACCGCCCATTGCGCCGTGAGCTGGTGCTGCACGAGCTTCATGCGCGCCAGGATCTTGATGCTGCGCGCGGGTTGATCGTTCTTGAAGCACTCGATCGCGGCATCGAGCTCGTGGAGAAGGAGCTTGAACCAAAGCTCCGCGACCTGATGCTGAATGATGAACAGCGTCTCGTCGTGGTGGACGGGGCGGCTGCGTGGATGCTGGGCATCGAGCAGCTTGTCGAGCTCGAGGTAAGTCTCGTAGCGGAGCTCGTCCTCGGCTCTGCCGGGGTCAGGCTGCGGCTCGAGGTGCGGCTTGCGCCCCCGCTCGCCCGTTTTGGTTGTCATGTAAGATCTCCGCCGAATTGGAAAAGGTGACCTACTCCGCTCTTGACGTCAATCCCCGCGCCTCCGAACAATAGCGGGCCATGAAGAACCCCTCGCGCCCGCAAGCCGGCAAACTGGTCCTCGTGCGCCATGGCCAGAGCCAGTGGAATCTCGAGAACCGGTTCACGGGATGGACCGACGTCGACCTCACCGCGCAAGGCATCGACGAAGCCCGTGCTGCTGCGCACACGCTCATCGAGGCGAAGCTCACGTTCGATATCGCCTTCACTTCCGTCTTGGTGCGCGCCATTCGCACGTTGTGGTTGATGCTCGACGAGATGCACTTGATGTGGATTCCCGTCGAGCGGCATTGGCGCCTCAACGAACGGCACTATGGGGATCTCCAGGGCCTCGACAAAGCAGAAACGGCCGCCAAGCACGGCGCCGCCCAGGTCAAGCTTTGGCGCCGCAGCTACGACATTGCGCCCCCGCCGCTCGACCCCGACGATCCTCGGCATCCGCGTCACGATTCGCGTTACGCCGATGTCGACGCGCGCGAGCTGCCGGCGACCGAGTCGCTCAAGAGCACGCTCGTGCGCGTGCGGCCGTGCTGGGAGAACCGAATCGCTCCCGAGCTCTCGCGGGGACGTAACGTGCTCATCGCGGCGCACGGCAACAGCTTGCGCGCGCTCGTCAAGATGCTCGAGAACATCTCCGACGCCGACATCACGGAGTTCAATATTCCGACGGGCGCGCCGCGCATTTACGAATTCGATGCAACGCTTGCGCCCGTGCGGCACGAGTATCTCGGCGACGCGGAGGCTGTCGCGGCGGCGGCGCTTGCCGTCGCGAATCAAGCCAATCGTTGACGCCGTGACGCTCTACGCGCTCGGTCCGCACACGGTCACCACGGTCGGCGACGACTTTTTCATCGCGCCCAATGCCGCGGTCATCGGGCGCGTCTCGCTCGGCCGCGATGCGAACGTTTGGTTCAGCGCGGTGCTGCGCGGCGACACCAATGTGATCACGATCGGTCACCGCACCAACGTTCAAGATACGGCCGTCGTGCACGTCGACCATGACGCACCGGCGTTTATCGGCGACGAGGTCACCATCGGTCATGGCGCCACGGTGCACGCGTGCCGCGTCGGCGATCGTTCGCTGATCGGCATCGGCGCGACGATCTTGAGTCACGCGGTCATCGGCCGGTACTGCATCGTCGGCGCCGGCGCCCTAGTCACGGAACGCAAGGAGTTTCCGGATCGCTCGTTGATCATCGGTGCGCCCGCGCGGCGCGTGCGCGACGTCACCGACGCCGAGATGCGCATGCTCGTCGAGAGCGCCGCGCACTACGTCGACCTCAGCCGCCGTTATCGCGCCGAGCTCACGCCGCGCTCGCCGTAGGAGCGAGCTTCGCTCGCGAATCTTCAAGAATCGCGAGCGGAGCTCGCTCCTACGGCATCGCGAGCGGAGCTCGCTCCTACGAGATGTCATTCGCTCCAGAGGCGCACGACGCCTTCCTGGGCCGTCGAGGCGACGAGCCGCCCGTCGCGCGTGAAGAACCGGCCGAGCGCGAAACCGCGCGCGCCCGAGGCATTCGGGCTCTGCATCGAGTACAAGAGCCACTCGTCAAGCTTGAACGGCCGGTGAAACCACATTGCATGATCCAGGCTCGCGAGCTGCACTTTGCCCTCCTCGAAGCGGATGCCGTGCGGCAGCGTCGAAGTCGCGACGAGCTGGTGATCGGACAGATACGCGAGCAGATTGCGGTGCAGATCGGGACGGTCGGGCAACGCGTCGATCGTCTTGATCCATATGTGCCGGATGGGGTCCACGCGTTGCGGCTTCGATAGCGAGAGCGGCTCGACCGGGCGCACGTCGAACGGTTGCTCGCGCGTCAAGTAGCGGCGCATCTTCTCGGGAATTCGTTCGAGCGTTTGCGCGTCGATCTCGCGCGTTGCGCCGAGCTTCTCCGGCGGCGGAACGTTCGGCATCTCGGCTTGGTGATCGAGCCCGAGCTCCGGCGTTTGAAAAGACGCCGTCATGTTGAAGATCGGTTGGCCGTGCTGGATCGCGACGACGCGGCGATTGCTGAAGCTGCGGCCGTCGCGGGCGCGATCGACCTCGTAGACGATGTGCGCCGCGGTGTCGCCTGGGCGCAGGAAATAGGCATGCAATGAATGCACCTCGCGGCCTTCGACGGTGTAGCTCGCCGCGGTCAGCGCTTGGCCCAACACCTGTCCGCCGAACACGCGGGGGCTGCCGATGTCGCGGCTCTCGCCGCGGAAGATGTTGTCCTCGATCCGCTCGAGCTCGAGCAGGTGCAAGAGGTCTGCGAGCATCGGGTGCATCGTTCAGCCCTTGTTTCCGCGGTTCAGGCGCGCGATCAAGCTCGATGTGTCCCAACGCTTGCCTCCCATCGAAACGACGTCGGCGTAAAACTGGTCGACGAGCGCGGCGACCGGAAGCTCGGCGCCGTTGTTGCGCGCCTCCTGGATGCATATGCGCAAGTCCTTGCGCATCCATTCGACGGCAAACCCGAAATCGAACTTGCCGTCGACCATCGTTCGCCAGCGGTTCTCCATCTGCCAGGACTGCGCGGCGCCTTTCGAGATGACTTCGATCACGGCGGCGGAGTCGAGACCGGCCTTGACGGCGAAGTTGAGCGCCTCGGCCAAGCCTTGCACCACGCCCGCGATCGCAATTTGGTTGACCATCTTCGTCAACTGTCCGGAGCCCGCGGCACCCACCAAGCGCACATTGTGCGCGTACGCGCGGATGACGGGCTCGACGCGCGCGAACGCGACCGCGTCGCCGCCGACCATGACGGTGAGCCGGCCCTGCTCGGCGCCCGCCTGACCGCCGGACACGGGCGCATCGAGGCAGTGGATGCCGCGCGCGCGTCCCGCGGCGGCGATCTCGCGCGCGAGGTCGGCCGAGGCCGTCGTGTGGTCCACGAACACGGCGCCCGAGCGCATGCCGGCCAAGACACCGCCGGAACCGAGCACGACTGCGCGCACATCCGGATCGTCGCCGACGCACGTGAACGCGAAATCGACGTCGGCAACGGCCGCGGCCGGCGTCGCCGCGGCCGTTCCGCCGTGCTCCGCGACCCAGGCTTGCGCCTTCGCCGCCGTCCGGTTGTACACCGTGACGTCGTGCCCGGCGCGGCGGAGCCATCCGGCCATCGGATACCCCATGACGCCGAGCCCCAAGAATGCCACTCGTTGTCCCATATCTCGTCCTATTCGTGCGTCGACGCCAAGGCCCAGAAGTACGCAATGAGCCGCACCATGCGCACGACTTTAGCAAACTCCGCGGCTGATATCGGCGCGGTCGCCGTGGTGAAGTAAGCGCGGAGCAGCTCGCGGCATTGCCTCCGGTCGTAGTCGTTCATCGCGGCAAGCGAAGCGAGATCGAGGACCGGCGATGCGCTCGCCGCATATTCGAAATCGACGAGCAGAAGCGCGCCCGCGTCGAGAATGTTGCCCGCCGTGAGATCGTTGTGGCATACGACGCTTGCGCGGTAGTCCACTCGATACTCCTCGGCGAGATCGCGAAGCTCTTGCGCGAGTTGCCGCTCGCGCGCACCGAAGCCTGCGATCGAGGCGGCCGTCTCCACATAGAGCTCGGCGTAACGCACGGGCTCGAACTCGCGAAGTCGCGCCTTCACGCCGTGCAGTCGCCGCAAGAGAGCGGCGATGCACGCGATGTTCGCGGATTCGCGCGCCGCTTGCGCAGTCCATTTGACGGCGTGCGGCACGAAGCACGTCAGCAACGCACCGGTTGCAACGTCGACGCCGAGCGGCTCGGCCGTAATTCCGGCGGCCGCAACCGCGCGCAAGAGCTCGAGCTCCTCGACGAGATCGAGCGTCGCTCCCGCCGATTGCCGCTGGAGGCGCAGCACGTATGAGGCGCCGGCGTGCTCGATGACGTAGCTCTCGTTGCTCACACCGCCGCCGAGCTTCCGCGCCATGACGGCGCTCGCGTCGCGGCCCAACAGCGCGGCGAGCGCACGCTGCAGGCGGTCATGGTCGAGCGCGGGCCGCCGCATATCAGGCGGCCGCGGGCGTTGCGTCGTGGCGCCAATCCTCGAGCCAACGCCGGTAACCGATCACGACGAGCACGAGATAGAACACGTACAACAGCGCGTACAGATACAGCCCGCGCGCGCCGTACAAATAGGCGGAGGCGCTGTCGACGACGAGCCAGTAGATCCAGTTCTCGAGGATTTTCTTCGCCACCATGTAGGTGGTCACGATCGCGCCGATCGTCGTAAACGAATCGAGGAACGGCATTGCCCCATCCGTGTATGCCTTGAGCGCGACGCCGAAAGCGAACGTCAGCACGAGGATGGCGCCTATCGAGATCAGGTGCCGGCGCGCCGACCAGGTGGTGATCTTGACGCCGGTGTGCCGCGTGCCGCCGCGCCGCCATTGATACCAGCCGTAGACGGCCATGACGATGTAGAAGACCTGCAGCGCCGTTTCCATATACAGCCGTGCGTCGTAGAAGAGCACGAGAGACAACACGACCGAGATGAGCGCGGCCGGCCAGCAAAGCGAGCTCTGGCGAATCGCCAGCACGAGGTAAGCGATCGCGAATACGACCGCGGCGGTCTCGATCCAAGAGATCTCAGCAAGCAACTCGACGATTCGCACGGCCGCCTCCTCTTAAAGGCGCTGCCGGAGCTCACTCCTTGAGCCGTGGCATGAGCTCGGCAAGATTACAGGGCCGCGTGCGGAAGTCGAGTTGCGGCGCGATGATTTTTTCCCAGCCCGTCTTGCAGGCGTGCGTCGAGCCCGGCAGGCAAAAAATGTAGGTGGCGTTCGCAACGCCCGCGAGGCAGCGCGATTGCAGCGACGAGGTGCCGATCTCGTCGTAGGAGACGGCACGGAACAATTCGCCGAACCCCTCGAGCTCCTTGTCGAGCAGCGCGGCCACGGCCTCGGGAGTGCCGTCGCGACCCGTGACGCCCGTGCCTCCCGTCATGACGACGACGTCGACGTCGCGCGCCGCGATCCAGCGCGAGACGATCTCGCGAATGGCGTAGATGTCGTCGCCGACGATGGCCTTCTCGTAGAGCTCGTGCCCCGTCCGGCGCAGCTCGTCGACGAGGTAGGCGCCGGACTTGTCCGTCGCCTCGGTGCGCGTATCCGAGACCGTGAGCACGGCAATGCTGAGCGGCGCAAAGGCGCGTTCCGTCGACACGGTGCTCAACTACGTGCCTCGGGCACTACGCTCAAGTCGCGCGTCATGCACACGGCGTCCTCGATCCCCGCGTAGTAGCCCGCTCGCTTGCCCGCCGGCGAATAGCCGAGTTTTGCATAAAATCTCTGTGCGGCATGATTTTGCACGCGCAGCTCCAGGCGGATATCGAAGACCCCCGCAGTGCGCGCCGAGGATTCGAGCCAATGAATCAATGCGCTGCCGATACCCTGTTTACGATACCCGGGACGCACGGCCAACAAGTTCAGGTGCGCGTGCTCGTCCAAGAACTCCATGATCGCGAAGCCCGCCACGCGGCGGCGATCGCGCGCAACGATCACGGCAGTGTCGGGGTTGCGCACCGAGCGACGCACGCGCGGCTCGGTCCACGACCAGGGCAAGCCTGTTTCGATCAACAGCCGCGACATCTCCGCAATGCCGCCGGCATCCTCGACGTGCGCCAAACCGATCTTGATGCTCATAGCTCGCCTTAAGCTTCAGTATAGTGGCAACGTGCGCGCCGAGATAAGACACTCCCCCGCGTCTTTGTGGTGCATCGTGCTCGCCGCCGGCGGCTCGAGCCGGCTCGGCCGGCCCAAGCAGCTCGTCCGCCACAAGCAGCAACCGCTTATGTGCAACGCCGTCGCGGCGGCGACAAGCATCGCGCGGCAGCGTACCGTCATCGTGCTCGGCGCGGGTGCTTTGAGATTGCGGCTCGCATTGCGCCGCCGCCCCTTACGCGTCGTCGTTGTCGCGAACCGCCGCTGGCGCGAGGGTCTCGCGAGCTCGCTCCGCGCCGGCCTCGCCGTCCTGCCGCCGGATGCGCGCGCCGTCCTGATCTTGCTCGTCGATCAGCCGCAGGTCCGTGTAGCTCTCCTCACGCGTCTGGTCCGCGCGTGGCGCTCGCGTCCGAAACGCGCGGCAGCGGCGGCCTACGGAGGACGCATCGGCGTGCCCGCGATCCTGCCTCGCAAGCTATGGCATGCCGCGCGTCGCTTGCGCGGCGATGCCGGTGCGCGAGCGCTGCTCGACGCCGAGCGAAACCTCACTCGAGTCGTAATGCCCGAAGCGCTGTTCGATATCGATACGGACGAGGATCTACGGGGTTTGGTTCGCGGCTGAAAGCCGTGCGGGAGCGGGCGCGGCCGGTGTCGCGCAATTGACCCACGCCGACGCGCCGTTTGCATAGTGCTCTTTCTTCCAAATCGGTAAGCGCTGCTTGATCTCGTCGATGATGTACCGGCAAGCGTCGAACGCCGCGCCCCGGTGCTCGGCGCTCGCGCCTACCCATACCGCGCATTCGCCGATCTTAAGAAGCCCAACACGGTGGACACATGCGGCGAGCGCAATGTCGAAACGCGCGCACGCTTCGGCGAGGACCTTCTCGCCTTCCTTGACCGCGAGCTCTGCGTGAGTCTCGTATTCGAGCGCCGTCACCGGCTCGCCGTCGTTGTGGTCGCGCACCCAGCCCTCGAACGACACGCAGGCGCCCGCACGCGCGGCGGCCAGCCGGGCCTTGAGGGTCTCGGGATCGATGACTTCGGCGCTGATCGCGAACGTCATGCCGCTGCTATCTCAACCGCCGGCTACGGGCGGGAAGAACAACACCGTATCGCCGCTCGCGAGGCGCGTATCCCAGCGGGCCATCTCGCCGTTGATGGCGACCTTGCAGCGCGCCGCCGCGTCGAGAAAGCCGTGCCGGTCGGCGAGCTCGGCATAAAGCTCTTGAGCGGTGCTCGATCGGGTCGCCAGCCGCTCCCGTTCGCAACCCGCCCGCTCGCGGAACGCGGCGAAGTACTGCGCCGTGACTTCAACCACGATTGCCCGGCTCCTTGAAATCGCGTTTGCCGCCGGTCTTGGCGATCAACGCTACTTCACGGATCAGAATGCCGTGGCCGAGCGCTTTGCACATGTCGTACACCGTGAGCGCCGCGATCGTGGCGCCCGTGAGCGCCTCCATCTCGACGCCCGTCTTGTGCGTGGCGCGCACGGTGCACTCGATGACGATCTCGCGATCGCCGCGCCAATCGATCGCGATCCGGCAATCCTCGAGCGGAATCGGATGGCAAAACGGAATGAGCTCGTGCGTGCGCTTGGCGGCCATGACGCCCGCGACGATCGCCGTATCGAAGACGGGCCCCTTCTTCGTGCGCAGCACCG
>DATCIQ010000408.1:0-3294 GCA_036507635.1 Gammaproteobacteria bacterium
GGCATACTGCCGCGCGACTTCGAGATCGAAGCAGAACTGCGTTTGCATGAACCCGGCCCCGGCCTCGATCTTGCGCAGCACGCTCTTCGAATCCCACTTCTCGTCGGGCACGCGCGGAATATCGGCGCCGCCGATGAAGAAATGCGGCGGCTCGTCGATCTTGCGTCCCGAGGGCAGCTGACCTAAGTCGCGCATGTCGCGCGCCATCTTCATGAGGTCCGCCGATTCGAGATCGTGGACGGCTTTGGCTTCGGCCTGGTCGCCGCCGTGCGGGTCGTCGCCGCGCAAGATCAACAGATTGTGCACGCCCTGGGCGGCGGCGCCGAGCAAATCGCCTGCGAGCGCAATCCGGTTTCGGTCGCGGCACGTGACTTGCAGAATGGGCTCGTAGCCTTCACGCGCGAGTATCGCGGCCGCCGCGAAGCTCGCCATGGTCGTGCGGCCCGCAGCCGCATCGGTTACGTTGACGGCGTCGACACTGTCACGCAAGAAATTCGCTTCACGCAGCAGCGCCGCCGCGCTTCCCGACAACGGCGGGACTATTTCCGCCGTGATCACGAAGGATTTGTTCCTGATTGAAGTTTCGAGTTTCGTCAGCATGCGGCCAGGGCCTCATGGTAGCAATGTTACAGCGCGAGCCCTACGTAGTTCTCGGCGAATGCGGCCTGCGCGGCGTTGGAGCCGCTCAAGTAGTCGAGCTCCGCGAGCTGTATTCGCCGATCGAAGGAGACTTGCTCCGGAAAGCGATGCAGGACCGACGTCATCCACCACGAGAAGCGCTCGGCTTTCCAGACTCTACGCAAGCAATCCGCCGAATACGAGTCGAGCAAGGCCATACTGCCGCGTTCATAGAACTCGATCAATGCAGTCGATAGATAGTGCACGTCGGACGCCGCAAGATTGAGGCCCTTCGCACCGGTCGGCGGCACGATATGGGCGGCGTCGCCGGCGAGGAACAACCGGCCGTAGCGCACAGGTTCGGCGACGAAGCTCCGAAGCGGCGCGATGCTCTTCTCGACCGAGGGTCCTGTCTCGAGGCGATCGGCGGCGTCTTTCGGCAGACGCTGCGTGAGCTCGTCCCAGAACCGGTCGTCGCTCCAAGCCGTCACGTCTTCGTCGAGCGGGCACTGCACGTAGTAACGACTACGCGTCGTCGAGCGCATGCTGCACAAGGCGAAGCCGCGCGCATGATTGACGTAGATGAGCTCGTCGGACACGGGCTTCGTGTTCGACAAAACACCGAGCCAGCCGAAAGGATAGACCTTCTCATGAACGTCGAGCACGGAATCCGGAATCGAATGGCGGCTCACGCCGTGAAAGCCGTCGCACCCGGCGACGAAATCGCAACGAATCGCGTGCTCGCCGTCGTGCCGGCGGTAAGCGATCGTCGGCCGATCGCCGTCGAGCCCGTCGATACTCACCGCTTCCGCTTCGTAGATGAGCTCGCCGTCCAAGGCCGCGCGCGCGTCCATGAGATCGCGAGTGAGCTCCGTTTGTC
Organism: Gammaproteobacteria bacterium; assembly: GCA_036507635.1. Taxonomy (GTDB): domain Bacteria; phylum Pseudomonadota; class Gammaproteobacteria; order Steroidobacterales; family Rariloculaceae; genus DATBLZ01. The sequence goes on from DATCIQ010000408.1 coordinate 1,499, forward strand.
CGTAGATCATGACGCTGCCGCTTGCGCGCTCGCGAAAATCGATGCGGTGCGAGCGGCCGTCGAAGGAGATCGTCACTCCTTCGTGGACCAACCCTTCCCGGTTCATGCGTTGTCCGGCTGCGGCGCGATTCACGAGCGCGACGGTGCCCTGCTCGAGCACGCCGGCGCGCACGCGTCCGAGCACGTAGTCGCGGCTGCGGCGCTCGACGACGACGGTCTCGATGCCCCGCAGGTGGAGCAGCTGGGAGAGCAAGAGGCCGGACGGACCCGATCCGATAATGCCGACTTGGGTCTTGATCATCGGCCGGCATTGTAGCCCAGACCCCTCGATTCATTTGCTAGAATCGGGCCGGAACTACGAGTGGAACGCGGAGGTCGACCATGCGTGAGACACAGGCCGTTTCGGCATGTATTGCACTCATCGTCATCTCATGCTCGGGCGCGGCGCTTGCGCAAGACGACGTCATGAGCTTTTTCCTCACCAGCGTCGGCAGCGGCGACGGCGCCAACCTGGGCGGTATTCGCGGCGCGGACCGACACTGCCAAGAGCTCGCCGAGGAGGCTGGCGCCGGTGACCGGACGTGGCACGCATATCTGAGCATGACTTCGCCGGCGGCGCCCATCGACGCCCGCGACCGAATCGGCACGGGGCCTTGGTACAACGCGCGCGGAGTTTTGGTCGCTCATGACGTTCTGGACCTGCACTCCGACAGCAACAATCTGACGAAAGAGACGGCACTCGACGAGAACGGCGACGTCGTCAACGGCTCGGGCGACGAACCCAACACGCACGACGTGCTGACCGGCTCGCGCCCGGACGGAACCGCGTGGCCGTACGACCTCATCGATCTACTCAATTTGAACGAGGACAATAATCTGCTGACGTGCGGCAATTGGACCAACAACACCGAGGCAGGCAGTGCGATGGTCGGCCATCACGACCGCAGCGGCCAGGTCGGCTACTCGTCATGGAATTCCGCGCATCCTTCGATCGGCTGCAGCCAGCAGAGCCTCGTCAATACGGGCGGCGCAGGGTTGTTCTACTGCTTCGCAATTAACTAAACGCGCGCCGCGATAGCGAGCGGATGATGAACGGCTGCTGAACGGCCCCGTTGCGCGGTGCCGAGCACCCTATACAATACTTGTTCAATGGACTGTTTGCAGAAGGCGGAAATCAGCTATGAATGACAAGCGTTACGCGGCAGCTCTCGCGCTCGCGGCGACGGCTCTCGGATATGTCGGCACGGCGGCTGCGAGCGAGTGGAGCGTCGTCAAGGAAATGAGCTCCGTCGGTTTCATCGCCGAGCAGCAAGGAAGCCGCTTCAACGGCCGATTCGAGACGTTCGACGCGACGATCGACTTCGACCCGAGCGCGCCGGAGAACGGCAGCATCGTGGGAGTCGTCGACACAGCCACCGTCAACACGCGCGATCACGATCGCGACTCGGCGTTACGCGATGCGGATTGGTTCGACAGCGCGAACTTCGCGCAAGCTCGGTTCGAATCGCAGAGCATCACGAAGCTCGACGACGGCTCCTTTGCGGCGAGCGGCGAGCTTGAGCTCAAGGGCACGAAGAAGCCCGCGACGCTCACGTTCACGTTCGATACGGGCTCGGGCGCCAACGCGAAGCTCGACGGCAAGATGACCGTCAATCGCTTCGACTTCAACGTCGGTGAAGGCTGGAACGATACGTCCTGGGTCGCCCAAAACGTACAGGTCGAGGTCAAGCTCGAGCTCGCGCCGCCGTAGAATGTAGGAGCGAGCTTCGCTAGCGAACATAAGGAATCGCGAGCGA
>DATCIQ010000409.1:0-7054 GCA_036507635.1 Gammaproteobacteria bacterium
CACGGGCTTGGGACAGGCGGCAGTGCAGCAAGAACCCATCAAGGTGATCCGCAAGAGCCGGCCGCGCGAGACCAATTATCGCGACTTCGATACGCCGGCTGTGCAACGCAAGCATGCAACGGCGGACGAGCCGGTCGGTGACGACGATAGCTTGCAGGAGCTGCTCGATGTGCCCGCGTTCCTGCGCCGGCAGGCGAATTAGGAGGTAGGAGCGGCCTTGAGGCTGCGATTCCTCCTTGTCTTGTAGGAGCGAGCTTCGCTAGCGATTCTTGCTCCTCGGCCCAAGATCGCGAGCGAAGCTCGCTCCTACAAGGAGAGGCGGCATGGTTCCTTGCCGTTGCGCGAAGGGTTGTGTTAGCGTTCGAACCCGCTTACGGTGGGCTGCCCCCGTGAGCTTACGCCAAGGAGGGCGATGTCTGGGGAGACGTTGCCGCATTCGTCAGGGAATACAGTGATTTGAAGCAGCGCACTCTCAAAGATTCTATTCGCGCGACCGGGATCGGCCTGCATAGCGGCGCCAAGGTCTATATGACCTTGCGCCCGGCGTCGGCCAATACCGGCATCGTTTTTCGCCGCCTCGACCTTCCCGAGCCGGTCGACGTTCCGGCCGCCGCACTGAATGTATCTCAAACTACGCTCGGAACTACCCTCGAGAGCGGCGGCGGCAAGGTCGCGACCGTCGAGCATCTCATGTCGGCGCTCGCCGGACTCGGCATCGACAATGCGTTCGTCGATTTGACCGCTGCCGAGGTGCCGATCATGGACGGCAGTGCAGCGCCGTTCGTATTCCTTCTTCAATCGGCCGGGATCGAAGAACAAAACGCTGCGAAGCGTTTCATCCGCATCGTGAAGGCCGTGGAGGTCGAAGAAGGCGACAAGTGGGCACGGCTGGCTCCGCACGACGGGTTTCGCGTGAACTTCGAAATCGACTTCGATCATCCCGTCTTGCGCAAGCACCGCCAGAAGGCGAGCCTGGATTTCTCGACCACGTCTTTCCTCAAGGAAATCAGCCGGGCGCGCACGTTCGGCTTTCTCAAGGACGTGGAGACTTTACGCTCACGAGATCTTGCGCTCGGCGGCAGCCTGGATAACTCGATCGTCATGGACGAGTACCGTGTGCTCAACGAGGATGGACTCCGTTTTCGCGACGAATTCGTCCGCCACAAGGTGCTCGATGCAGTGGGCGATTTGTACCTGCTGGGCTCATGCCTGATCGGCGAGTTCACGGGCTACAAATCCGGCCACCGCCTCAACAACCTATTGCTGCGCGCTTTGCTCGATCGACCCCAGTGCTTCGAGGAGGTCGTGTTCGACGAGGAACGCCGCTCGCCGGTTTCCTATCAGCTCGCTCCGGGACTTCCCGAGTAGTCACGCGTCGCTCGGTCTCGGCGTGACGCGGACGCGCACGTGGTCACGTCCGAGCTCGCGGGCGCGGTACCGGACACGCGCCGCCCAGGCCGCCGAATCCATGCTGAGCACGAGCCGGCCCGCCGCATCGGTGCTCGCCGCTACGAGATGACTCGCTTCATCGGCAGGCAACAGCGCCTTGATGTCCGCGAGAAAGTCGCGGCGCGCCGCCGCTTCCCTGCGCAGATGCGCCATGTCGCCAGATTGCAACAGTTCGGCGAGCGTCCGTGGACCTTTAACTGGCATTATGAGACCGGTGTCTACGTTTTGAGTCGGGTGCCTTGAGTACTGGCGGGTTTCTAGGCATTCTTCGAGTTGATCAGCAAACCGCTCGAAAGGGCGGGACGCAAAGCCACCGATCTACAGGAAGATTCCTTAGGATAGCGGGGTTGCCGGGGTGTCGTTTTACAGAACAGGGTATACTCGCACTGCCCCGCGGCCGCGCTGGGCCTCGGCCCGTAATAATAACCAAATAAACAATCGAGGCGCCTGCCCATGCAGCTGATATTCCTTTCGAAGGATCGCGGGCACCTCGCGCAGCTGCGCTTAAGCTCGCGCCGCGTGTGTTTGAGCCTCTTCCTGCTGGCATTTGCAGTCTGCGCCGGATTCTTCTATGGCGGGTTTCGCGCCGCGAGCGCCTTCGGAATCGCGAATCCGCAAGCCCAGGTCCAAGAATGGCGTGCCGAGCTCGCTGCGCAGGAGCAGGTTCTGGAAGCGACGCGTCGCACATTGCAGCAGAACATCGATGCATTGGCGCTGCGCATCGGCCAAATGAATGCTCACGTAGTTCGTTTGGACGCGTTGGGCTCGCGTTTGACGCAGATGGCGGATCTTGCAGACGGAGAGTTCGATTTTTCGTCCTCGCCTTCGTTGGGTGGGCCGGAAGAGCCGGCTGTAGGTGGCGAGGTCATGGAAATCAGCAACGTCGTGACCGCGCTCGATGCGCTCGACGAGCAACTTACCGATCGGGACCGCCAATTGAACGTGCTCGAGGATTTCCTGCTGAACCGCAAGCTCAGAGACGAAGTGCATCCGGAAGGCCGGCCCGTGACCGCCGGTTACATTTCGTCGCGCTTCGGTAACCGCACCGACCCGTTTACGGGACGGCGCGCGTTCCACAAGGGCGTCGACTTCGCCGGGCGCGCGGGCGCCGAGGTGGTCGCCGTCGCCTCCGGCGTCGTCATCTGGTCGGGCCCGCGCTACGGGTACGGCGAGCTCGTCGAGATCAACCACGGCAGCGGCTACGTCACGCGCTATGCCCACAACGCGGATAACCTCGTCGTGGTCGGTGAAACCGTCAAACGCGGCGAGGTCATCGCGCGCATGGGCGACACCGGCCGTGCCACCGGCCCCAACCTGCACTTCGAAGTGCTGCGCAACGGTCAGGCAGTCGACCCGCTCACCTACGTCAACTAAGACTGCCCCGTAGGAGCGGCGTCCCGCCGCGATTCTTTCTCTTCTTTTTCGCGATCGCGGCCGGCGGCCGCTGCTACTACAATAGCGGCTTTTGGCTCGCCGTTTGAGGCCTTCTTTTGCCGAACGTTTTCGCGAATTTCCTGACGGGCATATTCGGCAGCCGGAACCAACGGCTGCTCCGAGACTACGGTAAGTACGTCGCCGAGGCCAACGCGCTTGAGGCTGAGATAACGGCGCTGAGCGACGAGGCGCTGCGCGCAAAGACCGCCGAGCTCAAAGAGAAATACGCGGCTGTCGGCAACTTCGACGCCGTGTTGCCGGAAGCCTTCGCCGTCGTCCGCGAGGCGGCGCGGCGCACCATCCGCATGCGCCATTTCGACGTGCAATTGATCGGCGGCATCGCCTTGCACCAAGGCAAGATCGCGGAAATGCGCACGGGCGAAGGCAAGACTCTGGTCGCGACGCTTGCGGCCTACCTGAACGCGCTCAGCGGGCACGGCGTGCACATCGTTACGGTCAACGACTACCTTGCGCAACGCGACGCCGATTGGATGGGACCCATCTATCGCTTCCTCGGCCTCGAGGTCGGCGTGGTGCGAGCGGGCCAATCCGTCGAAGACAAGCGCGCCGCCTACGCGGCGGATATCACTTACGGAACCAACAACGAGTTCGGTTTCGACTATCTGCGCGACAATCTCGCATTCCGCCCGGCAGATCGCGCGCAACGCCGCCTGTCGTATGCGATCGTCGACGAGGTCGACTCGATATTGATCGACGAAGCCCGTACGCCGCTGATCATTTCAGGGCGATCGGAGGAGAGCACCGAGCTCTACGTGCGCATCAACAAGCTGGTACCGAGCCTCAAGAAGCACGATGTGCCCCCCGGGCCCGCGAACGAAGCGATCGAGGCGAGCCAGGTGGAGCTGCTCGACGTGCGCGGCAAATCGCTCGGCACGATGTCGACCGAGGAGGCGCTCAGCAAGGCACGCGCCGCCAGCCGGCATCTCGTTCAAATCGACGGCACCAAGAAACCGGTGCAAAGCCAGCTATTCGTGCCCGGTGACTACACGGTCGACGAGAAATCGAAACAAGCGCATCTGACCGAAGAAGGTCATGAGCGCGTGGAGGATCTCCTCGTCAAGGCCGAGATTCTTGCCGAGGGCGATAGCCTTTACGACGCCGCGAATATCCGGCTCATGCACCACTTGAACGCGGCGCTGCGCGCGCACGCGCTCTTCAAGCGCGAAGTGGATTACATCGTCACGAACGGCGAAGTCGTCATCGTCGATGAGTTCACGGGGCGCACGATGCCGGGTCGCAGGTGGTCGGATGGGCTCCATCAGGCGATCGAAGCCAAGGAAGGCGTGCACGTCAAGGAAGAGAATCAAACGGTCGCGTCGATCACGTTCCAAAACTACTTCCGCATGTATGGGAAGCTCGCCGGAATGACCGGCACCGCGGACACGGAAGCCTATGAATTTCAACAAATTTATAGCCTCGAAGTCGTCGTGATTCCGACCCACATGCCGATGATCCGCGCCGATGCGCCCGACCTCGTTTATTTGACGCAAGACGACAAGTTCGACGCGCTTCTCGAGGACATCATGGACTGCCAAGCGCGTGACCAACCGGTGCTCGTCGGCACGACTTCGATCGAGACTTCGGAGTTTTTGTCCGGCCTGCTCAAGGACCGCAAGATCAAGCACCAGGTGCTCAACGCCAAGTACCACGCGAGCGAGGCGGAGATCATCATGCAGGCGGGGAGGCCCGGGACCGTGACTATCGCGACGAACATGGCGGGTCGCGGCACGGACATCGTCCTCGGCGGCAACCTGGAAGCGGAGCGCGCCGCGATCGACACGACCGACCCCGCCGCGGTCGAGATGCTCGCGAACGACTGGAAGCAACGCCACGGCAAAGTCATCGAGGCCGGCGGCTTGCACATCATCGGCACGGAGCGGCACGAGTCACGGCGCATCGACAATCAGTTGCGCGGCCGGTCGGGTCGGCAAGGAGATCCCGGGTCGAGCCGCTTCTATCTGTCGATGGAAGACAATCTCATGCGCATTTTCGGCGATCCCGAGAATACCAAACGTCTATTGACGCGGGCCGGCATGAAACGCGGCGAGGCAATCGAAAGCAAGCTGCTGTCGCGCCAAATCGAGCGCGCGCAGCGCAAAGTGGAGGCGCACAACTTCGATATCCGCAAGCAACTGCTCGAGTACGACGACGTCGCCAACGCTCAACGCAAGGTCGTGTATCAGCAGCGTTCGGAGCTCATGGAGGAAGACGACATCCGGGACGCTATCAGAGCGATCCGGCGCGAGGTCGTCGACGCCATGGTCGACGAATATGTGCCCGCGGACAGCGTCGAGGAAATGTGGGACAAGGAGGGCCTAACGAAGGCCCTCGAGCGAGATTACGCCCTACACCTCGATATCGCGAAAATCCTCGAGGAAGATCAGAGCCTCGACGAAAAAGGGTTGCGTAAGCTCGTGCTCCAGAGAATCGAGCGCGAGTATCAGGCGAAAGTCGATTCCGTCGGCCCCCGAGTCATGCACGAGCTCGAGAAAGGAATCATGCTCCGGCAACTCGACGCTCAATGGAAAGAGCATATCGCCGCGCTCGACTATTTGCGGCAGGGGATTCACTTGCGCGGCTATGCGCAGCGTAATCCCAAGCAGGAGTACAAACGCGAAGCCTTCGAGATGTTCAGCGCGATGCTCGACCGGGTGAAGCGCGATACGATCACCATTCTCGCGCGCATTCAGATTCGGCGGCCCGAGGACGTCAATGCGGTCGAGCCGCGCTCGAGCGATCCAAAGACCTTGCAGTTCCAACATGCGGCGGCACCATCGTTGACCGCCCTGGGGTCGGCAGCGGCGGCGGCAGCCGCAGCGGCGCCGCAGCGTCCGCTCGCGCAACCTCGGGCAGCGGCACCGCCGGAGCCGGTGACGCCGTACGTGCGCGAGCAACCCAAGGTCGGCCGCAACCAGCCCTGCCCCTGTGGATCGGGCAAGAAATACAAGCAGTGCCACGGGCGGCTCACGCAGGAGCGTACCCCGTGACGCCGATTCACGTCATGGTCGGGCTCGTCAGCGATGCCGCCGGGCGATTCCTCTTGAGCTGCCGCGGCCCGGACCAACACATGGCAGGCAGCTGGGAATTCCCGGGCGGCAAACGAAACGCCGGGGAGAGCCGCCGGGCCGCGCTCAAGCGCGAGCTCGCCGAGGAGCTCGGGATCGACGTCGAAACCGCCGAACCGCTCATGGACCTCGTGCACGATTATGGGGATCGACGCGTGCGCCTCGACGTTTGGGTCGTTCGCGGCTACACGGGCCTGCCCCAGGCTCGTGAGGGACAACCGCTGCGTTGGGTGGCGCTCGCGGATTTGCCGAACGCGGGCCTGCTCGAGGCCGACCGGCCGATCGTCGAAGCGCTCGCGGCTACGACCGGCTGCCCCTCCACCTCTTTGTAGGAGCGAGCTTCGCTCGCGATCCTTCCTCTCGCAGATCGCGAGCAAAGCTCGCTCCTACTTCTGAATCGCGGCGAGACGCCGCTCCTACTGGCAAAGCGCCAGCAGGAACTCGACGTCCTCGGACACCTGCCGCGGTCGCTCATCGACGCCGCGCCACTGCGCGAAGCGCACCGTGAAGCGATGCTGCCCCGCGCTGATCTCGGGGAATAGTCCAGCCTTTGCCGTCAACAGCACGCGTACGAGATTGAATGGCTCGGTTTTGGCGAGAGTATGTTGATACAGGCCGCCGGCAGCGACGCACTTCGTGGGTTCGCTGGCTTCGCGCGTGAGCCACAATACTTCGGCGACGGCGTCGCAGAGAGGCTTGAGCTGGTTTAGCCATTCGACGAGCTGCGCGGTTCGCTCGCGCTGCGGCGTGTGCAGCCAATACCCATAGTCGGGCAAATCGAAAGTGCACGTGCCGCCCGGAATGACGCTGCGATGCTTGATCGTGCTTAAGAATTCGTTCTCTCTGAGACTCGCCATGAATTGCTTGCCGGCGGAATTGAGCTCGGTGCGCAGGGAATCGATGCGCTCCATGAGCTCCTTGAGGCGCTCTGCATCCACGCCCGGCGTGCGGCGGTATTGGCTCAATAGCTCCGCGTGTCGGTCGAGCTCTTTGAGGACGTCGGCCCGCACGTCCCCGCGCCCGACGATCGTGAGGATCTCGAGCAGGCTCCCTACCGCCGCGCGGGCGCCGAAATCCGTGGAATC
>DATCIQ010000410.1:0-2533 GCA_036507635.1 Gammaproteobacteria bacterium
CGTTGCTCGCCGCCGCCTTAGTCCCGGCGATGGCCGTTGTCTGGCAGTCCGATCGGCGACATCGCACTGCTCCGTGGATCGGATACGCCACCGCGTCGATCGTCACGGTCCTGTGTTGCACGATCGTCTGGTCAGCCTGGATCGGATACTTTGATCAGAGGGCGCAAGCGGCGATTACGCGACCTGCCCAGAAAGCTCAACCAGTCGTCGCTGTCGCCGCGCTCCAGAACCTGACCGGCGACTCGAAGCTCGACTGGCTGAGCGAGGGCGTCGCGAGTCTCGTCCGCGATGGGCTCGCCGAATCGAGTCATCTCATCGTCGTCTCACCGACCCGCTGGCAGGCCGTCCTGCGCAACCACGAAAGCGGAACCGCCATCGGCGCCGACGTGCTCACCTCGGCTGCACGCGCCGGCATCGAATACGTGGTCACCGGTGAATTCCTGGCGGTACCGGAAGGCCTTCTGCTGACGGCGCGGCTGTCGGACGTCGATAGTGGCGTGGAGATTGGGTCGCACGGGGCTGACAAGTTGAGCGCACAGACTCTGCTCGGCGAAGCATCCCCGCTGGTGTTGATGGCCAAGCGCGGACTGGGAGTTCCGCACACCGAGAACGTCGCAAGCTTTTCCGCCGATTTCGCGGTCAACAACATGGCCGCGTACGAGGCGTATCTCGGGGGCATCGGCTACTTTCTGCGATTCGACTATCGCTCGGCGGAACGCGCGTTTCGCTCGGCGCTCAAGCTTGCCCCGGACTTTTACATGGCGCGCTATCGTCTGGCTCACGTGGAGGTGGCCAGCGGGGATACGGAGGCTGGGCTTGCCACCCTTGACGGGATTCCAGGCGACGCGCCGCTCACACGCCGCGAACGATTCTACGTCGACGGCGCACGCGCCATGTTCGCTCGCGATACGGGGCGGGCGAAGGCGATCTACAAAGCCATGCTCGAGGAGTTCCCGTTCGACGTCGAGGCGCGATGGCTGCTCGCGCTGTCACACGATCTGGCGTTCGAGGACGACGCAGCGGTCTTAGAGCTCAAACGGCTTCTCGAGCAGGAGCCGCAGAATGACTACGTGTGGAGCTATCTGGGCGAGACCTATCTGCGACTCGGCGAGTACGACCTTGCTCGCCAAGCGCTCGATGAATACCTCAAGTTCAAGCCGCGCGATCCGTTCGGATTCACGACCCTCGGCCAGCTCGACCAACTAACTGACAATCTGGCCGCGGCGGCCGATCATTTCACGCACGCGCTCGAGCTCGAACCCGGATTCGTTCCGGCCCGTCTGGCGCTGGCGCGGACACAAGTGCTGCGCGAAGTCTGGGATGACGCCGAGCGTCTGCTGCGCACTCTAGCTGCCGATTCGGAGGTTCCTGCCGGCAGCAGAATAGATGCGGCGTTCGATCTGAGTGCGTTGTTGCGCGGTCAAGGGCGCTTCGCCGATTCCTTGCAGCCGTTGCAGGAACTGGAGCCGCTCATCCGGAAGGAATACATACGCGAGGCGATGGCGCTGGCCGAGCGAGGCGCCGCTCAAGCCGAGCTCGGACGCTTCGCAGAGGCCGGCAAGCTGATCGGGCTCGCCGTCGATCGCTCGCCGGGCGTTCCGACGCGCTACTTGTTCGCCCGCGGTTCGGTGCTCCTGATGCGCGGCGATTCAGCGGGAGCTCGCGCGGTTGCGGCCGACATCCGTAATCAGAAGCCGCCGCAAGACAGCCCTCACGACGCCGTCGTGGTTCAGGAAGCCGCCGCGAAAGCAGCCGCTTACCTTGAAGCGATGGCCGACCTGCTCTCGGGGAACGCGCCCGAGGCAGCAGTGGCGCTCACTCGCGTATTGGCACTGCCGGGGTACCAGTACGCGATTTACAAGCTTGGACTCGCGCGGGCATTGCTCGCGGAGGGGAAACTCGCAGGAGCGCTCGAGATGGCGCGCGCTGCGGCGGCAGAGCGGGATCCCGGCGACATCCGGCTCGACCTCGAGCTCGATCGCTCGCGTGCACTGCTGCTCGAAGCAGAGATCCTCGCTGCGATGGGTCAGAAAGCGGCGGCAGCGGCGCGTGCCCGGGATTTCCTCACACGCTGGAAAGGTGCCGACCCCGCTCAAGCGGATCGTGCGCGCGCCGAGAGTCTCGCTGGAATCGTGCGATCGAGATCAGGCGAGGCGTGACCGCATCAAAGCGGCACACGCCGTATGCGCGCCGCGCCGCCCGAGCCCGAGCAATTGATGGCACCGTCGCGCCCGTTGCCATCGAGGTCGCGATAGATCAGCGACGGCGGCGGACAGGTGCGCCCGATAATCGTCTCGGTGACGGCCAGGTCGAATTCCACGACGAGCTTGAGCCTTGCCTCGTTCGACAGCACGCGGAATCCCATTTTCTGCAGATCGGCGGCGGTATAGCGCCCGTCATGGTTCATGTCCTCGATGAATGTCGGCGCGACACCCTCGACGATGACGACCCGCAGATCGAGCAGGAATGGCGAGTAGGACGAAGTGATGTCGAGCAGCACCTCGTCGTTGTTCTTCGGTGGCGCGATGAACTG
>DATCIQ010000411.1:0-6798 GCA_036507635.1 Gammaproteobacteria bacterium
GATCTTGGCAGGCGAAGAATCGCGAGCGAAGCTCGCTCCCACACCGCCACTTCGCCGCCGCCCCGTGCCGTAAGGCCCGCACTCGATCGCTTCCTCGAAGGAGCGCTCCGAGATCTCGGGGCTCACGTTCGGCGCCCGCGCCGCCGAGCGCCCAGGGTGCCGGGGAGCTGCGGCGGCTCCTCCAGAATCTGGAGGATCGCGCGCGCGCAGTACACGCGGTTGCGCTTGGCCTCGGTCGCGCGCGTGACGACGCCCGCCGATTCGAGCCGATCGATCGCCCGCTGAGCGGTGGTGAAGGCGACGCCGAGTCGCTCGGCAAGCTTGTTCACCGTCCAGAAGGGGTTCTCGACGAAGAGGTCCAACGACCGTTCTGGCAGGCGCGAGGATGCTGCCGCGAGCCGGTCGTGCCAGCCCGTAAGGAGCGCGTCTATCCTTTGGATCCGATTCAGAGCGTCTTCGGCCTGCCCTGCCACGCCCGTGAGGAAGTAGTCCAGCCATTCCTCCCACTCGCCGCGCTCGGTGACGGCGGAGAGTCGCGCGTAGTACTCCTGCTGCATGGCCTCGAAGAAGGCGCTGAGATAGAGGAGCGGCGAGGGAAGCACCCGCCGCTCGATTAGGAGCAGCGTGATGAGCAGCCGGCCGACCCGCCCGTTACCGTCGAGGAACGGGTGGATCGCCTCGAACTGCGAGTGGGCCAGTGCCGCGTGCACGAGCGGCGGCAGCGAGTGGTCGTGCAGGAAACGCTCCCACGCGCCGAGACACTCCATGAGCCGATCGGCGGGCGGCGGCACGTAGGTGGCGTCGGCCAGCGTGCAGCCGGCAGGTCCGATCCAGTTCTGCGAGCGGCGGAACTCCCCGGGCGTTGCCGTGTCGCCGCGCACGTCCCGCATGAGCTTCTCGTGCAGCTCCTTCACCAGGCGCAGCGACAGCGGTAGATCGGACAGGCGTGCGACCCCGTGCTCGAGCGCCGCGACATAGTTGGCGACCTCGCGCAGGTCCGCCGGGCTGCGCTCGACGGCGGCCCCGGCCTCGGCCGCGAGCAGCTCACCGAGCGTGGCTTGTGTGCCCTCGATGCGGCTCGACAGCACCGCCTCGCGGCGCACGAACGGCCGAATGAGCAGGTGCGGATTGGGCAGCCGCCGGCCTTCGCCAGCGAGCCGGCCGATCGTGAGGTCCGCACGCGATAGCACCGTCGCGAGCCCGTCGCTCCATGCGAGGCGGGGCGGCAGGGGCTCCGGCATGTAGGCCTGGTAGCCGCCCGGGCAGCGGATCTTGCGGCCGTGCGGCTGGCGCTTGGTCCTTGTGGTCATCGGCTCCCTTGTTTGCGGCCGCGACAACAGCCGGGAAGTATATTAGCGAAAGCGGCAAGTTTCGAAAACAAGACAACGCGCCTGTGCCCGCTTTTCACACGATCGCCTCCTCCCGCACGTCGATCTTGCCGGTCACCGCGGCGGAGATAAGGGCGGTGCGAAGCTCCTTCTGCCGAAGCCGAGGAGATCCGCGTCCCGCGTCGGACGGATGGTCTCTCCGAGCCACACCAGCATCAGCAATCCACCCTTGAGCACGAATTGCTCGGCGTACGGCGAGCGCGAGAGCCGATAGAGCAAGCGCTCGGTGGCGTAGCGTACGAGCATTAGATTCGGGTCGACGCTCAACGCTTTGGCGTGGTTAATCAGCCGAACGTGCACCGAATGCGCCAGGCCGGACGTCACGACACCACGGCCTCGACATACGGGCGCATGATGCGCTCGACACGGCACACCCGCGCCGCCTGATCCAGGGCCTCCATCGTGAACTTCCTTTCGCGCCACGCTTCGCGCAATGCTTCGAGTGCGACGTCGATGCCGACGCTGTTGCGTTGCTTGAAGAGGTCCGCCAGGGTTTTGGCCACGCTGTATACGCGCACGGATTGGCTTTCGATCTCGTGGTATTCGACGCCTTCGGTGAACGCGGCGCCGCTGAAGCGCACCACGCGGAGCGGCAGCTGCGGTACTCGAGGCGCGCGCGCGCCGCGCTCGATTGCGATCCAGACCTCGGCCGCGAGCTGCGTTCCGAGACCGTGGACTTCAAGGGCCGACAGCAGGCAGATCACGCCCCGCGGCACAGCCCGGGCGGCCACCGCAAGGGCATGATGCTCGGTGACGGGGAACTCGGTCAGGCGGTACTGTCCGCGAGCGATCCGCTCGAGGACTCCCGCCGCCACGAGTCGGGTGATTTGCTGGCTGTGAATGCCGGCACGCCGAGCGGCCTGCGCCGTGAGGACACCTTTGCGGCGCGCGAGCGCGTGGAGGCGGGTACGACCAGTCTGCGGCATGTGTGAAAGTGTAGACACTTGTGACGTTCAGTCAACATTTTCACACGATCGGCGTCGACCAACCGTCCGCCCGCTTCTTGGCGCCTGGACAAAGCGTCGGGGGTCTGTCGCGATCCCCGACGTTTTGCAGCGGAGCCGGTCGGCACGGAATGTCGACACCGGCACCTGACGTGCCGACATTTTGCGTCAGGCCTCCGGAGATCCCGTCACCCCAGCGAGCATCCGCAGATGAGGTCGGCGACGCTCCAAAGGAAGCTGACGATTTCGCTATGGTTCACTGAGGGGATTCCAGCAGCGGCACATCATAATGGGCATCGACTTAGGATAGTTCCGCGGGATCGCGCGCCGCCTCGAGCTGCTGACCCCTCGGCAGCACGTCCCGTAACGATCGGCCCGTGTGCGACTTGCGGTGCTTCGCGATCTCCTCGGGCGGGCCGGCGGCGACGATCTCGCCGCCCCCGGAGCCCCCTTCGGGCCCGAGATCGATGATCCAGTCGGCCGTTTTGATGACCTCGAGGTTGTGCTCGATGATCACGATCGTGTTGCCCTGATCGCGGAGCTGATAGAGCACCTCGAGCAACTGCGCGATGTCGTGGAAGTGCAAGCCCGTCGTCGGCTCGTCGAGGATGTAGAGCGTCGAGCCCGTGGCGCGCTTCGAAAGCTCCTTCGCGAGCTTTACGCGTTGCGCTTCGCCGCCCGAGAGCGTCGTTGCGTTCTGTCCGAGCTGGATGTATGAGAGCCCAACGGCGATCAGCGTTTCGAGCTTTCTTGCGATCTGCGGCACGTTCTTGAAGAACTCGAAGCCGTCCTCGACGGTCATGTTGAGCACTTCGGAGATATTCTTGCCCTTGTAGCGGATGTCGAGCGTCTCGCGGTTGTAGCGTTTGCCGTGGCAGACGTCGCACGAGACGTAGGCATCCGGCAAGAAATGCATCTCGACGCGGATGACGCCGTCCCCCTCGCACGCTTCACAGCGCCCGCCCTTCACGTTGAAGCTGAATCGGCCCGGCGAGTAGCCGCGCGAGCGCGCTTCCTGGGTCGCCGCGAACAGCTCGCGTATCGGCGTAAAGAGGCCCGTGTACGTCGCAGGATTCGAGCGCGGTGTGCGGCCGATCGGCGACTGGCTGATGTCGATGACGCGGTCGAAGTGCTTGAGGCCCTCGACCTTTGCATACGGCGCGGAATCCTCGCCGCTGCCGTTGATCGTCTGCGCCGCGAGGCGGTAGACGGTGTCGTTGATGAGCGTGCTCTTGCCCGAGCCCGAGACGCCCGTGACGCAAGTCATGAGACCCACGGGGATCTCGACGTCGATGTTTTTGAGATTGTTGCCGCGCGCCCCGCGCACGCGCAGCACGAGATTCTCGTCGAACGTGCGCCGCACCATCGGCAGCGGAATCTTGCGCCGGCCCGTCAGGTACTGGCCCGTCAAGGACGCCGCGTTCGCCTTGATCTCCGCGGGCGTCCCTTGCGCCACGATCTTGCCGCCGTGCACGCCGGCGCCCGGCCCGAGATCGACGACGTAGTCAGCCGCGAGAATCGACTCGCGATCGTGCTCGACGACGAGCACGGTGTTGCCCAAGTCGCGCAGATGAATCAACGTCGCGAGCAGGCGCTCGTGGTCGCGTTGATGCAGGCCGATCGAAGGCTCGTCAAGTATGTACATGACGCCGACGAGGCCGGAGCCGATCTGGCTCGCGAGCCGGATGCGCTGCGCCTCGCCGCCCGACAGCGTTTCGGCGCTGCGATCGAGCGATAGATAGCCCAAGCCGACGTCGGCCAAGAACCGCAGCCGGTTGTGAATTTCCTTGACGATTTTGTCTGCGATCTCGCCGCGCCAGCCTTCGAGCTTGAGCTTGCTCAAGAACACGAGCGCCGCGTCGACGCTCAACGCATTGATCTCCGGCAGCGAACGGTTCTCGACGAAGACGTTGCGCGCCGCGACGTTGAGCCGCGTGCCTCCGCAGGCCGTGCACGGTTGCACGCTCTGGTACTTGCCGAGTTCCTCGCGCACGGCGTTCGACTCGGTCTCCGCGTAGCGCCGCTGCATGTTCGGGATCACGCCCTCGAATGCATGCCGCCACACGGCCTCGCTGCCGCGTGCATTCGCGTAACGAAACTGGATGCGCTCGCCGTCGTTGCCGTAGAGCAGGATGCGCTGGGCTTTTTTCGGCAGCTCGTCGAACGGCTCCTCGATGTCGAACGAATAGTGCTTTGCCAGCGATTGGATCATCTGAAAATAGTACGGATTGCGACGGTCCCAACCGCGAATGGCGCCGCCCGCGAGCGACAAATGAGGATGCCGCACGATGCGGTCGGCGTCGAAGAAGCGCCGGGCGCCGAGGCCGTCGCACTCCTGGCATGCGCCGATCGGATTGTTGAAGGAGAACAGCCGCGGCTCGAGCTCCGCGATGCTGTACCCGCACTCAGGGCACGCGAACTTGTTCGAGAATACGAGCGGCGCCTTTTTCGGCGCGTCCATGAACGCGATCTGCGCCACGCCGTCGCCGAGCTCGAGCGCGGTCTCGAAGGATTCGGCGAGCCTGAGCGCGATGTCGGGACGGACCTTGAGCCGGTCGATGACGGCCTCGATGTCGTGCTTTTGCTTCGGGTTGAGCTTAGGCGTTGCGTCGAGCTCGAAAGTCTTGCCGTCGACGCGCACGCGGACGAACCCGCGCGCGCGCAAGTCCGCGAGAATTTCGGCGTGCTCGCCTTTGCGCGACTTTACGACCGGCGCGAGCAGCATGATGCGCGTATCTTGTTCGAGGGCGAGCACCTGATCGACCATTTGCGAGACGCTTTGCGCCTGCAACGCGGTGCGATGCTCCGGGCAGCGCGGAATGCCCGCGCGAGCAAACAGCAGACGCAAGTAATCGTGAATCTCCGTGACCGTGCCGACCGTCGACCGCGGGTTGTGCGACGTCGACTTCTGCTCGATCGATATGGCCGGCGATAGCCCCTCGATGTGGTCGACGTCGGGCTTGTCCATCATCGACAAGAACTGCCGCGCGTAGGCGGACAGCGACTCGACGTAGCGCCGCTGGCCTTCGGCGTAGAGCGTGTCGAACGCGAGCGACGATTTACCCGATCCGGAGAGGCCCGTGAACACGATGAGCTTGTCGCGCGGCAGATCCAGGTCGATTCCTTGGAGGTTGTGCGTCCGTGCGCCGCGGATTTGGATCAGTTGCGTGGACATCGTGGGAATCGTCGCGGGGTGAAACGATTACTATACGACGCGCCGAAAGTCCGGCGCAAAGGCCGCCACGGCGCCGCGGGGCGCGCGTGGGACGCGGCCGGAAGACACGGCGTCGGCGTCCTCGGGTCGGCGCATTCCTCGACGATCGCGGGAGTTACGCGGGTGCCTTTGGAGGGCGCCCGGCGTACAATAACTCGCCTTTTCGGCGGCCGTTTGCACCGCACAACCAGAAAACACCAGGAGCTTGCATGGCAAGGGGCATCAATAAGGTCATTCTCGTCGGCCATCTCGGCGCCGATCCCGAAACCCGGTACATGCCGAGCGGCGGCGCGGTCGTTAACTTACGCATCGCCACGAGCGAGTCCTGGAAAGACAAGACCTCCGGTGAGCAGCAGGAACGCACGGAATGGCACAGAGTCGCGATGTTCGGGCGCCTGGCCGAGATCGCGGGCGAGTACTTGCGCAAAGGCTCGCAGGTCTATATCGAGGGGGGGCTGCGCACGCGCAAGTGGCAGGACAAGGAAGGCCATGACCGTTGGACGACGGAGATCGTCGCCAACGAGATGCAGATGCTCGGCGGGCGGCCCGACGCGAGCGCACCGGCGCGCGTCGCGGAACCGGCCGGCGCCGGGGTCGCAGCCGCAGCCGGTCCGATGCCCGATTTCGACGATGACATCCCCTTCTAGATCGGGTTGAGCGGCTTGGCCGAGCGCTTCTACATCCAGACTTTCGGCTGCCAGATGAACGAGTACGATTCGGCCAAGATGGCCGACGTGCTCGTCGAGCATTTCGGCGCGACGGCAGCGGGCCTTCCGGAGCAGGCCGAGATCCTGTTGCTCAACACCTGCTCGGTCCGCGAGAGGGCGGAGGAGAAGGTGTACTCGCTGCTCGGCCGTTGGCGCGAGCTCAAGGCGCTGCGCCCGCAAACTATCATCGGTGTCGGCGGTTGCGTCGCAAGCCAAGAAGGCGACGCGATCGTCAAGCGCGCACCGTTCGTCGACCTCGTGTTCGGCCCGCAGACCTTGCACCGCCTGCCCGAGATGATTGCGCAGGTGCGCGCGGGCAAGACCGGCGTCGTCGACGTGAGCTTTCCGGCAATCGAGAAATTCGATGCGCTGCCCGAGCCGCGCGCGGCTGTGTGCACGGCGTTCCTGTCGATCATGGAGGGGTGCAGTAAGTACTGCACGTTCTGCGTCGTGCCGTACACGCGCGGCGAGGAGTTGAGCCGCCCGCTCGACGACGTCCTCGCCGAGGCTTGCCGGCTCGCGGAGCTCGGCGTCAAGGAGATCAC
>DATCIQ010000412.1:0-8922 GCA_036507635.1 Gammaproteobacteria bacterium
CAAGGGAGCATTGTCTCCGGGCTTCAATTCCCACGGCTTCTCGAAGATCGTGAAATACAGCACTGCGATGCCGCCGATCACGATCAACGCCATCTTCGGAAAGAAACTGTTGGTCATCGTCGCGTAGCGCGTGTAGTCCGCGACGAAGAACAGCATGCCCGTCACGACGTTGATCATGAAGCCGAAAACGCCCAACGGCAGCAGGCGATGCATCGCCGTGAACGGCACGTTCTTGACGAGACCAAGGACGCGAATGGCGACCAGCAGGACGACGCCGAATAGTATCGCCATGCCCATGAAATGCAGGGCTTCCAACGTCGGCCAGACGACCGCGCTGTCGATGATCCAGCCCGCCACGTCGGCCGTCCAACTTCCGCGCGCCGTAGCGAGCGACCGCGCCGTAGCGAGCGACTCTGCGCCGGTGAGAATCTCCGGATGGTTGATGGTCCCGCCAAGGCTCCCGGCCCCGACCATGAGCGCCAAGGTCACGAAGCCCAAAACCACGACGGCCGGTATCGTCCAGCGATATGTCTCTGAGAATCTGCGGTATTGCCAGAGCGCGAACCAAGACAGCCAGCCGGTGATGAGCAGCGCACCGAATGCCAGCGTCGCCGCGTCTTGATGCGCGGCGATGAGGTCGGTCGAGATACCAGCCGTTCCCTCGAGCGCTCGTCGCGTGGCCCCGCCGGTCACGTAAGTCGGGATCGCGAGCAGCGCGATGACGACGAATGTGACCAGGCCCGCTCGATTCAAGTCCTTGCTCTTCAAATAGAACGAGCAGAGCAAGAGCACCATCGCGACAACGGTGCCGACGGACGGAAAATGGTTCAAAAGCACGTGCCAGTGCGGCGCGGAACTAGGAATGACTTCCATTATTGTGGTTCTCCCCCAAACAAAGCCCGCACGTTCGACGGCGCACTCTACTGCACGAATGCTCGGAGAGCAATGCCGCGCTAGAATGACTTCAGTCACGCGGGGGCGGAGAGATGGACCCAGTCAACGTGCGCCTTTTCGACGGCGAGCACACGCTACCTTCCGGCGATCGAGGTGCGCCATGACGACGGCTTACGACGGCGGTTGCACGTGTCGCTTCGTGCGCTATCGCATGATTGCGAAACCTCTCTTCGTGCACTGCTGCCACTGCCGTTGGTGCCAGCGTGAGACCGGCGCTTCGTTCGCGCTCAATGCGCTCATCGAGGCCGATCGTGTAGAGGTGTTGAAAGGCCACGTCGAAGTGATCGATACGCCGTCGGCAAGCGGCCGGGGACAGAGGATCTCACGCTGCCCCAAGTGCCGTGTCGCCGTGTGGAGCAACTACGCGGGGCTCGGGGACACCGTCCGCTTCATTCGCGTCGGCACGCTCGACGAGCCCGATCGCTGCCCGCCCGATATCCACATCTATACGCAGTCGAAACAGCGGTGGATCGCCCTTCCCGCCGGGACGCCGGCCACGCTCGAGTTCTACAAGCCGGCTAAGCAGTGGCCCGCGGAGAGTCTCGAGCGTCTGGCGGCGGTGCGTGCCAAGTCTCCGCATCCTCGGGCCTGAGTATCGCGAGCAGCGCGGCGGCCTTATCGAGGCTCTCCTGATACTCGGCATCGACTTCCGAATCCGCGACGACGCCGCCGCCGGCCCACGCGTAGATCCACTCGCCGCAACGCACCAACGTGCGAATTGCGATATTGAGATCCATGTTGCGGTCGAAGCCCAAATAGCCGATGCAGCCGCAATAGACGCTGCGCCGGTGCGGCTCGAGCTCTTCGATGATTTGCATCGCGCGCAGCTTCGGCGCGCCCGTGATCGAGCCGCCCGGGAAGGCCGCTCTGATCAAGTCGACGCCGTGACGATCCGGCGCGACGCGGCCGCTCACCGTGCTCACCAAGTGATGCACGCTCGCGAAGCTCTCGACCGCGAACAGCGGGTGCGCGCGAATAGAGCCCGGCAGGCAGCACTTACCCAAGTCGTTGCGCAACAAGTCGACGATCATGACGTTCTCGGCGCGATCCTTCTCGCTCGCGCGCAGCGCTTGTGCGAGCGCGAGGTCACGCACGGGATCCGCCGAGCGGGGGCGCGTGCCCTTGATCGGCCTCGTCTCGACATGCTCGCCGCGCAACGTCAGAAAGCACTCCGGTGACGAGCTCAACACTTGCCCGAATGGAAAATCGAGATACGCCGAATAGGGCGCCGGGTTCGTGCGCCGCAAATCGAGGTACGCAGCCCAAGGATCGCCTTGCGCACGCGCCCTGAAGCGCTGCGTCAAATTGATTTGGTAGCAGTCTCCGGCGCGAATATGGTCTTGCACGCACGCAAAGGCGCTCGCGTAAGTGTTGCGGTCGAAGCTCGACTCGATCGCGGACAACACGCGAAACGGCGCGCGCGGCCGGCCCGTATACCGCTGCACGCTGTCGAGCAGCTCGGGCCATCGCGCCAACGTCTCATCATCGCGGCCCCGCGCAACGAGCCAGGCACGCCGCTCGACGTGATCGACGACGACGGCCCAGTCGTAGAGCCCGATGGCAAGCTCCGGCATGTCGATGTCGTGCTCGGCGCGCGCCGGCAGCTTTTCGAACCGCCGCCCGAGATCGTAGGCGAGATACCCGATCGCGCCGCCCGCAAACGGCAAGCTCTCGACCGGCGGCGCGCGCTCGCCCAGGGCCTCCGCCAGAAGCTCGAGAGGATCGCGTGTCGAGAACGTGGCGGCATGGCGCGAGCGCATCTCGGTCGTTTCGCCGCGCGTCGTGAGCGTCAGATAGGGGTCGGCCGTAAGGATGTCGTAGCGCCCCGCCACACTGCCGCCGCAACCGCTGTCGAGGAACGCGGCCCACGGCTTGTCGAGCAGTGCGCGGAAGCGTAGCGCGGAGTCGGGAAAATAGTCGAGCTCGGCGAGTCGGGAATTGCTCATTCGTCGAGCAGAGATTCGATATCTCCGAGCACGTCCTCTTCAGCGCTCTCGACACGCAGCGACGGATCGGCGGCGAGCAAGTCGTCCAACGTCGCTTCGGCGAATCGCGCCATTTCCACGTCGGGATCCTTCATGATGTCCTCGTAGCCGCCGAAAACCTTGCCGCGGCGCATGAGCGGTAGCGTCACGTACGCCTCGATATCCGTCGTCGTCCCGTCGACCAAGCTCAGCGACATCATCGTTTGCGAGCCGGCCATTCCCATGTTCATGATCTGCACGCCTTTCGCGGGCGCATAGACCTGCATTCTCACGAATGCGACCGCATCGACGCCGAGCTTCTCGGCAAGCACAGTCAGCGTATCACCGGTTTGATAGCGGCGCGACTCGATCTGTTTGCGCAGGCGCGCGGCGATGTTCGTGAGCACCTCGTCGAAGCGCCGATTCGCCTCGACGACCAGCGTTTGGAGCTCCGGATCGGCGTTGATCGCCTCGGCAGTGACGACGCGCACCGTGTAACCTTTCCCTTCGAGACGGCTCGCGACCGCCGCCGTCAGGTGACCTTCGAGCTGCCCCGACTCTTCGACCTCGGCCTCGACGCGCATCATCCTTTGCTTGAGGAGGCTCACTTGCGAGGGCAGCAACGCGACCGTCACCGGCCGCGTCGAGCCGGCCTCGAACTCGGCGGTCGCATGCATCTCGGCCACCGCGGGCAAAGTTACGAGCCACAAGAATGCCGCCGGCAACACGGTCAGGGCAGCTTTGAGCGTGATCGGTGTCATGCGTCGTCTCCTATTGCGCAAGCGCGTCTCTGAGCGCGGTCAACCGGGCGATGATAACGGGCCGATCCGCGGCGTCCGGGGACTGCCGCACATATTCGAGATATTCCCGCGCCGCGTCCCGCGGTGAATCCAAGGCCTCGTAGATCTCGCCGAGGCCGCGATGCGCAGCGGCATAGGTCGGATCGAGGCGCAGAATCTCCTCGTAGATACCGCGGGCGTAACCTAAGTTAGTGACGTACGCGGCGCGGCCTTCTTCGGTCTCGAGCAGCCGTTCCGTGCGCTCGGACCGTGTTCGGAAATACCGCAGCCTCAAGTTGCGCCGCTTGTCGGCGTTGCTGAAATCGTCGGGCGCGAACTCCGAGCGGGGTCCGAGCGCCTTCCACGCGTCGCCGAGCAAGAGACGGAATTCGAGATCGTCGGGATACTTCTCGAGCATCGTCTGCCCCAACGCAATCGCCGTATAGGGGTAGTCGTCGCGGATGTAATCGCGGATCGTGAGCGCGCGCAAAGGATGGACGATTGCATCGAACGCGGCCGTGTCGCGCTCGCGTGCCGGCATGTCCTTAACGATTGTGCGGCTCGTGTCCGCACGTGCTTCGGGGTCGGGATGCGTCGTCCAGACCGTGGCAATTCGCGGTCGCAGCCCTTCGAAATCCTCCGCCAGCAGGTCCATGAGCTCGGGCGTTGCGTGCGGATCGTACGGTGAATCGAGCATGAGCACAGGCGCCCGATCGTCGGCTTCTTGCTCGAGGTCGCGGCTGTACTTGAGCTGCGTGAACAAAGTGACGAGCCCGCCCGTGAAAATGGAATCGAGAATTTGCCCGGCCTTGATGCGAAACTGCACGATGCTGTGGTGACCGGCCACGTGGGTGATCTCGTGGCCGAGCAGCGCCGCGAGCTGCGACGAATCTTCGAGTCGGGCGATCATGCCTGTGTGCACGTAGACTTTGCCGTTCGGCATCGCGAACGCGTTCGGCGACGGATCGCGAATCACGTAGAACTCGTAGTCGAAGTAGTCGTCCGTGGGTGCGGGAGCGAGGTCATGACCGATGCGCCGCACAAGCTCGAGCAGCCCCTCGTCGCCGTGCAATACGGAGCGGCGCGTGAATTGGTCGTGGTATTGGTGCGCCGTCTCGATGAGATCGTGCGGCTCCTTGCCCCTGAGCTCGACGGGCTCGTAGATGCCGTCGCCGAAACATGGAGTCGCCGCGAGCATCGCAACAGCGCACGCCTGGAAAAGGATCGCAATACGTCGATTCATCAAAATAGTATGCCTCCCAAAAGCCGCTCCCGGCAGTGACGTATTGCGCAGTCGGCCGAAAAGTCTACCTATTGACCCGCGGGATCCCGACGACACAATCCATTGTAGGAGCGAGCTTCGCTCGCGAAGATTCAAGAATCGCGAGCGAAGCTCGCTCCCACAATGAAGCTCGCTCCTACAATGAAGCTCGCTCCCACCATCCACAATCAGGTTGCGATGCGGTCGGGGCGCGTGTAGACGTTGCATCGGTCGCTCTTCAAGAACCCGACGAGCGTCATGCCGAGCTCGCGCGCGAGCTCGACCGCGAGCGACGAGGGCGCGCCGACTGCCGCGATGAACGGGCAACCGGCGACGACCGCCTTCTGCATGAGCTCGAAGCTTGCGCGCCCGCTGACGATGATGCCGAAATCCGTGAGCGGCAAACCGTCTTGCATGAGGCTTCTGCCGATGAGCTTATCGAGCGCATTGTGACGCCCAACGTCCTCGCGCATGGCGACGATCGCACCGGCGCGATCGAACAAGCCCGACGCGTGTAACCCCCCCGTCTGCTCGAATACGGACTGCTGCGCCATGAGCTTTTGAGGCAAGCCGCCGAGCACGATGCGGTCGATCGTGAACGGCGCGGCGCGCACGTCGAAACGGCTCTGCACGGCGACGGCCGCGAGTGACGCTTTGCCGCACACGCCGCAGCTCGACGAGGTGTAGAAGTGCCGCTCGAGCCGGTCGAGCTCGACACGTACGTGCGCGGCGAGCTCGACGCGCACGACGTTGACGAGGCCGCTCGGTGCGGGCGGGCCGTGAGGCTCCACGGCCGTAATATCGGCCCGTTGCTTGACGATGCCTTCGGTGAATAAGAAACCGGCCGCGAGCTCCTCGTCGTTGCCGGGCGTGCGCATCGTGATCGAGATGCTGCGCTCGGCGCGCGCGCCGCCGGCATCCGTGTACGCCAATCGAATTTCGAGCGGCTCTTCGGTCGCAACCACGTCCTGGTCGACCCAAGACTCCTCGCCGATGCGCCGGATCTCGAGTTGCCGGACGCTTTGCCGTCGTGCGCTCGGTTTTCTGCCGCTCACGCCCCCGCCACCTTGCGCACCATGCGCTCGTCGAGATCCGCGAGACTGGCGCAGCCCAAGAGCGCCATGTCCCGCTCGATCTCGGTACGCAGAATCTTCAAAGCCTGCACGACGCCGCGCTCGCCGCCGGCGCCGAGCCCGAATAGATAAGGGCGGCCGCCCGAGCAAGCCGTCGCGCCGAGCGCGAGCGCTTTGAGCACGTGCACGCCGCGACGGATGCCGCCGTCGACGATGACCTCGAGCGTGCCGCCGACGGCGTCGACGACTTCCTTGAGCGTATCGAACGGCGCCGGCGAGAAGTCGAGCTGCCGGCCGCCGTGATTCGAAAGCATGACCGCGCTCGCACCGACTTCCGCGGCGCGCTTCGCGTCCTCGGCCGTCATGACGCCTTTGATCGCGAATGGGCCGCCCCACTCGCGGATCATCCAAGCGGCATCGTCCCAAGTCACGCTGCGGTCGAGCTGGTTGTTCAAGTACTGGATGATGCCGCCCAACTTCTCGCTGCCGGGCGGCGGCCGATGGGCGACGTTGGCCATCTCGATCTTCGGCGAGGTCAGGTGTCGATAGACCCAGGCCGGATGCATCGCGATATCGATGAGACTCATGAGGGAGAGCTTAGGCGGTACGGTCATGCCCGTCACGATATCGCGCTCGCGATTGCCGGAGACGGCGACGTCGACGGTGAGCTGCAGCGCCTTGAAGCCCGCGTCGCGCGCGCGTTGGATGAACTCGCGCGACAAGCCGCGATCCTTGAGCACATAGACCTGAAACGCCTTCGGACCGGCGCTCTCCTTGGCGACCTCCTCGATGCTCATCGACGAGAAGCTCGACAGCGAGTAGAACGTCCCGGCGGCGTGCGCGGCGCGCACGACAGCGCGCTCGCCTTCGTAGTGAAACAGCCGCGAGAGCGCAGTCGGCGAGCAGAAGAAGGGCCACGCGATACGCTCGCCGAACACGGTCGTCGACGTATCGATCTTCGCGACGTCGACAAGCGAGCGCGGCCTGAACTCGTAACCGTCGAACGCAGTCGTGTTTCGGCGCAAGGTCCACTCGTCGTCGGCCGCTCCGTCGATGTAGTGAAACATCGGCGCGGGCAGACGCTTCGCCGCAAGCTTGCGAAGCTCGGCGATGTTGTAGCAACGCTCAACGCGTTTCGCGAACACGAGCAACTCCCCGGATATCCGCCGCGCCCATCGGCGAACCGTCAGACGCAGTCAAAGCGGCGGTCGCCTCAGCCCGGCCGGCACAATACTCGAAGGCGCGCGCCAGTTTACTCGACCATCGGCAGGCATTACAGTTGATTGGGCTGCCTCTTGCATCGACGACAAGAAGGAGGCCGTCATGCTCCGTCTCGCCATTCTCTGCTCTCTCGTTTCACTGGCCGCAAGCTCGAGCGCGCAGCCAGAGCGCGGACCGCGCATGCAACCGGAAACCGCGATGGGAATGTATGCGCCGAATCAGCACGAGCTCTATGACGGCCGTTTCATCATACGCGGGACACGAATTTACCAGGCAGGCGCCCTCGACGACCAATCACCATGGGACCACATGGGTGACGACGCGACCAATTTGCGAGCCGTTCACGGCGAGATTTCGTTCGACGTCAACGAGATCGTCAACACTGGGACGTTTCGCGCCGAGCTGCAACTGCCGGAGGGCCGCTATGTCGTCGAGCTCGATCGCTTCCACGAGTTTTCGCCGTGCCAGGATGGCGGCATCGCCGCATATCTCTTCGAGCACGGCAATTCCGGCTGCGGCGACATGAATTGGCCGAAGAGCCTGCTGTTCGTAGCGGCCTGGGGTTACGGCCACGCGACGCTGAACGGCGAGCCGCTCTACGACGATTACGAAATTCACTTCATGGTGACGCAGGGCATGCGCGATCGCGAGACGCTCGAGGTCATGCTCGAGCCGAGCTCGGGTGAGGCCGGCGCCGTCAACCCGGCGAGCCAGCAGCTCGATTTCTATATCCGCAGCCCCGAGCGCAACGAAGCCAACCATCCGAATAGAGAAGTATTCGACCACTTCTTCGCAATGGAAGTCACTTGGCAGTAATCTCGCGCGCACGAGGTTTCGAAATGATGCCGGGGCTGGGGTTTGCGTTGCTCCTCTCCGGTCTGGTCGGCTTGTACTTTCTGGCCGGCAAGGTCGGGCTCGAATTCTTCGGGCTTCTGCACCCGAGCGCCTCGGCCGTGTGGCCGCCAACGGGCGTCGCGATCGCGGCACTTATCCTCTTCGGGTATCGCGTTTGGCCCGCGATCTTCGTCGGTGCGTTTCTCGTCAACGTGACGACGGCCGGTTCGGTTCTGACGTCGCTCGGAGTCGCGGCCGGCAACACGCTCGAGGGAGTCGCCGCCGCTTACCTGGTCAACCGTTTTGCCGGCGGCCGGCAGGTCTTCGGCAACGCGCTCGACATCTTCAAATTCGCCGCGCTCGCCGCTCTTCTGAGCACCGCGATCAGCGCGACCATCAGTCTCGGCAGCCTCACGCTCGGCGGCTATGCGGAGTCCGCGCAATTCGGCGCGATCTGGCTTACGTGGTGGTTGGGAGATGTCGCGGGCGCGATCCTCATAGCGCCGCTGCTGATCCTGTGGTATCTCGATCACAAGCTGCGTGCGCCGCCAAGGCGCCTTCTCGAAACCTCGTTGCTATTCATGGCGGTGATCGCCACCACGTCCGTCCTCTTCTTTCATCCGCTGCTCGCGCCCTATCCGCTTGCATCCTTGTGCCTGCCGCTGCTCGCCTGGGCTGCATTCCGCTTTCGGCAGCGTTAGGTCGTGACTGCGGCCGCGCTCATGTCCTTGATCGCGACTTGGGCAACCGCAACAGGGAGCGGTCCGTTCGTGATGGCGACGCCGAACGAGTCGCTGCTCGTGTTGCAGGCGTTCACGGCCATGGTCGTGATGACA
>DATCIQ010000413.1:0-16607 GCA_036507635.1 Gammaproteobacteria bacterium
TCGTAGTCGAGCGCGGATGAGACGGCTCGTGCGACGGCCTTGAGCGACCAGGAGCCTCGCATGTCCGGATGATAGTAGTGCGCCTTGACGAGCGGCAGCAGATCGACGAGCCGCTTAACTATCGCCGCGAGCGGCGCGGCAAGATCGGGAAAGCGCGCGATGAGCTCGTTGAGGACGCGTTTTTCGTAGCCGGAATAGACGACCACGGGACCGCTTCGCCCGAGCGTCTCGATGAGCGTCTCGGCGCACGCGCGCATAGGCGGCTCGCCGCTCAAGCTCAAGAACGCAGCATGGCCGAGTCCGCCCGACGATTCGTCGGCACCTGCGTCGTCGATGTGCACGGACCACTGAAAGGGCAGCGCCTCGTACGGACGCGTGCCCTGCCAAATCGGGATCGCAAACGCGACGGTCTCGAAATCGAGGTAGTAGCGCGGCCACGGCAGTGCGCGCGCGGCATCGCGGAGCTCGGCGCCGACGTACGCCCGCCCGAGCTTCGTTTGTCTTACGACGCGCATCTCGAGCTCGTTCGCGAGCCGCGCTTCGGGCACGTGGCGCACGTCCCGGTAGCCTTCGCGCATGAGCGCATAGAGACGCGCCTTGAGCCCGCCGAGAGCGGTCACGGGGTACTCGCCTTGCGCCGGCGCGCAGTGCGCGAAGAAAGGGCATGCATAGGGCTTGTTGCACTGCTCGCCGATCGCGATCGCAGGTTCTTCGTGTGCTTCGAGCGTCGCACGCGCCTTCTCGACGAGCGTGCCAAGAGCGTCGAAACCTTCCCGTGCCGCGGCCGTGACGTCTTCTTCGACGAACAGACCCGAGTAATCGCCATCGCCTGCGTAGATGAACGCGTCGTTGACATGCGCGAGCACGACACGGCTCACCGGTATTTCGAGCTCGGCAAGCACCCATGCTTGAATCGCACAGTCAGTCAGGTGATGCTCCTTGACTGCTGTCGAGGATTTCACCTCGACGATGCGCAACGCGTCGCCGGAGCGATCGAGCACGTCGACCCGCATCGTGAGGCCTGCGTAGTCGAACGTCGCCTCGAAAATCGGCTCATCGCCGCCTGCCGCCAGGAGCTCGCGCGTCGCGACAGCGGCCGCGCGCAGCCCGCGCTCGCCGGCCACGTAATGCCCGCCGCCATGCCCGTACACCTCGCGCGCCTTGGCGCCGACCGCCAGTCCCGTTGCGGCGGCCGCATGCTCGGCGGGCGTTTCATCCTCGAGCTCGGGGCGATACTGCCCGAGCCAGAGCTTGCGCGGGCACTGCGTAAAGGCCAGCAGCTTCGTTTTCGAGAGCGTGACGGGATGAGCCATAGCGCCAGCTATTATATGTTTCATCGAACCTATGATTTGGCAATGCCCCGATACCCCTGTCGCGGCGCTCGTGCTCGGGCACGGCGCGGGCGCCGGCATGACGCACCGAAACATGCAGGCCATCGCGGACGCGTTTGCCGCGCGCGGCATCGCAACGCTGCGCTTCAATTTTCCGTTCATCGATGCGGGCCGGAAGCACGTCGATTCGAAGGCGGTCGCGACGGCCCGTATTGCGGAAGCTTGCGCGGCGGCAGCGGAGCGAAGCGATTTACCGCTGTGGCTCGGCGGCCACTCTTTCGGCGGCCGCATGGCTTCGCATGCCGTGCTCGACGAGCAAGTAGCGCCGCACGGTCTCATCTTCTGCGCGTTCCCGTTGCATGCACCGGGCAACCCTTCGACCGCGAGAGCAGAGCACCTGGCGCGCATTCGCTGTCCGATGCTGTTTCTTTCCGGAACTCGCGACACGCTCGCGGAGCGCGAGTTGCTCGAGCCGCTCGTCGCAGGACTCGCAAACGCGACGCTTCACTTCCTCGAAACGGCCGATCATGGCTACCGGGTCTCAAAGCGCGCGCGCACGAGCCCTGAGAGCGTGTTCGACGAGATGGCACGCGTCGCGCGTGCATTCGTCGACCGGCACGCGTGAGCTCACGCTCCGGTGTCAGTCGCCGTTGGGCGCTGCTTCGAGCGCGGTCCGCAACGCATCGAGCTCGTCGGCTGTCAGCGTCGGGCTGAACCAGCGCACGCGCTCGATGAGATCGGTCGTCTCGAAGTACTCGCGTGCGCAGGCCGCGTGAATGAATCCCGACGGCTGGAAGCGGTACTCTTCGAAGAACACGAGCACGATGCGCCACGTTCCCTTGTCGATCGGCTCGCGGCAGCTTCTGCAGCGCGCGCGCCCGGTCGGTGCGAGGTCGGCGCCGTTGATGCGCGGCACACGCCGATGCGCGATACCGAGCTCGGCCGCCGCCTCGAGCGTCGGCGCGTCTTCGATCTCCGCGTTCGGCGCGCCGTCCGTCTCGCCAATGCCATGCAACGCTTCGAGAAAGGGCTCCGGGCGCTTGTACGCCGCGCAGCGCATGTGGAACCACAGCGTCATCTCGCCTTCGCCGAATACGTTCGGCAAGCGCTCGCCGAAGCGCAGCTCTCCCTTGTCGATCTTCCGCTCGCAAGCGCGGCATTTGGCGCGGCCGGTCGGAGCAATTTCGATGACGTGAGGCATGCTTTACAGGACTTCCGCGAGGCGGGCAAGGCAAGCGGGCAGGTCGGCGGCCTCGGTCAGGAGCCCATTGAACGGATCGTCCTTCTGTTTCGCGAGCAGCGCCGGCACCGTGCGCATCGTGTAGCGATGCATGTCGAGGCGAGCCGTGACTTGCTTCCAGTGGAGCGGCATCGATACGGTCGCGCCCGGCACCGGACGCACGCTATAGGGCGCCACGAGCAAGCGGCCGTGCCCGTTCTGCAAGTAGTCGACGTAGACTTTGCCTTCGCGCGCGTCGAGCTGGCGCTGCACCGTTGCGATCCCGGGCAACTCCTTGACGGCCCAATTCGCGAGCAGCTCCGCGAGCGCGCGGCTTTGCTCGTGCGTGTACCGCGCGCCGATCGGAATAAGCACGTGCAGCCCCGTCGACCCGCTCGTCTTCGCGAAATTCGGCAGGCTCACCGACTCGCACAGCGAATGCAGCGCGCGCGCGACTTCGACGACGTGCTTGAAGGGCGCACCTTTGGGGTCCAAGTCGAGGATGCACCAATCCGGATGCTGTAGCGACGGTATGCGGCTCGACCAAACATGCAGCGGTATCGCGGCCATGTTCGCGATGTAGGCCAAGCCTTGCTCGCTTTCGATGACGAAATAGCGGATGTCCCGCTCCGAGCCTTCGCTCCACAGCGACTCCAAGCGCAGCCACTCCGGCACGTACTCGGGTGCGTCCTTCTGGTAGAACGACTTGCCGTTGATGCCGTCGGGGTAGCGCGTGAGCACGAGCGGCCGGTCCTTCAAGTACGGCAGGAGATACGGCGCGACGGTGCGGTAGTACGCAATGAGGTCGCCTTTCGTGTATCCCTCGTCGGGCCAGAAGACCTTGTCGGGATTCGTAATGTTCACGGTCTCGGCGGCTTTTGGGGGCGCATCCGGCAAGTCGGGCAACGGCTTCGCTTCGCCCGGCAGCCAGCAATCCTCGGGCGCCTTGTCGCTGCGCAGCCGCAAGAAGACGGGGTGCCGCAGACGCCCGGCGGGGCTCCGGTGCTTGAAGCGTACCTCGACGACGAGCTCGGGCTCGACCCAGCGCACGCCGGGCTCGGCTTCCGCGTCGCGAGGCGCCGTGCCGGTTTTCGCGATCGCGAGCTGCGAGGCGATGGCAACGAGGTCCTGATCGCCGAAGCCGCCGCCGACGCCCCCTGCGTACGCCCAGCCGTCGGCGCTGCGTTGTGCGAGCTGCAAAGAGCCGAATCCCGCGCGGCGCTTTTTGGACGGCGTGTAGCCGACCACGGCGAAATCGTCACTCGAGCGTGCGCTGACTTTGATCCAATCCGTCGAGCGGCGGCCGACATAGACCGACGTCGCACGCTTACCGACGACGCCCTCGACGCCCATTCCCTTGAGCTCTCCGAACATGGCCTCGCCGGCCGCTTCGATGTGCTCGGACAATCTGATCGGGCCGACCGTCGGCAAGAGCTCCGCAAGCAGACGTTTGCGCGTCGTCAACGGCAGGCGGCGCAAATCGTATTCGCCGCACAAGACGAGATCGAACGCATAGAGTGTCGCGGGCCATTGCACCGCAGCGCGGCCGATGTCGGCTGCGCGCGTGAGCCGGCCGCGCTGCTGCAAGCCTGCGAAGCTCGGTAGACCTTCACCGTCGTGCACGACGACTTCGCCGTCGAGCAGAAAGTTCTCGTAGGGCAGGGCGGCGAGGGCTTCCGCAATCTCGGGGAATACGGCCGTGAAATCGTACTTGTTGCGCGAGATGAGGCGTACCTCACCGTGCTCCTTGCCCGCGAGGAGCCGGTAACCGTCGTACTTGATCTCGAACACCCAGTTCGGATCGCTGAACGGCTCACCCGGCGTCGCGAGCATCGGCTGCACTTCCGCAAACGCGACGCGCGCACGTTTGGCGCCGGCCGCGCGGCACTGCTCGGCGAGCGCAACGGAGGGATCCTCGTGCGCCGCGATCTGCTCGACGGTGCGCCCGGACAACACCGAGTCCTCCGCCAATTGCGCCGCCTCCCCTTCGCGCACGTAGGTGTCGCGCTCCTTGATGAGCAGCCAATCCTTCTGGCCGCGCTTAGTCTTGACGAGAGTGAAGCGGCCGCGCAGCTTGTAGCCGTAGAGATCGAACAACAATTTTCCTTTGCTTAAGCCCTCGTCGAAGTCGTGCACGGGCTCGTAACGGCCCCGGTCCCAGACGATCACGGCCCCGGCACCGTAGTTGCCTTCCGGAATCGAACCCTCGAAGTAAATGTAATCGACGGGGTGATCCTCGACGTGCACCGCGAGGCGCTTATCGGCGGGATCGAGCGACGGACCCTTGGGAACGGCCCACGAGAGCAGCACGCCGTCGTGCTCGAGCCTGAAGTCATAGTGCCGCTGCCGCGCTGCGTGCAGTTGCACGACGAACCGGGTGCTCGGCATGGTCTCGCCTCGGAACGGCTCCGGAGATGAGTCCGCCTTCCGTTTTTCGCGATAAGTCGCTAATTTCTGGCTATTTTTCGTTGCGACCATCTTTCTGAGCATATATTATCGGGCGATGGCTGCGCGACCCTTGAGCTCTGCGACTATCGCCTTCGGGCTCGTCTCGATCCCCGTCAAGCTCTATTCGGCCGCGGAATCGGCTGCCGCCGTGAGCTTCAATCAAATCGACCGGCGCGATGGCGCGCGCGTCAAGCATCAGCTCGTCTCCTCGAAGAGCGGCGAGGTCGTCCCCAAGGAGGAGGTCGTCAAAGGCTACGAGTTCGCCAAGGGGCAATACGTGCTCTTCACGCCCGAGGAGCTCAAGGCGTTCGACGTCACGTCGACCTATACGATCGACATCGACGAGTTCGTGCCCGACGGCTCCGTCGACCGCATCTATTTCGACAAGGCCTACTATCTCGGTCCCGACAAAGGCGGTGCACGCGCGTATCGTTTGCTCGCGGAGGCGCTCAAAGCCGCGGGACGCATCGCGGTCGGACGATACTCGACGCGCGGCCGGACGCACTTGGTCATGGTGCGCCCCACGGGGAACGGCCTCATGCTCGAGCAACTGCATTATGTCGACGAGATCCGCGCGTTCAGTGAGGTGCCGCTCGAAAACGTAGAGATCAAGAAGGCCGAGCTCGAGCTCGCGAAGCAGCTCATTGCGCAAGGCGCGAGCGAAGCCTTTGAGCCCGAGAAATACCGCGACGAAGTGCGCGCGAAAATCCTCGAGCTGATTCAGCGCAAAGTCGAAGGCGAGGATATTTCCATCGCGCCGACCGAGAAGCCGGAAACCAAGATCATCGACATCATGGAGGCCCTGAAAGCGAGTCTCGACGCGAAAGGCAAACGCAAGCCGGCTCAAGCCACCGAGGCCGAGACCGTGAAGCCCAAGAAGGCCGCCAAAAAGAAACGCGCCGGTTAACTTATCGACGTGCGCGAGTATTCCACCCGAGAAGTCGCCGACATCGCAGGATTGACCGAGGCCCAAGTTCGCCGTTGGGCGCGAGCAGAGCTCATCACGCCGCACAAGGACGAGTACGGGCACTGGTGCTACTCGTTTCAAGATCTCGCGCTGCTGCGCACGGCGGGCAAGCTCGCGGGCTCGCACCTGACGTTGAACCGTGTGACGCGCTCGTTGCGCATGATTCGTGACCAGCTGCCGCCGGGCAGACCGCTCTCGGCCGTGCGTATTCTCGTGACCGGACGGCACGTCGTCGTCAAAGATCGTTTGGCGTCATGGGAGCCCCAATCGCGTCAGGGCACGCTCGATTTCGACGTGCAGGCCCTCTCCGCGCAACTGGCGCCGCGGCGCACGCACCGTTCGCGCGCGCCGGTCGAGCGTCAGACGAAGAGCGCCGCAGGCTTGTATCAGGCGGCGCTCGATCTCGAGCTCGCGGGCCGCGGTGAGGAAGCGAGCGAAGCCTACCAGGCGGCGCTCGAGCAGGATCCGAAGCTCGTGAGTGCGCGCATTAATTTGGGCCGGCTGTTGCACGCGAAGAACCGGCTCGCCGAGGCTGAAGCGTTGTACCGCGCGGCGCTCGAGCAGGATCCGCGCAATGCGCTCGCGGCTTTCAATCTCGGCGTCGCGCTCGAGGATCAGGGCGAGTCCGAGGCGGCGGTCGCGGCGTACCGGCGCACGCTTGCGATCGACGACGCGTACGCGGACGCGCACTTCAATTTGTCGCGCTTGCTCGAAGCCAAGGGCGACGCCCGCGGCGCGCTCAGGCACTTGAGCACCTTCAAACGCCTGATGCAGCCGAGCCTGTAGGAGCGAGCTTCGCTCGCGATTCTTCTGATTTCGCGAGCGAAGCTCGCTCCTACAAATTCAGCATGCGCTCCGCGAATGCGGGACCCGCAGCGCCGTCCTCGTGCTTGAAATACACGAACGCGCGCGTGAAATTCGCGCAACGCGCTTTCCATTCGCGCAGCGTTGCCTCGGTATACTCGGGCGCGCGCAGGCGCAAGTACGTCCACGAGGCGGTCGCCGGCAGCTCGGGCGGGACGGTGCCGTCGTTGTCGGCCGTGACCCAAGCCGCGCCGTGCCGCTCGAGCGTCGCATAGACGGCGGCGTCCTTCCATGACGGATGCCGAAACTCGAACGCGACGGGCACGCCGGCGGGTACGAGCTCGAGAAACGCGTCGAGCTTCTCGACGCCGACCCGCGCGTGCGGCGGCAATTGCACGAGCACCGCACCCAAGCGCGTGCCGAGTGTTGCGACAGCACCGAAAAAATAGCCGGCTTCTTCGCTGCAATCCTTGAGCTGCTTGACGTGACTCAAGCGGCGCGGCGCCTTGACGGCGAAGCGAAAACGTTCCGGCACTTGCGCAGCCCAGCCTTCGAGCACGCTCGGTTTCGGCATGCGATAGAACGTGTTGTTGATCTCGACGCTCGGAAGCCTCGCGCCGTAGAACGCGAGCATCTCGTCGGCCGGCAGCTTCTCCGGATAGAACGGCCCTTTCCACTCCTTGAACGAAAAGCCGCTGGTGCCGCAGTAGAGATCCATCTCTAGGATTGTGCCATTTCCCGATATCGGCAGAACGCATTCGCGAGCCGCATTTGCTCAGGCGTCCGGCAGTCCGGCTCGAAGAGCTTCGGGCTGCCGACGAGAATGCACAATCCCTTGGCGCGCGACGTCGCGACGTTCAAGCGATTGGCGCTGTAAAGGAAGCTCATGCCGCGCGGCGCCTCGTCGGGTGACGAGGTCGCGAGCGAGACGATGACGACGGGGGCTTCCTGCCCCTGGAACTTGTCGACGGTGCCGACGCGGACGTTGGGCAATGCGCCTGCGAGGGCCGTGACTTGCGCGTTATAGGGCGCGACGATCAGCAAGTCCGCAAGCGTGAGCGTGCGCTCGTTGCCTTCCTTGTCGCGCCATGCAACGGCGCCGCTCGTGAGCTCCGCGACTATTCCGGCGATGACCTGAACTTCTTCGTCCGCGCGCGCTTGATTGCCGTCGTGCTCGACGGGCACGTAAACCAAGCCCGCGACAGGGAAGCGTCTACTGCCGAGCACGGCTTGGCGCTCGAGACCGGGATAGGCGCTCAAGCGATTCTCGTAGAACGCCTCGGCAGTGAACGCGCAAATCACCGGATGCAAACGCCGCGTCTGCTGCAAGAACAATCCCGCGTCGTCGGGGATGGTCTTCCGGCCCCCCAAAATGTGCTCGAGCGCCGAAACTTGCGTCCCCGGCGGATGGCTCGCCTGCTGCGGTTGCTCGAGCTGCTGCGGATCGCCGAGCAGCACGAGGCTTCGCGCACCGCCCGCGACCGCGAGCACGTCCGCGAGCGACATCTGCCCGGCCTCGTCGATGAACAGCACGTCGACGCTTAGCTTTCGCTCCGGCCGCGCCCAGAGCCACGACGTGCCGCCGAGCACGGGATACTCGTTGCCGGCGAAGAGCCGCGCGATGCGGTTGTTGTCGTCGACGGCGTGCAGCGCTTCGGGCGAAGTGTCTTTCGGCTTGCCTTTGTGAAGGCACTTGAAGTCCTCGATGCGCTCTTCCGCCGCGACCTCGATGCACTTCGTGAGCAAGTTACGGATGACCTCGTGGCTCACCGCGGTCACGCCGACTTTCTTGCCGGCTTTGACGAGCGCGACGATCATGCGCGAGCCCGTGAACGTCTTGCCCGTGCCGGGTGGGCCTTGAATCGGAAGCACGCCGTGATCGAGCTCGAGCGCGAGCCGGCACGCCGTCGCGACTTCGTCGTCGACGCTTAATCCCCGGTCGCGCGTCAAGCCTTTGGAACTCGCGACGAGCCGGGGCGGCCGCCTTAGGATCAAGTCGCGCGCCGCGCGCGCGGGCCCGCTGCGATCGATGCCGTGCTCGGCAATCGAGCGGCCGAGCTCGAGCAAAGCGGCGGGTTTCCCGCCGGACGGCACATTGCGCCGCACGAAGACATACGCGGGCCTCAAGTCGGCCCACTTGCCGGCATGCTGGATGTCGACGGTCCGCGCGCTCAAGTCGAGGTCCTCGACGGTGCCGATCATCGTGCCGTCGGGCAGACATGCTTCGTCGCTCTTGCGAATGTCGTGATCCTGCGCGGGAAACGTGTAACGGTGCATGGGCCGCTTGGCCGTGCCGCCCACGGTCGCGACGTACTCGAGCTCCGCCAGCGCCGAACGCTCGTCCGAGTATTCGTCGAGCGGCAAGTCGCGCAGCCTGAAGTACTCCCACCAGGCGGCCTTGTCCTCGCGGCGGTGCCACTCGAGCAAATGCGCCATGAGCCACAGCGCCTGCTGTTCGTCGCTGCGCTCCTCGGGGTCTACGGCCAAGTCGTCGAGGAGACGTGCCATGACGCGCTGCGTTTCTTCGGTCGTTTCCTCGATCTTCTCGCTCGCGTCGCCCGATTTGGGCAAAGGGCGCGGCAGCTCGATGCCGTGCGCGCCCTGCTCGGCACGCAGCCGCTCGAGCCACGCGCGCAATTGCCCGGCCGACACGCAGTCCTCGCGGTTGTAACGCTCGACGGCTTCGAGGTGCGGTGCCAACGTAGGCGTGCCGCGCACGTCTTCCTTCATCTCGATCGCCCACTCGATCGCGCGCCGGCTCGCGGTCGCCGCACGCATGTCCTGCTCGCGCAACATGCCGTAAAACTGCTCGAGCTCCTTGATCGAATAGCTCTCGACGCTCGCTTTGAGCGCGTGCTTGACGATCGTATGCAGGTCGACGAAGAGCTCGGCGCGCAGAATCGTATCGAGCTCCGTCTCGCGCGTGGCGTAGCGGCCCGACAACCGTTTGAACACGGTCGGCTCGTAGGCGCCGAAATGGTAGACGTGCATATCCGGATGCGCGCGAAAAGCCGCGAGGATGAGATCGACGAGGACCTCGAAAGCGAGCTTCTCCTCGGCCGCGTTCATGGCCCAGACCGGCACGTAGCGGCCATCCTCCGCGCCCACGTATCCGAACAAATAATCGCGCCCGCCGTCGGGCGCGAGCCGGTCACCCTCGAGATCGAGGAACACGTCGTGGCTCGACGGCGCGGGGAGCAGCGCCAAGCCGTGCGCCGCATCGATGGGCTCGAGAATCTCGTACTGCGGCGCCGCGAGACGCCGGGCCTTCAGTTGGATCATGGCTTGATCGCGCACGCGCGCGAGCGCATCTCGGGAGCCGCGCTTGGGCTTGGGCACGTCGCGGAGCTCTGCGAGACGCTCGAGGCTCGCGACGTCGGCGCGCGCGAGCTCTTTGATCTGCAGTCGGCTTATTCCGGCGACGAAACACAGGTGATCGTCGGCGCGCCGCCGCGCGTTGCACGGCCTCCACCACCCGCATATCTCGCACTGCATGACGGGCTCGGGATACGTGCACGGATCCGCGGTTGCGATCGCTTGCTCAAGCTTAGCCTTCACGAGCCGGTAGTAGGCCTTGTAGTCATCCAGGCGGTGCGGCTCCGGCTCGAAGCCGTGATGCGGCGCGACGACGTGCGCATATTCGGGCCACACGCCTTGTAAGTCGGCGACGAGCTCCGAATAGACGCAAAGCTGCAGGATCGTGCCGGCGCGCGTCTCGGTCGCAAGCTTCGCGTCGATGACTTCATAGGACCAGTCGCCGAGCGCGCTCGGCGCATCGGTCCTGCAGAGATAATCCGCGCGCCCATACCAGCGCGCGTTGCCGAGCGGCGCCTGATAGATCAGCGCCGCGCGTCCCCGCATCGCAGCGAGCGTTCTTTGCGCTCCATCGCGCTCAGCGTCGTCGCCGAGCAGCGTGACCACCTCGATACCTTGCGTCTCCCGCAGATGCGCAAGATACGCCGCCTCGTGCTCGGCGCCGCGCTCGCGGAGGAGCGCCGTGATGGGATCGTGCCACTTAGGCTTGCGCGCGCGGCCTTCGGCGACGGCCCGGCTCTGCTGGCTCAAGTGCGCGCAACCGAGATGATTCGCGAGGTCCGTCGCGGAGAGCCTCAAGAGATCGTTGACGAGACGCATGAGCCGAGTATCGCATGCCGCCGGCCGGTGTCGATTTCGCGCCGCGCCGAACGACTAGGGGTCGAGGTCGAATACCAACACTCGAGGAGTTTGAAAGAATGAACGCATCGGCAAACGCCGCCCAAGCGGCCGAAACGCAAACACAGCCCCAAGTTCTCGGCGGGATCGTCCCCTATCTATCGGTCGGCGGCGCGAGCCGGGCGGCCGAGTTCTATGCGCGTGCCTTCGGGGCCCAGGAGGTGGCACGGCATCCCGTCGACGAGCAGGGCCGGACGATGCACGTGCACCTCTATCTTAACGGCGGCTCGCTCATGCTGAGCGACCCCTATCCCGAGCACGGTCATCCGCTCAAGGCGCCACGCGCATTCACGCTGCACTTGCTGGTCGACGACGTCGACGCTTGGTGGGCCCGCGCAGTCGAAGCCGGCGCAGAGACCGTCATGCCGCTCGCGCTCATGTTCTGGGGCGACCGCTACGGCCAGCTGCGCGACCCGTTCGGCGTGCTGTGGTCGCTGACTGGGCGCCCCGAGCGCAAGTAACCGCGGTCGAGCCTACAAGGCCGCAGGGCTCAAGATCCCCTCGAGGCGATCGAGGTCGTTGATGACGCGCCACGTGCCGCCTTCGGCCTCGACGCGCCGCCGCCAGGCCTCGAGCCGGTCGAGGTACTCGCGCGGATCGATGTTGTCGCTCCTGAGCTTCGTCACGTTCAAGGCGACGACCTCGAAGCCGTCGAGCGGCACGGTGATGTCGCGCACGTAGCCGGGCTCCAAGTCTTCCTTGAGGTCGGAGAAGATGAAGATCGTCTTGCGGCCCGGCTGCTTCTCGTTCAAGAACTCGACCGCTTGCAACAGGCCGCCCGTGATGTCCGTATACTGCGAAGATTCGATGTCGTCGAGAAAACCGCCGATGTTCTCCGAGAACTCACGCTTCTGCATGTTGGCCGTGCTCGGGCGGTCGTCGAGCGTGACTTTCGCGACGATGTCGCGCTCGCTGAAGCTGCCGGTATCGATGCGCGCAACGGCGAACGAGTCGAGCGCGTCGAGCCGCGACAGCGTGTAGTTGATGATTTGCTCGGCCTTGTCGAGCTCTTCGCTGTAGGTTCCCGACGTGTCGAGCAACAGATAGACGCCCGTGTTGCGCGGCGCCCCCGGCGCGCACGCCGCGGC
Organism: Gammaproteobacteria bacterium; assembly: GCA_036507635.1. Lineage (GTDB taxonomy): Bacteria > Pseudomonadota > Gammaproteobacteria > Steroidobacterales > Rariloculaceae > DATBLZ01. Next base: position 12,070 of record DATCIQ010000413.1, read on the forward strand.
CGACAGTGCCGCGGCCAGCGCCGCGAGCCCGCCGCGCCGCGCGGCCCGCCGCACGACTCCGAACCGGGCTCTCATGACACCACCTCGACCTGGCGCTTGTCCTTGGCGCCGCGGCCCGGCTTCTTCCACATCGTCTCGATCCACAGCGGCATGAAGATCGGAATGTCGTAGAGACGCACGAGCGCCGAGCCCGCGTGCAGGAACAGGTTGCCGAGCAGCCGCAGCACGAGCCGCAGGAGCCGGAGCAACCCGATGCCGGCGAGGCCCAATACCGTGCGCAGCGAATGCACGAACGTCTCGAGCGGGATCGCAACGAATACGAGCGCGAACGGCAACGTGAAGCCCATGCCCATTTGCGCCGCCGTCGTGATCCACAGGTAATCGTTGGCCGCGATCGCTTCCCCGCCGCGCAGCAGCGCCGAGGTCGCGAGCTCGTCCTGCATGAGGATCTCGCGCATATACGCAAGCCCCGCTTCGACCGACGCGAGCATGAACAGGATCGCGAAGGTGATGCCGATCATGCGGATGCGAGTCTTGTCGGGGAGTGCACCGATGACGGGAAACAGCCGCGTGATGCGCAGCGACTCCATGAGGAACAAGCCCATCGACACCTCGACCATGATGATGACGAGGGCGGCGATGTCCGCCGTGCGAAAACCGCCGATGAAGCTCGTGCCGCCGACCATCTCGGCCATGGGCCGCGCGATCAACGAGAAATTGATCGCCGCGCCGCCGACAGCGACGCCGAGCACGAGCGCCGAGATGAAAAACTGCACGAGGGATGACGACGACAGCACTTGCAGGGCGCGATCCGTCCCGCGCACGATCTCCTTGTACTCGTCGAGATGCCGGTCGATCGAGCGCGAGCGATCGAGCAGGCTGTCGATGCTCTTGTTGACGCGGTTCAGCGTCTGCTGAATGGCGCGCCAGTGCGGCATCATGCGATGCAGTAACGCGTGGCGTTGCGCGCTCGCGGCACGGTACTCCTTGAGCGCGCTCTCCTGCGCCTTGACGAGCGACTCATGAATGTCGTTCAAGATCGGGCCGACCGAGAGGTCCTTACGGTCGAGCTTGGCGACGACGTCGACGGCCTTGACCCAGCCCGGCGCCTCGGGGGGCACCTCGACGGCGCGCTGATGATCTTCCTCGATGCGCGTGATGGCCGCGCTCAAGGTGCGCTGCAGGCCTGGGTAGCCCGCGAGATCCTTGTGCACGCTGTCGCCGACGCGATCGAACTCGCGCTCGATGATGCGCTCCTTGGCTTCGCGTCCCGCCGCGAGCAAGACCTCGTGGTTGCGCTCCGTGAGCCGCTTTTCACCGGCCGTAGCGGCCTGCACCGCGAGCTGAATCACGTCGTGCAATGCCTGGCACAGCGTGAGAAGAACGTGGTGCGCCGATCCCCTGGCGAGATAGAGCACGGCCACCGCCAGCACGACCCAGAGCAGGATCGAGAGGGGTGCAAAGGGAGTAATGGCGAGAAGGTTCTCGATTGTCATGCTGGCGACCCCGCTGTCATAGGTTTCCCCGTTAGACCGGTAGCTTTGCGAGCCTTTCTTTCGAAAGGTGTGCCTTTGTCAGTAGCGCGCAAGCATGTGCCGCGAGGTGCGCTCTGTCAAACGCAGCCGACGGATCCGCTGTGATCGAGGGAAATGGAGAAGCTCGCACCGGTTGTTATGTCAACGTCGTCACTCCGCTATGATCCCGGGAATGCTGCTGTCTCTAATCATCGTGCTGCCGTTCCTGGGCAGCCTGTGTGCCGCAGCCCTGCCCGCGAACGCCCGCAATGCCGAAGCCTGGCTCGCGGGCTTCGTCAGCGTGACCTGCGTCGCGCTCATCGTTTGGCTCTATCCCGCCGTCATGGACGGCGGCGTCGTGCGCCTGACGATCCCGTGGATGCCGCAGCTCGGCCTCGACGTGTACTTCCGAATGGACGGCTACGCGTGGCTTTTTGCGCTGCTCGTCGCGTTCATCGGCGCGCTCGTCGTGCTGTACGCGCGCTACTACATGTCGCCCAAGGATCCGGTGCCGCGATTCTTCGCGTTCCTGCTGGCTTTCATGGGCGCGATGCTCGGGACCGTGCTCTCGGGCAATTTGCTCCAGCTCGTCGTCTTCTGGGAGCTCACGAGCCTGACCTCGTTCATGTTGATCGCGTACTGGTACCACTTGGCCGACGCACGGCGCGGCGCGCGCATGGCGCTCGTCGTGACCGCCGGCGGAGGATTCTGTCTCTTGCTCGGCGTGCTCATGCTCGGCGAGATCGTCGGCAGCTACGATCTCGACGACGTGCTGGTGGCCGGCGACGTCATTCGCGCGCATCGATGGTACGCTCCGACGCTCGTGCTCATCGTCGTCGGCGTGCTCACGAAGAGCGCGCAGTTCCCGTTCCACTTCTGGCTGCCGCACGCGATGGCCGCGCCGACGCCCGTATCGGCCTACCTGCACTCCGCGACAATGGTCAAGGCCGGCGTATTTCTGCTCGCCCGGTTATGGCCGGCGCTGTACGGCACGGATTTGTGGTTCTGGCTCGTGTGCGGCGCCGGTGCCGCGTCGCTCTTGATCGGCGCGTTCGCCGCGACGTTCCAGCGCGACATCAAAGGCGTGCTCGCCTACTCGACGATCAGCCACCTCGGGCTCATCACTCTTCTGCTCGGTATGAACAACGAGCTCGCGCTCGTCGCCGCCGTATTTCACATGATGAATCACGCGACGTTCAAAGCATCGTTGTTCATGGCAGCCGGCATCGTCGACCACGAGACGGGGACGCGGGACATCAAGCGGCTCAGCGGCCTGCGGCATGCCATGCCGATCACGGCCACGGTCGCGCTTGTCGCGGCCGGCGCCATGGCGGGCGTGCCGCTCCTGAACGGTTTCCTGTCGAAGGAAATGTTTTTCGCCGAATCGCTCGTCACGGGTGCCGCGACGGGGCTCGAGTTCACGCTGCCGGCGGTCGCGACGATCGCGGGGATTTTCAGCGTCGCGTATTCGCTGCGCTTGATTCACCAGGTGTTTTTCGGCCCGGTGGCGGAGGACTTGCCGCGGCCGCCGCGCGAGCCGACGCGCGGCATGCTGCTGCCGAGCGCATTGCTCGTCGTCACCTGCCTGCTCGTCGGCATGCTCCCCATGCGTACGCTCGGCCCGCTTCTGGAGACGGCGGCGCGGTCGATTCTCGGCGCCAACTTGCCCGAGTACCAGCTCGCGGTCTGGCATGGGTTCACGATCTCGCTTCTCATGAGCTTCGTCGCGCTCTCGGGAGGCATCGCCTTCTATGTGTGGCTGTATGTCCGCGGGCGCGTGATGCAACCGACGCCGCTGCTTGCACGTTTCGACGCCAAGCGCATGTTCGACGTCGCCAACGTCGTGATTCTGCGCGGCGCGGATAGGGTCGTCGATTTGCTCTATTCGCGCCGCCTGCAGCCGCAGCTGCTCTTGATCGTCGGCATCGCCTTCGTCGCCGGATTCCTGCCGTTCGCGGCGGGCGGGTGGTCGCGCGGCAACGCTCCGCTCACGCCCGTCGATCCGGTGTTTGCGCTGTTGTGGATCGGCGGCGGGGCGTGCGCGATAGGCGCCGCATGGCAGGCGAAGTTCCACCGTCTCGCGGCGTTGATCATGCTGGCCGGCGCCGGCCTCGTCACGTGTCTCACGTTCGCGTGGTTCTCCGCACCCGATCTCGCGCTGACTCAGCTCTCGGTCGAAGTCGTGACGCTCGTGTTGTTGCTGCTTGGCCTTAGATGGCTGCCGCGCCGCGTCGCGCTCGACGATGCGCGGCGTCGAACGTTGCGCGCACGCGCGCGGCGGGCGCGCGACGGGACGATCGCCGTCATCGCCGGCGCCGGCATGGCCGCGCTCGCCTTCGCGCTCTTGACGCGGCCTCCCGTACCCGGCCTCGCGCCGTTTTTCGTCGCGAACGCGCTCGAGCCCGCGGGCGGCCGCAACATCGTCAACGTGATCCTCGTCGACTTCCGCGGCTTCGATACGTTCGGCGAGATCACGGTCGTCGGCATCGTCGCCCTGATCGTTTACGCGCTGCTCAGGCGGTTCCGCCCCGCGCCCGACAGCATCGGCGTGCCGCGCGCGCAGCGCGAAGGGGCCGCGCGCGACGCGGCCTTCGGCCGGCCCGACGAGCTCCTGCCGCGCGGCACTATGCAGATTCCCGCGGCGCTGGTCCGTTTGTTGTTGCCGCTCGCGTGGCTCGTATCGCTCTACTTCCTGCTGCGCGGTCACAACGCGCCCGGCGGCGGGTTCGTGGGCGGGCTCGTCATGGCGACCGCGATCATCACGCAGTACATGGCCGGAGGCACGATCTGGGTCGAGTCGCGGCTCAGGTTGCATCCGCAACTCTTGATCGCTTTCGGGCTGCTCGCGGCGGCCGCGGCGGGCGCCGCGGCATGGCTCGGGTCGCGTCCGTTTCTGACGGCGCTCGCCGCCGACTTGCACGTGCCGGTCATCGGCGATGTGCACGTCTCGAGCGTGCTGCTGTTCGATCTCGGCGTCTACATGCTCGTGATCGGGGCGACGGTGCTGATGCTCGTGGCGCTCGC
>DATCIQ010000414.1:0-3747 GCA_036507635.1 Gammaproteobacteria bacterium
CTCGCCGACGCTCGCGGCAAACCTGAGCTTGCTCAAGTCGAATTGGCGCGGCAACTCGGCCCCGGCTTTCATGAGCATACGGATCGCCGTCGGCGCCGTGTACCAAACGGTGATTTGCTGGTCCTGCAAAATGCCGTACCAACGCGCCGCGTCGAAGTCCTCCTCGTCGACGATCATCGTCACGCCGTTCGTGAGCGGCGCGATGATGCCGTACGACGTCCCCGTGACCCAACCTGGGTCCGACGTGCACCAGTAGATATCGTCGGCGTGCAAGTCGAGCGCGTACTTGCCCGTGATGTGGTGGGCGATGACGGCCGCATGCACGTGCAGCGCGCCCTTGGGCGTGCCCGTCGTGCCGCTCGTGAAGTGCAACAATGCGGCATCCTCGGGATCGGTGGGCGGGATCTCGAAGTGCGGGCTCGCGGCATCGAGCAGCGGTTGCAGGCAGTGCACGGAAGGATCGTCGAACGGCTGGCTCGGCGCATCGACGAGCAAGACGTGCTTGAGCGTCGGCAAGGCCTCGCGGATCTGCGCAATCTTGCGCGCATAGAGCGAAGCCGTCGTCACGAGCACGCGCGCGGCGCCGATCGTCATGCGCAGCCGCGCGGGCTCGGGCCCGAAGGCCGGAAACAGCGGACTGAACACCGAGCCGTTCTTGAGCGTGCCGAGTGCGGCCACATAAAGCCCCGCCACGCGCGGCGCGAGGGCAAACACGCGGTCGCCTTTGGCGACGCCGAGCGCGCGCAGCACATTGGCGAACCGATTGGTGGCGTCGCGGAGCTCCCTATAGGTGAGCTCTTGCGTTGCGTTGCGCCCCGCGTCACGAGGTTTCGCGAGGCAGCGCAGTGCAATCTTGCCGCCGCGCGGTCCGTCGGCGTGCCGATCGACGGCTTCGTGCGCGATGTTGAGTCCGCGACCGCCGGGCAGACCTTGGAGCTCGGCGCGCGCGGCGTCCCAGGAGAACCCGGCCGTGACCGACGAATAGTCACCGAGGTTCGGCGCCACCGCCGACGGCGCGGCACTCTTGCGCAGGATACGGATGTCGGCGGCCACGGTCGCGAGGGCGGCGGGGTCGTTACAGACCCGGTCGCGGCCAGAGCTCGCGCACCTCTGCGGGTAGGAGCGCACGAACCTGATCGGTCTCGCCGCCGCCGAGCTCACTTGCGAGAAAACCGAACACGGTCGCAACGACGGACTCGAGATCGCGGCCCTCGAGCGCCGGCGCTTCTTTGGCGACTTGCGCGAGGAAGTCGTCTTTGTGGCGATACTTGCGCGGTTTGTGCGCCGGGTGCCAGCCTTCGTAGTAGACGCCGCGGATCAGTATCGGCAGCTGGGCGGCGAGATCGGCGACCTCGTCAGGCGGGATGCGGTCGCGGAGCGCGTGTAGAATGGCCCGCAAAGCGACGTAAGCCTGTTGCCTATCTTCCCATGCCAGAATCTCTTGCAGCTCGGCGAGCCAAGCATTGGTCTTTTGGATCGTTTTGTCGAACACAGGAACGCCCGTAGTGGACATGCATACCTCCCGCGAGCCCAACCCAGACGGTACCGGCTCGGGCGAAAACCGGCGATACGAACAATTACGTAGAGGAGCCAGTCGGAACCGAGACTCAGAGACCCGATCGCGAGGCCTGGCGGCACTCAGCGCGGTCTGGCTGCTGGCCGCAGCTTGGCCCCTAGCTGCTCATGCTCAAGCCGGGGGAGGGCCGGCGGCGTCGCGCGATTCGCCCGCCGACCGCGATGCGATCGCGTTCGTGCTCGGCAACATCGAGTTCCTGCTGCTGCACGAGATTGCGCATTTCCTGATCATGGAAAAGAACGTGCCGATCATCGGGCCCGAGGAAAGCGCGGCGGATTACATCGCGACTTTGGCGTTGATTCGCGAGGAGCCGCTCGATCCTGCACAGCAGGAGCGCGGCCTCAAGTTTCTGCTTGCAGCCGCGGATGCATTCGCGGCAGGCTGGCAAACCGGCGCCGCGCAGGATGCCGAAGTGCCGTACTGGGGCAGCCACGCGCTCGGTTTGCAGCGTTACTACCAGATCGCGTGCTTGCTGTACGGCAGCGATCCGGTGCTGTTCGAGCGCGTGCCGGAGACGACCGGTTTGCCGCCGGCGCGCGCTGAGGGGTGTGCCGCCGAATATGCCAAGGCCGACCATGCGATTCGGTGGCTGCTCGACAATTACGGCAGGCAGGCGGACGATCCGCCGGGCGCGGCCACGGAAGTTCTCTATGAGCGCCCCCGCACGCTCGTCGAGACGCGCGTGCTGCAAGAGCTCGAATCGCTCGAGCTTCTCGAGCGCACGGTCGAGCGCTTGCACGCGCGCTTCACGCTCGAGCGGCCCTTCACGCTCGTGATGCGCACTTGTGGGCAAGCGGAGGCGGCGTGGATCGCGGATCGACGCGAGCTCGTGATTTGCTACGACCTCATCGATATGTTGTATCTCTTGGGCCTGCAAGCTCAGACCGGGGCCTCGAGGCCCGTTTCCGTACCCGAAGAGTAGCCAGCCGCGCATTGTGCTTCGCGACCCCGCACGACGCGCTTGCCGCGCAACGGCCCCTGTGTCTCGGTGACAATGGTGCGTTGGCCTTCGTGGTGATCGTCGCCGTGGAAATACACGACCACCCAGTCGCGCGTGCGTTGCAGCTCGTGGGCGCGCGCCGTGTTCGAGTAGAGCGCCGTGAAATGCCAGCCGTCGCGGCTCGTATGCAGTATCGGCAGCCAGGCAACGCGCTCGGGGTTGAAGCGCCTCGGTGCGAGCAAGGGGAGCGTTCCTTGGGACGCGCGATTGCGGTACTCGCGGTCGACGTCGAGCAGAATGTCGACGCCGGGCTCGTGGACGCGATCCCGATCGAACCTGCCCGGCGCCCGGCCGAGCATGCTGAGAAGTGCGGCCCGGATGGCGGCGATGCGGCGCGGCCCGAGGCCCGAAAGCGTCGCGAGCCGCCCGTCGTGCGCGGCGATTTCGAGCGTCTCGAGCGTCGCGACGTGCAATTCGTCGTGAATGCGCCGCGCAAGCTCGGGTCCGATGCCGGGCACCGTGCGCAGCAGCGCTTCCGGATCGGCCGCGCCGCGCAAACGGTCGAGGCGCGACAGCCTGCCCGTGCGCCTGATCTCGTCGATCGCCGCGGCCAATCCGGAGCCGATCGCGGGCAACGCCATGAGGCCCGCGAGGCCTTGCTCGCGCAGGATGTCGCGCGCGTCGACGTCGAGCGCTTCGAGCACCTCGGCGGCCCGGCGGTAGGCATCGACGCGAAACGGGTTCGCATTCTGTTGGCGTAGCAGCTCGCCGCAGTCGCGGAGCAACCGTGCCGCTGCGACATTGAACGAGCGGTCTGCTGGCGTGGCCGCGTCTTTCGTCATAGGTGGAAACCGCAGTCGCCGTGCGTCCGAGGGTCACTTACGATGGCGTCAGTCGCATATTCGGGGCCCTTTACATGGAGCGAGAAATTAAACGAAGAATCGAGCTTTGCGAACGCGCGCAAAACCCGGACTGGGAAGACGTCATCGTGCTCGCAAAGCACTTGGACGCGGCGCAAAAAGCGTTCATCCGCGAGCACCGGCCAGGGCTCGTCAAAGCGCTTTGGACTCACTTCGACGCTACCCGCGGACAGTGCGGTTGCCGCTCGACGTCGCACGAGCGCCCCGGCTGCACGGTAGGTCTCATCGAGAAGCTCTTGCTCGATGAGCAATCGACTTGAGCCCGATCATCGACGTAGGTCCATGGTCAGAACCTTGGCGCCGCGGAAGGC
>DATCIQ010000415.1:0-3839 GCA_036507635.1 Gammaproteobacteria bacterium
TATGTGTTTCCCCGGATAAATCGGTCGAGGAATGCATGGGGTTGATGACCGATGGGCGACTCCGCCATCTGCCGGTCGTCGATCACAAGCGGGTCGTCGGCGTCGTTTCTATCGGCGATCTCGTCAAGGCAACGCTCGACGATCGAGAGCTCACGATTTCACAGTTGCAGAGTTACATCGCGGGCTGAAGTAGAAGCGGCACGTGCTCGCGAACTATCGTCGAGCGCCAACGTATACTCCAACGATGAGGAGCGAGACGCCCGGCGCTTGAACGTGCTCGACGACCCTTCGATCATCGACGTCGACGAAGTGACTCGGGCGCTCGGCGCGGACGTCGAAAACGGCCTTGCCTCGAAGGAGGCGGCACGCCGGCTCGCGGCCGATGGGCCGAACGAGTTGCGCGCGGTGCCGCCCGTGGCCGCGTGGCGCCGCATGCTCGCGCAGTTCGAGGACCCCCTGATCTATCTGTTGCTCGCGGCGGTCGCGATTTCGCTGGCCGCGTGGGCGATCGGCGGCCGTCAGAGCTGGCCGGTCGATGCGATCGTGATTGCGCTGATCGTCGTCATGAACGCGATTCTCGGCTACTTGCAGGAAGCGAAGGCCGAACGGGCGGTCGCGGCGCTCGCGAAGATGACGGCAGTGACATCATCGGTCGTTCGCGATGGGCGCGTCGTCCGCGTGCCGAGCGCGGAGCTCGTGCACGGCGATCTGCTCGTGCTCGGCGAGGGCGATGCCGTCGGCGCCGACGCGCGGCTGGTGCAGGCGGACGCGCTGCGCATCCAGGAAGCCTCGCTGACCGGCGAGAGCGTGGCCGTGCTCAAGGATGCCGCGACGCTGCCCGCGCCCGCGGTGCTCGGCGATCGACGGGACATGGTCTTCAAGGGCACGGCCGTGGTTCAGGGCCAGGGCCGCGCCGTCGTGACCGCGACCGGCATGGCGACGGAGATGGGCGCGATCGCGGCGCTGCTCGAAGCGACCGAGGAGGAACCGACGCCGCTGCAGATCGAGATCGGACGGATCGGGCGCATGCTCGGCGTCGCGGTCCTCGTCATCGCCGCGATCGTGGTCGCGACCGTGCTCGCGATCTCCGACATCACGGGCATCGGCGACGTCGTCACGGTGCTGCTGCTCGGCGTGTCGCTGGCGGTCGCGGCCGTGCCCGAGGGGCTTCCGGCGATCCTGTCGGTCGTGCTCGCGATCGGCGTGCAACGAATGGCGGCGCACAACGCAATCGTCAAGAAGCTCTCGTCCGTCGAGACGCTCGGCTCGGCGTCCGTGATCTGCTCGGACAAGACGGGCACGCTGACGCGCTCGGAAATGACGATCCGCCGTGTGATCACGGCGTCGGGCAGCACCGACGTCACGGGTGTCGGCTACGCGCCCGAAGGACGCGTCGTCGAGGACGAGGGCGGGGCACCCGTGGCTGGGCCGCTCCTCGCCGAGGACATCGTCGTGCTCTCCGGCGGCAGTCTCGCCGGCGACGCGGCGCTACAGCGGACCGCCGAGGGCGACTGGGCGATCCACGGCGATCCGACCGAGGCGGCGTTCCTCGTCGCGGAGCGCAAGCTCGGCGTCGACGCGCGGCGGGAGCGCCGGTTCGAGCGCGTCGGCGTCATCCCGTTCACGTCGGAGCGCAAGATGATGTCGTCGATCGAGGTCGACCACGAGCACGATGACGCGCTCATCGTGATCAGCAAGGGCGCGCCCGACGTGCTGCTCGAGCGCTGCACGCGCGTCCGCGAGGGCCTGGACGTGCTCCCGCTCGACGACGCTCGGCGCGCGCGCATCCTGGCCGACGTCGATGCTATGTCCGGCGAGGCGCTGCGCACGCTCGCGGTCGCGTACCGCCCGCTCGATGCGGGCGAGGACGCGGAGGCCGGCGAAAAGCTCGAGCGCGATCTGATCTTCGTCGGCACGGTCGGCATCATCGACCCGCCGCGCGAGGAAGCGGGCGTCGCCGTCCGCGACGCGCGCCGCGCCGGCATACGCGTGATCATGATCACCGGCGATCATCCAGGGACGGCCGCGCGGATTGCCGCGGATCTCGGCATCGCCGAACCCGGCGCAGTCACGCTGACGGGGCGCGAGCTCGACGCGCTCGACGACGAGGCGTTCGCCGCGGCGACGCGGACGACGTCCGTCTATGCGCGCGTCGCGCCGGAGCACAAGCTGCGCATCGTCGACGCGCTGCAGGCCGACGGGCACATCGTCGCGATGACGGGCGACGGCGTCAACGACGCGCCGGCGCTGAAGTCGGCCGACATCGGCATCGCCATGGGCTTGACGGGCACCGAGGTCACGAAGGAAGCCGCGAAGATGATTCTTGCCGACGACAACTTCGCGACGATCGTCGAGGCCGTGCGCGAAGGGCGCGGCATTTTCGACAACATCCGCAAGTTCTTGCGTTACCTCTTGTCGTCGAACATGGGCGAGGTGCTGACGGTGTTTCTCGGTGTAGTCCTGGCCGGCGTGATCGGACTGACGGGGTCGGGTGAGGCCGTCGTGCTGCCGCTGCTCGCGACGCAGATATTGTGGATCAACCTGATCACGGACTCGAGTCCCGCGCTCGCGATGGGCGTCGATCCGCCGACCGACGACCTCATGGCGCGGAAGCCGCGTCGTCCGACGGATCGCGTCATCGACCGGCGCATGTGGATCGGTGTCATCGAGATCGGCGCCGTGATGGCGGCAGTGACGCTCTTGACGATCGATCTGTACTTGCCGGGCGGGCTCATCGAAGGTGCCTACGCACTCGACAATGCGCGCACGGCGGGCTTCACGGTGCTTGTCTTCGCGCAGCTCTTCAACTGTTTCAATGCGCGCTCCGAGGACATGAGCGCGTTCCAACACCTGTTCGTGAACCCCTGGCTTTGGAGCGCGATCGCGCTGTCGACGCTGCTCCAGATCGCCGTCGTCAGCTTCGGCACGCTCAATGTCGCGTTCGGCACGGTGCCGCTCGAGCTCAAGCAGTGGCTCGTTTGTGCCGCGATGGCGAGCGTCGTGCTCTGGTACAGCGAGATCAGGAAGGGCGTTGCGCGGCTCGTCTGAATCCGTCGCGTGCCTCACGTGCGCGCGAAGACGAGGTAGCTCAAATAAGCGACGTAGGCGCCGACGAAGAGCGCACCCTCGAGCCGCGAGACGCGCCGGCCGGTCAGGAAAACCGGCACGCAGACGAGCGCCACGGCCGTCATCACGGGAAGATCGATGCGCACGAGCTCGGGGTCTACTGCCAAGCCCGTGGAGGGGATGAGGCACGTCACGCCGAGAATCGCAAAAATATTGTAGATGCTGCTGCCGAGCAAGTTGCCGATCGCGATGTCGCGATTGTTGCGGAGCGTGCCGATGATCGTCGTTACGAGCTCGGGCGCCGACGTCCCGATCGCGACGACGGTGAGGCCGATTACCGCGTCGGAGACGCCGATCATGCGCGCGAGGTCCTCCGCGCCGTCGACGAGCCACCCGGCCCCGACGACGACGAGGGCGATGCCGACGACGAGCAGCGCGACGTCGCGCGCGATCTCGCGAGCCGCATGGCCGTCGCGAGGCTTGCGATATTCCGCGGCGAATTCTCGGCGTATCGCCCGGCTCTCGCGGCGTGTCCAACGCATGACGGCGGCCGTATAGACGACAGCGGCGCCGACGAGAACGACGCCGGCGACGCGCGTGAGCGCGCCGTCCCAGGCCATCGCCGTCAATGCCACGCATGCGACCGTCATGACCGGCAGATCGAAGCGGACAGTCTGCAGGTGCAGCGCGAGCGGACGGGTCAGCGCGCTCAAGCCGAGGATCAGCAGGATGTTGGCCGTGTTCGTGCCCGCGATGTTGCCGACGGCGAGCGA
>DATCIQ010000416.1:0-5484 GCA_036507635.1 Gammaproteobacteria bacterium
GTGCCGTACGAGGCGTCTCACTTGCAGACAAGGCGACACACCGCGGTCGGCGTCGCCGAGGATCATCTCGATGTCGGTGAGCGTAAATCCAACTCGCTTGGCGCGACAAATGAACTTTAGCCGGTAAAGATCGGCTGCCGCGTATTCTCGGTAGCCGTTGCGTGCGTTGCGTTTGGGATGCAATAGGCCGCGTCGCGTGTAATAGCGCACTACGTGGGGCGGGACACCGGCCCGCGTGGCAAGGTCATTCACGGTCATTCGTTTTCCCGTTCTCGTTCTTCGATCCCCATGAACTTCTTCAACCTTACAAGCTATACGCGGCACTCAAGTCAACCTTGGGTCGACCGACCGCCCGGCCAACAGCCGTCTCAGTGCGTGGGCGAGAACAGCGCTGTCATGACCGCAGTGACCGTTAGAACCGCCGCGATCAGGACCCATTCCGCCACCAGCGAGCGGCGAAAGGCGTGAGCCGCGTGCTCGTCGCCGTGGGTCATGCGCGGACCCAGCCGCCATTTGTTCAGCGACGCGAGCGCCATCAGGAGCGCGAAACCCGAGATCTTCGCGAGCAGCGACAGACCGTACGGTGTCGTCAAGCTTGCGAGGCTCGGCAGCAGCAACATCGACATGGCCAAGCCTGCGATGAAAATCACCGGCACCAACCACACGGCAAGCCGCGAGAATGCCTCGACGATCAGCGCGCTCGTCGCGAGCGTCTCGTGCCTGCTCACTAGATAGAAGGGCCACAGCGCGCCGAACCAAAAGGCCACGAGCAGCAGGTGCAGAATCAAGAGACCCGCCAAGAGCCAGCGCTGATCGTCCGCTGCCGTGTGCCCCATGAAAGCGAAGGACGCGACCACGAGCGCGCTGCCGGTCAGCGCAGCCGCAGCACCGAATCGACTCGGCCTGAGCCACACGAGCATCACCATCGCGAGACCGAGCACACGAACGGCCGTCGCCGTGCCCAAATCGGACGCGAGCAGCAGCGCCTGCATCGAGCCGTCGAAGACTCCGGCGAGCTCGCCCGTGAGCCGGGCCGGCTCGAGAACCTGGTAGGCGATCGTCAGGAACAGTCCAGCCAGGGCCGTGCGCCCTGCAAGATGCCGGATGGCCCGCGTTGAACGCGGCACGTCGCCGCCGAACAGCGAGAGGAACAGCGGTGCACCGGCCGCCTGCAACGCGGCGACGAAGCCGAGCGCGCGCACGCTGATGGCGATGAAGTCGGCCATCACAGGCTACAACGGGCACGATGCGCTCAGTGCGGTTCCGAATGCCCGGAGTGCGAATCCTCCGTCGACTCCTCATGTGGCGTCTGCTGCGCGGGCGCACCGCCCGCCCCGACGGTGAACGCAAACTCGCCGGTCATGACATGCGTGTCCTCGGAAAGGGCTCGCCAACTGACCGTATACTGACCGTCGCTCAGAGTGGGCGCGCCAACCAGAAAATCCTCGCCCGCGTCGGCTGGAAGCGGACCCAGGCTTTGCTTCGACTCACCCTGCTTCTGCACGGACAACGCAGTCAACCGCACGGGTTCCGAGAAATGCAGCATGACCTCTTTGGGGGCGGCCTCGAGCACCGCCTTGTCGGCCGGCATGGACTGAGACAGCTCCGTGTGCGCGTATGCGAGCTGGCCGACGACGGCTAACAACGCGGCAATACTTATCGTCAGTTTCGTTTTCATCAAAGACTCCTTATCGCCTTAATTCAGTGAATTCAAAACCAGAAACGTAAGCCCGCGACGAGCCGTGCATCGTTCGGATCGTCGCCGGCCGCGCGAGCCAAATCTTCCGTTTCGCCGTACTTGCGCACCCATTCGATACCGAAATAGGGGGCGAGCTCGCGCCGGATCTCGTAACGGACGCGAAGCGCCGCCGACACGTCCGATAACCCGCTGCCGAGTCCGCGCTCGACATCACGCTTGCCGTAGATATTGGCCTCGATTCGCGGTTGCAGGACGAGCTTCTGCGTCAGCAGGAGGTCGTACGATGCATCCAAGCGCAGCGCGCTCTGTCCCGCCTCGCCGAGGTACGCCGTCGCTTCGATCTCGAACCAGTAAGGCGCAATCCCCTCGACTCCGAATGCCAACCATTCTCGGTTCGGCCCTGCGCCGCTGTCGTAGCGGACGCCGAGCTGCGAGTCCCAGAAGGCCGCGAAGGCGTGCCCCCACAGAAGCTCGGTGCGCGCCTCTGCGAGCTCGCCGCCGTCGATATCGCCCTCGGCCTTGAGCACGGCGCGATCGTAGGTGCGCCCGTACCAAGCCTCGAGATCGTAGGGCACAAACGTGTTGCCGCGCGTCCGCACCACTTCAAGGTTGTCGACACGCAGGGACGCGAGACGCCGCGCGTCCGCAAGCTCGAGTTTGAGCGGGCCGAAATCCTGACCGCCGGAATATGCGTGCGGATCGCGCGCATCGGGCGGCGGCGAACCGCCCTGCACAGGACCCATGTCCATCGCGGCATCCTGAGCCCCGCCGGAAACAGGACCGAGCAGTACGGCGATGAACGCGAGCACGGCGACTCGACTCGGCATCGCCGTGATCGAGCGGCAAGGCTTCGCGCCGACGTTCATGCGATGACCACCTGCCGAAACATGGCGGCATCCATGTGATACAAGACGTGGCAGTGCCAAGCCCACGGGCCGAGCGCATCCGCCGTCACGAGGAAACTCACGCGCTGCGCCGGCTGCACGCTGATCGTGTGCCGGCGTGCCATGAGCTCTCCGTCCAACGCTTCGAGCTCGCTCCACATCCCATGCAGGTGCATCGGGTGCGTCATCATCGTGTCGTTGACGAGAATCACGCGCAGGCGCTCGTTGTGCCGGAAATGGACAGGCGTCGATTTGCCGAACTCGAGGCCGTCGAACGACCACGTGTAGCGCTCCATGTTGCCTGTCAAATGCAGCTCAATCTCACGCTCCGCGCCGCGAGCGTCGAGCGGCCCGCCGATCGTGCGCAGGTCCGCATAGGTCAGCACGCGTCTCCCGTTGTTGCGCAGTCCTACGCCCGGGTCATCGAGATTCGTGCGCGGCATGTCGACGCGCATGTCGACGCTCGGACCATATTCCGTTCGGGCGTGGCGCGCGTGCACGACGGCGGTGGCCGTCGCCATTCCCGCGTGCGCGCTGTGGTCCACGGCGCCTTGTCCGGCGCCGGCGACGGCCGCCTCGAGAGCCCCGTCTCCATGCGACATCGCACCCATCATGTCCGTCATGCTGAGCCACTGCGGCTCGTCGAGCGCCGGCACGTCGGCCGCCATAGCAGCACGCGGCGCGAGCGTGCCGCGCGCGTAGCCCGTGCGATCCATCGCTTGCGCGAAGACTGTGTAAGCGCGGTCCTCGCCGGGCTCGACGATGACGTCGTAGGTTTCGCCGGGCCCGATCCGGAATTCATCGACGGTCACGGGCTCGACGTCCTGGCCGTCGACGTGGACTACGGAGAGCTTAAGCCCCGGAATGCGCACGTCGAAAAACGTTTGCGCACCCGAGCCGATGAAACGCAACCGAACGCGCTCACCGGGACGGAACAAGCCCGTCCAGTTACCCGCGGGCGTCGTGCCGTTCATGAGATAGGTGTAGGTGTAACCGGAAATATCGGCGAGATCCGTCGGGCTCATGCGCATCCGGTTCCACATGCGCCGCATGTCGACGGCGGCACCTAGCCCCAGCTTCGACGCATCGTTGAAGAATTTGCGCGCCGTCAACTGGTTGAAGTTGTAGTAATGGCTTTGCTTCTTGAGCTTCGCAAGGACCCGCATCGGATCCTCGTCCGTCCATTCGGAAAGCTGCACAACGTAGTCGCGATCCGCTCGAATCGACTCGCCGCGCGCCGAGTCGATGATGATCGCGCCGTACATCCCGGTCTGTTCCTGGAATCCGGAATGGGAGTGATACCAATAGGTGCCGCTCTGTCGCACCGGGAAGCGGTACACGAACGTCTCGCCGGGCGCGATACCGCGATAGCTGATCCCCGGCACGCCATCCATCTCGAACGGCAGCAAAATACCGTGCCAGTGGACGGACGTTGATTCGCGCATGCGGTTGGTCACACGCAGCGTCACGGTATCGCCCTCTCGCCAGCGCAGAACCGGCGCCGGTAGCGAGCCGTTGATGGTCGTCGCGATACCCGGCACGCCCGTGAAGTTGACGGGCGTTTCGGCGATCATGAGATCGAACTCGGTGCCGCTTAAGACCTGCGGGGTGCCGGTAGCCGTCGGCTGTTGCGCCCAGGTCGGGTTCATCCAGGGCGACAATCCCAGCATCACACCCCCGGCCGTCAGGCCTTCGAGGAATCGCCTTCGTGGCAAATTCGGCCCGAGTATTCGAGTTTGGGAACTGTGCTTCATCTCGGTAATGCTCTTAGTCGACAAGGTAACGACGCAGCGCTGTCGCGCGCGTGACGCGTGGATTACAGTGGCGTAATCGTCCTGTCATCTTACTAACAGCAGTCCACGCGTACCGTCGTTGCAGAGTTCACTGCACATGAAAATCCTGATCGTCGAAGACGAAGCGAAAACCAGCGAATATCTCCGCCAGGGGCTCACCGAAGCCGGCTTTGTCGTGGATCTCGCCCGCAACGGCCTGGACGGGCGCCACCTGGCCACGACCGAGCAATACGAACTGATCATCCTCGACGTCATGCTCCCGGACATCGACGGCTGGCGCATCCTCCAATCTCTGCGCGAGGCGGGCAGCAGGGTACCCGTGCTGTTTCTCACGGCGCGCGATACGGTGAACGATCGCGTGAAAGGTCTGGACCTCGGCGCCGACGATTACCTCGTCAAGCCTTTCGCGTTCGCGGAGCTTCTCGCGCGCGTGCGCACGTTGTTGCGCCGTGGTACTGCCGGACCGCTCGAAACGACGCTCACGGTCGCCGATCTCGAGCTCGACTTGATGCGTCGACGCGTCAGGCGCGCGGGTCGGCGCATCCAACTCACTGCCAAAGAGTTCGCGCTGCTCGAGCTCCTGATCCGCCATCGCGACGAAGTGCTGCCGCGATCGTTGATCGCGTCTCAGGTCTGGGACATGAACTTCGACAGCGACACTAACGTCATCGATGTCGCGATTCGACGGCTGCGCGCCAAGATCGATGATGCTTTCGAGCACAAGCTCATCCACACTGTACGCGGTATGGGCTACATGCTCGATGCCTCGGGGGAGGCGTAACGGCTCATGCGTCGTCCCCTATCCCTCGCCACACGCCTGACGCTCTTTTTCGGCATCGCGGCCGCCATCGTTTTTCCGATCTTCGGCTGGGTCATCAGCGAATCCATCGAGAGTCATTTCGAAGAGGGGGACACCGACGAGCTCGAGCTCATCGCCGACGGGATCGAGGACGCGCTGTCCGGCGTCCGTTTCGCAGGCACCTTGGCGCCCGTGCAACAGAGATTCGACGATATCCTGATCGGTCATCACAGCGCCTCCTTGTATATCGCCGGCGCGGATGGCCGAACGGTCTATAAGAGTCGCATGAGCCCCGATCTCTCGAGCGTC
>DATCIQ010000417.1:0-4799 GCA_036507635.1 Gammaproteobacteria bacterium
ATTATTACGCCGTTACCACGAGGTGCGGCCAAAGATTGTGGGTCTACCAGGATTGCGTCACGCGCTCTTGGTATTTGCACGGCATTTTCGGCTGATGACCGGCGTCGATTACGCAGAGCTCCATTGCTTGAGCAACTTCACATTTTTGCGCGGCGCCTCCCACCCCGAGGAGCTCATCGAGCGAGCGGCGGAGCTTGAGTATGCGGGACTCGCACTCACGGATGAGTGCTCCGTTGCCGGCGTCGTGCGCGCTCACACGGCTGCAAGAAAACTGCCGATAAAGCTCGTCGTCGGCAGCGAGCTCACGTCGACCGAGGGCTTGCACCTGGTCGTTCTCGCCGCCGATCGAGCCGGTTACGGCGCGCTTTGCAGGCTTTTGAGCATGGCCAGGCTTGCGACGTCCAAGGGCGAGTATCGCGTCGGTCGCGAGGATATCGCGCGGCATCTACAGGCCTCTTCGTGCCTCGTTTTATGGTTGCCCGACGAGCTCGCGGATGTCGAAGCCGGAGCTTGGCTCAAAGAGCGTTTCGACGACCGGATTTGGCTCGCCGTAGAGCTTTTGATCAACGGCCGCGATCGGGCGTTGCTCGATGGCCATCGGGCGTGTGCGGAAAAGCTCGGTATGCGCGCCGTCGCGAGCGGCAATGTGCATATGCATATCCGCGAGCGCCGGAGGTTGCAGGATACTTTGACTGCCATCCGGCTCAAGACCCCCGTCGAGAAGTTGGGCTTTGAGATTTCCTCCAATGCGGAGCGCGTGCTCAGGCCGTTCTCCGAGCTCGTGCGCGTCTATCCCCGCGAGCTTTTGCGGGAAACGCTCGGGATTCTCGAGCGCATCGAATTTTCTCTGGATCAATTGCGTTATGAATATCCCGCCGAGCTCGTTCCACAAGGCGAGACGCCGGCGAGCTATTTGCGGTGGTTGACGGAGCAGGGCGCTCGCCGGCGATGGCCGCACGGCGTGCCGGCGGAGATGAGCACGCTCATCGAGCATGAGCTTACGCTCATCGGCGAGCTCGCTTATGAGCCGTACTTCCTCACGGTGCATGACATCGTCGGGTTTGCGCGCGGCAAAGGCATTCTTTGCCAAGGCAGAGGTTCGGCGGCGAACTCGGCTGTCTGTTATTGCTTGAGGGTTACCGAAGTCGATCCGGCGAGGATGCAGATGCTCATGGAGCGGTTTATTTCCAAGGAACGCAATGAGCCGCCCGACATCGATGTGGATTTCGAGCACGAGCGTAGAGAAGAGGTCATTCAATACATCTACCGGAAATACTCCCGGGAGCGAGCGGCGTTGGCGGCCACGGTCATTACCTATCAAGCCAAGAGCGCCACGCGCGATGTCGGCAAAGCGTTGGGGCTCGACGAGGCGCAAGTGAGCATGCTCACGAAATCGCTGCAATGGTGGGACGAAACCGGCGTCGACGCACGACGAATCCGCGCCGCGGGGCTCGATCCGGAGAGCCCCAAGACTCGATTGCTCAAGGAGTTGTCGATCGAGCTCATGGGTTTCCCGCGCCACCTCTCGCAACACGTCGGCGGCTTCGTGATATCGGCGGGTCCTTTGACGGAGCTCGTCCCGGTCGAGAATGCCGCCATGCCGGAACGAACCGTCATTCAGTGGGACAAGGACGACCTCGAAGAGCTCAAGTTGATCAAGGTAGACGTATTGGGGCTCGGCATGCTCTCCGCGCTCCGGCGCAGCTTCGAGCTCATGAGGAGCTTCTACGGCCGCGAGTTTTCACTCGCCGATGTTCCCGCCGAGGACCCGGTGGTCTACGACATGATTTGTAAGGCAGACACAATCGGCGTGTTCCAGATCGAATCGCGTGCGCAGATGGCGATGCTGCCGCGGCTCAAGCCGCGCTGTTACTACGATCTCGTCATCGAGGTGGCAATCATCCGGCCGGGGCCGATCCAGGGCGACATGGTGCACCCGTATCTGCGTAGACGCGCGGGCGAAGAACCCGTCGTATATCCCAGCGATGCGGTCAAGCAGGTTCTCGAGCGCACCTTGGGTGTGCCGCTCTTTCAAGAGCAAGTCATGCGGCTCGCGGTCGTCGCCGCCGGCTTCACGCCGGGCGAAGCCGATCAGTTGCGCCGCGCCATGGCGGCCTGGCGCCGGCGAGGGGAAATGAGCACGCTCGAGGAACGGCTCATCGACGGCATGCTCAAGAACGGCTATACGCACCGGTTTGCCGAACAGATATTCAATCAGATCAGGGGTTTCGGCGAATATGGATTTCCCGAGTCGCATGCGGCGAGCTTCGCGTTGCTCGTTTACGTTTCCGCCTGGCTCAAATGCCGGGAGCCCGCGATCTTTTTTTGCGCGCTGCTCAATAGTCAACCGATGGGATTCTATGCACCGGCGCAATTGGTGCGTGCGGCGCGCGAGCATGGCGTCGACTTGAGGACCATCGACGTCGCGCTGAGCCAGTGGGATTCGAGCATCGAGAGAACCGCCGACGATCATCCCGCCCTCCGTCTCGGCTTGCGTATCGTGAAAGGTTTCTCCGCGAGCGGCGGAGAACGATTGTGCCGGGCGCGCGCGGCGGCGGGCTTTATCAGCATTCAGGACCTCGCTCATCGTGCACGGCTCGATAAAAAGGATCTAGGTGCTTTGGCATCCGCGGGCGCGCTCGGAGCGCTTGCCGAGAATCGCCATCGTGCCTGCTGGCAGGTTGCGGGGGTCGAGCGGACCGGCCCGCTGCTCGAGGCCGTGCCGTACGTCGAAGGGATACCGATGTTGCGGCGTCCGAGCGAAGGCGAAGACATCGTGGCCGATTATCGGCGTCTCGGCTTGAGCTTGAGAAGGCACCCGCTCGCGCTGTTGCGTGCACGGCTCAAGACCTTAGGGATCGAAGCTCTGGCGGACGTCAGGGCCTTGCCGAACGGTGCCGGCACTCATTCGGCGGGTCTCGTCATCACGCGCCAGCGGCCGTCGAGCGCGGCGGGCGTGACTTTCGTGACCGTCGAGGACGAATCGGGCTATCTCAATCTGATCGTCTGGGAACGGCTCGCGCAACGTGCGCGCGAGGTATTGTTGGGCGCTACTTTATTGGGGTTCAAGGGTAAGGTGCAGAAGGAGCATGACGTCGTGCACGTCATCGCAGAGCGCCTGTACGATCATAGTTCCTTGCTGGGCGGGCTCACGGCTCGGTCGAGAGATTTCCACTGAGCGCTCCCGGCTGACGACTCTCCGCAAGCACTCGTTATATCTCGTAGTCCTCGAAATCCTCGAGATCGCGACTCGCCCTGCGACGCTCCATCAATTCCTCGAGGCGGCGTCTCGTGTCCACTTCCCGGCCGAGCTTGGTGGCGAGACCGTTACTCTCGAGCTCATGGATGAGCTCTTCGACGTTGATCTCGACCGACGGATCACCGACGTTGTCCGTGACCTCTTCGGCTTCAGAATCTTCGCCCGCCGAATCTTCTGACTCCTCTTCAGCCTCTTTGCTTTCGTCTTCTAAATCATCTTTTAGCGCTGACTCATCGGTCATAGCTCCTCCCCAATTTGGAGGCGGCCAGCCCTTAAACCGCGATCGGCGCTTTTATAAACCTAGCAGGGGTCCTTCGCAATACCCGTCCGAAGCAGAATGTGAACGGGCGCACAAACCGTGACGAAACGCCCGAATCCGCGGCGCGAAAGTCAGCCTACGAGCTGATTGATTTGGAAAATAGGCAACAGAATCGCCATGACGATCGTGAGCACCATCACGCCCATAAGAACGATCAGCGCCGGCTCCAAGATGCTGAGCATTGCGCTCAGCAGGCTATCCATCTCGCTCTCTTGATGAATCGCGGCCCGTTCGAGCATGCTGTCGAGTTCGCCGCTCGCTTCGCCGCTCGAAATCAGGTGGATGCTCATCGGCGGGAACAATTTGGACTGGGAGAGCGATCGGCCGATTGCCGCGCCTTCGCGCACGCGTATGCTCGCTTCCTCGACTGCAGCGCGCATCGGCAGATTGCCGACGACGGAGGCGCCGATCTGCAAAGCCTCGAGCGCCGGTACGCCGCTCGTGGTCAGGATGCTCAAGGTGCGCGTGAAACGCGCCGTGTTGAGCCCGCGAACGACTCGACCCACAACCGGCAAACGCAGCAGCCAGCCGTGGAACACGCGGCGCGCCTGCTCGCCTTGCAGCACTTTTCTGATCGCGAGCACGATCACGACGATGGCCGCCAATGCCGCCCACCACCACGATTGTAGAAACGTCGCGAGCGCGATGAGCGCGCGTGTCAGGACGGGAAGCTGTTGCCCGGTGTTTTCAAAGACTTCCACGATCTTCGGAACGATCGCGATGAGCATGAAGACTACGATGCCGAGCGACAGGACGGTGAGCACGATCGGGTAGATCATCGCCTGGGCGATTTTTTGCCGCAGCCCATGGCGGGATTCGGTGTATTCGGCGAGCCGCTCCAGTACCGAGTCGAGTTGACCGGCCTGCTCGCCGGCGGCCACCGTGGCCCGGTACACGGTCGGAAACGCCTGTGGAAAATCTTCGAGCCCGGAAGCCATGCTATGGCCCTCGAGCACCTTGGCGCGCACGCCGAGTACGATGCTCTTCAAGCGCGGCTTGTCGGTCTGCTCGCTGACGGCTTGCAATGACTCATCGAGCGGCAGGCCGGCACGCACGAGCGTCGCCAACTGCCGCGTGAGGAGCGCGAGATCGAGCGTGCCGATGCGGCGGCCGAACGAGATCAGGGGGCGCCGCGCGCGCCTCTCCTGCGACTCGACCTCGGCGACTTCGACGGGCAATAGCTTGCGTTCGCGCAGCAGCTGGCGCACGTGCTTGGCGGTG
>DATCIQ010000418.1:0-6946 GCA_036507635.1 Gammaproteobacteria bacterium
CGCGACGCATCGGCGACCTGGCTCCACACTTCGCCCGTGGACGGATTGTAGACAGGGAACTTGGCGCCGTTTTCGGCATCCACCCATTGGCCGTCGATGAAGAGATTGCGTCGGTTGCTACCCATGATTTCTCCTGAAGAATAATCGTCAACTATAAGAAATTATTGGAATTTATCAGCGTATTCCATGATGCGCGCGGCATTCTTGCCGAGGTCGCTCAAGCCCACGCGCGAGCGCGAGCGCAGGTCGATGCGACTGCCTTGCCCGTTTGGGCGCACCCGGATCATGACGTCGTCCTTGAAGCGAAAGAACGTCGTGGTCTGGACGGCCTCGATGACGCCCGTCGAGGCGTTCTGCGCGACGATGTCCCATCCCATGTCCTCGGCGACTTGCAGAGCGCGCGCGAACGCCTGGTCTTGGGGCAGCTCGGTGATGATCGGCTGCACTTCGGGGTGGACGGCGCGCTGGTTCGCAGCGACTTCGGCACCGCCATACTCGACGGGGTTGCTGCCCTCCGGCCGCAACGGGATGACTGCGTCGAATCGCGGCGGATCTTCGAGATCCGTCGTGATGTCGTTGATGAGCGGCCCCGCGGGCGGCGCCGCTTGGTTCAAGTACATCAAACCGACGAGCGCCGCGAGCACGACCGTGGCGGCAGCCGAGTAGGCGACACCTTGCCGCGAGCGAAGCGCGAACACCAGCGTGATTGCCGCGACCACGAGCACACCGGCGCCGACCTGGCCGATCTGGCGCAGCAACGTAAAGGCAGAACGATAGTCCGTGAGGCCGTTACGCGACCCGATAATCGCATAAGCCGTGCCGGCCAATAGCAGCAGGGCAATCGCGAGTACTACGAGGGACCAAGTCCGAAGAGATTTCAAGTCGACCATGGCTGCCTCCGAATGCCGTGCGGAACGACCGCGTCGACATTTATGATTGGTGCTGCTACTCGGGGCACAGCGCGAGCCGTTAGTATAGTCAACGCTTCGGCCTGCTGTCAGGTAGCGCCGAGCTTCGATGGGGGCCCCGGCAGGCACGCAACGGACATAGGTGATTGATTGGTGATTGACGCGCGGCGCGCGGGCGCGGCCCTGTCGGTTGTCTCGGCGCTCATTGGACTGAATGCGTGCGTGTTGGCTCCCGCGGGCGACGCTTTGCCGCCGAGCGCCGCGCTGCCGCCCGCCGCGGAAGGCATGCTCGGGGAGTACGGCGAGCGAATCGAGCAACGGCTCGCTCCGGACGAATCGGCGTTTTGGCTGCTCGATCGCGCCGATTTCTCGCTGACGACGCGGCTCGCGCTCGTCGACCAAGCCGTCGCCAGCCTCGATATCCAATACTTCATATGGGAGAAGGATCCCTCGAGCCGGTTGCTGTCGAGGCGCCTTCTGCACGCCGCCGAACGCGACGTCCGCGTGCGATTGTTGCTCGACGACCTCACGTTGTCAGGACATGAGAGCGAGTTCGCCGCGCTCGGCATGCATCCGAACATCGAGGTACGCACCTTCAATCCATTCAGCAACCGGACGGTGTTCGGGCGGGTCGCCGAGTTCGTGCTCCGCTTCGGCCGCTTGAACCATCGCATGCACAACAAGACCGTGCTCGCCGACGGCCGTTTCGCGATCATCGGCGGGCGAAACATCGGCGACCGGTACTTCGGCGTTTACGATGATTTCGTACAGAACGATCTCGACATCATGGCCGCCGGGCCGATCGTCGCCGACGTCGCCGCGAGCTTCGATCTGTACTGGAATAGCATGCACTCGTATCCGCTCGAGGTCGTCGCGCCGCGCCGGTCGGCCAAGGGGAATCTGGCGGGCGTCACGGAGCTCACCGAAACGAGCTACCTCCGGGCAGAGACACGTCTACAGGCGTTCGCGTTGGAGCCCAAGGACTGGCGCGACCATTTCGAGTCGCTCGTCGCGAGCTTGGCGGCCGGAGTCGGCGTCTACGCAGAGGACCGCCCCTCGTTCGACGACGGCGGGCCCGAGGAGTTTTACGGCCATTTCAAGGAGTTCGTCGCGCGCGCGCACGAAAAGCTCCTCATCAGCTCGCCATACCTCATTCCCGATGAGCAGTTCGCAGAGCAGCTCGAGGCGCTCGAGGCGCGCGGCGTGCGCGTCGTCATCCTCACGAACTCGTTGGCGTCGAACAATCACATCATCGCTCATACGGGATACAAGCACTGGCGCAAGCGATTGCTGCGCTCAGGGATAGAGCTCTACGAATCGCGCGCCGACTCCGGCGCTATCGACTACTACACAACGCCCCCCACGGAACCCGGCTTTCTCGGACTGCACTCGAAGGCGGCCGTCATCGACGATCGCTTGACCTTCGTCGGCTCGCCGAACGTCGATCCGCGCTCGATGATTCTGAATACCGAGAACGGTTTCTTCGTGGACAGTCCCGAGCTTGCGGCGCGCGTGACGGCTTTGATCGAACGCGACATGCAGCCTGCGAATGCATGGCACGTCACGCTGAACGAGCGCGGTGCCTTGCGCTGGACCAGCGAACGCGGCACGGTCGTGCGCCAACCGGCGCTCGGCCTTCGTCAGCGCATCGTCGAGTTCTTCATCAATCTCTTACCGCTCAAGCAACAGGCTTGACGCGCACGCGAGCTTAGCGCTCGAGATGCTTGAGCTTATCCTTGACGTCCTTCCACTCGTCGGCATCGGGCGGCGCGGGTTTCGCTTGCGCAATGACGGGCCAGCCCTTCGATAGCTCCGCGTTGAGCTTGAGGAAGTGCTCCTGACCTTCGGGCACGTCGTCCTCGGAGCAGATCGCGTCGACGGGGCACTCGGGCTCGCAGAGCGTGCAATCGATGCATTCCTCCGGGTCGATGACGAGCATGTTGGGACCCTCGTGGAAGCAATCGACAGGGCAGACTTCCACGCAGTCCGTATACTTACACTTGATGCAGCTCTCTGTTACGA
Source organism: Gammaproteobacteria bacterium (assembly GCA_036507635.1). Lineage (GTDB taxonomy): Bacteria > Pseudomonadota > Gammaproteobacteria > Steroidobacterales > Rariloculaceae > DATBLZ01. The sequence goes on from DATCIQ010000418.1 coordinate 2,931, forward strand.
CGAAGGTCATGCCCACATTCCTTGACGGTTTCAATCGCGAAAGTGGCAAATTTTCCTACAAAACGGCCGCCTTTTGAATCGCGGCGTTTTGTGGGAGCGAGCTTCGCTCGCGATCCTGAGGAACCGCGCCCTGTAGGAGCGAGCTTCGCTCGCGACTCCTCAAGAATCGCGAGAAGAATCGCGAGAAGAATCGCGAGCGAAGCTCGGTCCTACATTTTTCTACAGCTGCGCTTCGGGGACCCGCACGACGAGGCCGTCCAGGTCGCGATCGACTTTGATCTGGCAGCTCAGGCGGCTGTTCGGCCAGCGGTCGAGCACGCAGTCGAGCATACCGTCTTCCTGGGCTTCGGGTACGGGCAAGCGATCGAGCCACGCGGGGTCCACGTAGACGTGACAGGTCGCGCACGAGCATGCCCCGCCGCACTCGGCCACGATACCCGTGATGTCGTTGTCGATGGCGGTCTCCATGACCGTCGCGCCGACCGCGGCCTCAACCTCGGACGCCGACCCGTCCGGTTGGATGTACGTGATTCTTGGCATGCTGCGCTAAGCAATATGCTTATGACGTGAATTGCCTGCTCGGCAGGCGGACTCCGTATATCATACTCTGCCTTTTTGGCCCGACAGAGTGCATGGAAAGCAGCCACGACATTCAAGCGGAATCCATCGTCGTCCGGTTTGCCGGAGATTCAGGCGACGGCGTGCAGTTGATGGGCACGCAATTCGTGGCGGCAACAGCGCTCACCGGCAGGGATTTCGGAACGTTCCCCGATTACCCCGCCGAGATCCGCGCTCCGCACGGCACGACTTACGGCGTCTCCGCCTACCAAATCAATCTCGGTGCGGGTCCCATCACGACGGCCGGCGATGCGCCGAAAGTTCTGGTGGCCTTCAATCCCGCCGCGCTCAAAGTGAACCTGCCGTTGCTCGACGACGGCGCGTTGGTCGTCGTCAACAGCGAGAGCTTCACTGCCCGCGGTCTCACCAAGGCAGGATACGCCGAGGATCCGCGCAAGAGCGGCGAGCTCGATTCTTTCCAGCTCGTCGAGGTGGACATCACGGGCTTGACGCTCGAGGCCGTCAAGCCGTATGGCTTGAGCAAGAGCGACGCGGGGCGCAGCAAGAACTTCTGGGCGCTCGGTCTCGTGCAATGGATGTTCGGGCGCGACGTCGGGATCATCGAGGACTGGGTCGTCAAGAAGTTCGCCAAGAACGCCGTGGTTCGCGACGCCAATCTTGCGGCGCTGCGCGCGGGCCATGCTTACGGCGAGACGGCCGAGCTCGCGGCGGCGCTACCGCACCTCGGCACGGGCAAGGCGAGTTTCGAGCCTGGCGAGTACCGTGGCGTTCGCGGCGGTGAGGCGCTCGCGCTCGGGCTCGCCGCGGCGGGCGAGCTCGCCGACCGGCCCGTGATTTTTTGCTCTTATCCGATCACGCCCGCATCCCCCATTCTGCATCAGCTGGCCAGAATGGGCAGTCTCGGCGTCGGCGTATTTCAGGCCGAAGACGAGATCGCGGCTGCGTGCGCCGCGATCGGTGCGGCGTATGGCGGCGCGATCGGCGTGACCTCGAGCTCCGGTCCCGGCATCGCGCTCAAAACCGAGGCTATTGGGCTTGCGATCAACGCCGAGTTGCCGCTCGTCGTCGTCGATTCACAGCGCGGCGGACCGTCGACGGGATTGCCGACGAAGACCGAGCAATCGGATCTCTATCAAGCCGTGTACGGACGCAACGCGGATGCGCCGCTGCCCGTCATTGCCGCGCGCTCGCCGAGCGACTGCTTCGCGATGGCGATCGAAGCGGTGCGGATCGCGCTTAGGCACATGACCCCGGTGTTCTTGTTGACGGATGGCTATCTCGCCAATGCCGCCGAGCCTTGGTTGCTGCCCGACATGCGCGATTTCGCGCCGATCAAGAGCAATGCGGCCAAAGGTCCGGCCGGCAAGGCGGCGATCTTCGATCGCGATCCCAAGTCCTTGGGCCGGCCCTGGATCGCGCCCGGCACGCCGGGATTCATGCACCGCATCGGTGGGCTCGAGAAAGACATTCGCACGGGCAACATTTCGTACGACGCCGAGAACCATCAGGCCATGACGCACCTGCGCGCTAACAAGGTGGCGGCCGTGGCCGATTTCATCCCGGATCAAACCGTGGAGCTCGGGCCGCAGCAGGGCGCCGTGGCCGTGGTGGGATGGGGCTCGACCTACGGCGCGCTGTATCAAGCCGTCCGGCGCATTCTCCGGACGCACAAGAGCGTGAGCCACATCCATTTGCGCTATTTGAACCCCTTCCCGAAGAATATGGGCGCGCTGCTCAGTGGCTTCGATCGCCTCATCGTCCCGGAGATGAACATGGGGCAGCTTGCGACGCTGCTCAGGGATAAGCTCGGCGTCGAAGTGATTCAATACAACAAGGTGACCGGACAACCCTTCCAAATCCGCGAGCTCGTCCGCTTCATCGAGGCGCAGCTCTCCGCAAGCGTGCACGTCGGTTCCTTGCCGCGCGTGATGCATGGTGATCGTACATGAGCGCGCAACTGACGGCCAAGGATTTCGCGAGCGAGCAGGAGGTGCGCTGGTGCCCGGGCTGCGGCGACTACGCCATCCTCAAAGCGGTCACGCGCGTGCTCGCCGACGTCGGCGCACAACCAGAGAACACGGTATTCGTTTCCGGGATCGGCTGCGCGGCGCGCTTCCCGTATTACATCGAGAGCTACGGGTTTCACACCATTCATGGGCGCGCGCCGGCGATTGCCACGGGCTTGAGGCTCGCGAATCCCGAGCTCGATATCTGGGTCGTGACCGGGGACGGCGATGCGTTGTCGATCGGTGGGAACCACCTGCTGCACGCACTGCGCCGGAACGTCGGCCTCAAGATTTTGTTGTTCAACAATGAGGTCTACGGTCTCACCAAAGGGCAATTCTCGCCGACTTCGCGTCCCGGCACACGGACGCCATCGAGCCCAGCGGGCTCGTTCGATTCGCCGGTCTCGCCGGGACTGTTCGCGCTCGGTGCCGGCGCCAGCTTCATCGCGCGCGCGATCGACGTCGATAAACAGGGTCTGGGCGGCGTGCTAGAAGCCGTGCACGCACACGAGGGCGCGGCGTTCGTCGAGATCTATCAGAACTGCATCGTCTACAACGACGACGTGTTCAGCACGTTCACGGCCAAGGAGAACGCGGCCGACGGACAGCTGCACGTGAAGCACGGCGAGCCGCTCGTGTTCGGCGTGGACCGGGGCAAGGGGCTGCGTTTCGACGTGGCGACGATGAAGCTCGAGATCGTTGACGCCAAAGCGCGCCCCGCTGAAGTGCTGCGCCACGACGAGACGAATTCGACATTGGCGCAATTGCTGCTCGCGATGCAGCCGCCGGAGTTTCCCGTCGCGCTCGGTGTCGTGCACCGCAATCCGCGCACGAGCTTCGAGGCGGCGTTCTACAAGCATCACCCGACCGGGCTCAAGCGTACCGCGAGCGTCGCGGATGCCATGCGGCAGACGAGCACTTGGTGGGTGAAATAGAAGACGCGCTGTAGGAGCGAGCTTCGCTCGCGATGTTTCCGAAGATCGCGAGCGAAGCTCGCTCCTACAAAGAGCCCGCGACGCGCTCGACTTCGCGCCAGACCCGCAGCAGATTCCCGCCCCAGAGCTTGCGAATATCGGCTTCCGTGTAGCCGCGCGCGACGAGCTCGAATGTGACGTTTGGTGTTTCGCGCGCGTCCGTCCAGCTCATGACCCCGCCTCCACCGCCGAAGTCCGAGCTCAAGCCGACGTGGTCGATGCCGATCAGTTGCACTGCGTAGTCGATGTGATTCACGAAATCCTGAACGTTTGCGGGCGGCCACTGAGCGTTGATGTCGCGCACGCCCCGTAAGAACTCGAAGCGCAGCTCTTCGGGCAGCTCCGCCGGATCGACGGTGCCTTCCAATCCGAGGCGAGTCTGTAGGGCCGCGAGAGCCGCTGCGTGCTCGGGCGGCTGGACCTTGACGAAACCGTCGTAAGCGACGATTTGCACGAC
>DATCIQ010000419.1:0-2791 GCA_036507635.1 Gammaproteobacteria bacterium
CCGGGCCAGTCTTTGTAGTAGTTGGCGAGAAACGGCGTCGTGCTTCCGGGCACGCCCGCGACGTTGGTCGTATCGACGAAGCGGTCGCAGTCGAGCGCCTCGGCGTAACGGACCAAGAGCTCCATGGCCTTCTGCTTGCCCCTGCCTTTACGGCCGTCGAGCATGGCCTTTTCGTGATCCGTGAGCCGCATCGTCGCCGTCCTCCGTGGCGTTCAATCTGTACGTTCGAGATTATCGTACAGACTGCGCTCGAGCGCCCCCAAATCGATGCTCGGCAGGCCGGACGAGCCCGCGAGGTGAAGCGCGTGAGCCGCGGCCGCCCCCATCGCGATGCACGGCCCCATGACGCGGATCGCCGAAAGCGCATGGCTGTCGGCATCGACGCAGCGTCCGGCGGCGACGACGTTATCCGCGCCCGCGGGCACCATGCAGGACAGCGGTATGTAGTAGACGTGCGCCTCGGGGAACTCTTCCCAGTGGACGAGCTCGGCGCTCGAATGGAGCTCGACCCACCACGCGCAGCGCGCCACGGCGTCGGCCGGACGATCGGCCTTGCGAATGTCGGCGAGCGTCAACTGGCGCTGTCCGACGATCCAGCGCGTCTGACGAATGCCGGGATTGCCGTATGCGCGCACGCGCGCGTGCGCGAAGATTTGCGGAAACTCTGCGCGCAGGAACTCGATGACGCCGTCCGCTTGGCGGCGGCCTTCGAAGACCATCTGGGCCGCGCCGAGCGGATCGAGCGGCGTTCGCATGTGGTTGATGTTGGCGAGCATGAACCCCTGATCCGCGAACGGCATGAGCCAGCCGTCGTGCCTCACGAGCCCATAGCGCGCTCCGGTGGTCTTGAGCCGCTCGCGAACCGCGGGCATGTCGAGCTCCTTGACCGCCACGGGATCGTAGCCCTCGATGAGAAAATTGAGCGAGCCGTAGACGGGTGCCTCCGGCTCGCGGACGGGCAAGCCCGCTTCATAGCTCAACGTCGCATCGCCGGAGGCGTCGACATAGCCCTCCGCCTCGACGCGCACGCCGCCGAAGCGCGTCGCAAATTCGATGTGCTGGACCCGCCGGTCGGCGAACGAGACGCCCGTGAGCACGGCGCCGACGAGCGTCTTGACACCGGCCTCTTCGAGCTTGCGCTCCATCCACCGTGCGAGCCGAACTTCGTTGTACTGAAACATCACGGTCGAGCCTTGCAGGCGCAATAGCGACCCCTCGGCCGTCAGATCGCGGATGAGCTCGTCGGCGATACCATGCGTGAGCTGATAAGCATCGCGACCGTGACCGTAAAGACCGATGATCGTACCGATGATCGACCCGATGGCCTGTCCGCCGATCGCGGGAGCACCGTCGGCGAGAACGACGTCGCGGCCGAGCCGGGCGGCCTCGAGCGCGGCGGAGATGCCCGAGATGCCCGCGCCCATGACGCAGATGTCGGCCGCGACGCGCTTGACACCGCGCGCGCCCGTGCGAGTGATCGTGCGAGTAGGAATGGTCTCGGACATGAATGGGATCTCCACGGCTGCCCGACAATTGTCCCACAGCCGCGGCGAGCGCTACGAGCATGCCGCGATTTGCCTGTACCATGGTCAGAATTCCGGCGAGGGACTTAAAGCCATGATCGAGCTCTTCACTTCCGCGACTCCGAACGGATGGAAGGTATCCATTGCGCTCGAGGAGTTGGGACTGCCGTACTCGGTGCGGCACATTCAGCTCGACAAGAAAGAGCAGAAGGAAGCGTGGTATCTCGAGATCAACCCCAATGGACGCATACCGACCATCGTCGATCATGACAATGGCGACTTCGCCGTGTTCGAGTCGGGCGCGATTCTGCTCTACCTCGCCGAGCAAACCGGCAAGCTCATGCCTCGAGACGTCAAGGGCCGCTCGACGGTCATCCAGTGGCTCATGTTTCAAATGGGCGGCATCGGCCCGATGATGGGCCAGGCCAACGTATTCTTCCGCTACGCGCCCGAGAAGATCCCGTACGCCATCGATCGCTACCAGCGCGAAGTGCGGCGCCTGTTCGAGGTGCTCGATACGCGGCTCGCGAACCAGGAGTACCTCGCCGGAGACTACTCGATCGCCGACATCGCCCATTGGTCGTGGGTTAGGGGCTACAAGTGGTCGGGGGTCGGCATCGACGGGCTCGATCATCTCGGCCGCTGGCTCGACGTGATCGCCGAGCGCCCGGCGGTCAAGCGCGGCCGCGATGTTCCCGTGCCCGTCGATCTCGACGAGATGCTGCGCAAGGCCGATGAGGCCAAGGCCAAGGTTCAAGGGATCCTGGCTTGAGCGGCGGCGCAAGGACCATCGATGTCGAATCGCTCGTGGCGATCGACGTGCACACGCACGCCGAAATCTCCAGTCGCGATCCGCAGCCGCCGTCGGCTTTTCAGGTGGCGGCCCAAGCGTACTTCAAAAGCGGCGACGGCCCGCAGCCGACGATTCCTGAGATCGCCGCTTACTATCGCGAGCGTAAGATCGCATGCGTGATTTTCCCCGTCGACGGCGAGCACGCGCGCGGCGAGCGTCCCGTGTCGAACGAGGAAGTCGCCGAGCTCGCCGCCGAGAACAGCGACATCATGATTCCGTTTGCGAGCATCGATCCGTCGCGAGGCCGTGACGGCGTGCGCGCGGCGCGACGCTTGATCGACAGCTACGGCGTCAAGGGCTTCAAGTTTCATCCGCAGTTTCAGGAGTTCTTCCCGAACGACAAGGTCGCGTATCCGTTGTACGAAACCATCGCCGCGGCCGGGCTGCCGGCGCTGTTTCACACCGGCCACTCGGG
>DATCIQ010000420.1:0-4378 GCA_036507635.1 Gammaproteobacteria bacterium
GTGAAACCGTTTGCCCAGAATACGAGATTGCCTTCGGCATCGGTATCTCGAATTCCCGGGTCGCCGACCTGGACGACGTTGATATTGACGTCGGGGTCGGCGGGGGGTAAGCCTTCCGGATAGTAGAGCTCGAATACGGCCTGCGACTCGCCGAGCGGCCAATCGTAGGTCGCGAGGCCGTCGCCGGTCGTCGCATCGCTGAACGTACCGCTGCCGCCGCCGGGCGCGAGATACCACGTGCCGCGTCCGCTGTCGGTTTGCAGCTCGACCGTCGCGTTGTAGTTCAAGAGCGGCGTGCCGGCGATCGAATCGACGACATCGACCGTGATGGTCTCGGGCATGCAGTGAATGCCGAAGTTGTCGTGATTGATCGAGAACTGCGCCGCGACCGTCGCGCATGGGTGCGTCTGGTTCATGAGCGTCTGCACCTGCGTCTGAGAGAGCTCCTGCGGCAGGATGTAGACCTCGTCGATGTAGCCGTCGAACGCGCGCGAGATGAAGTTGTAGTCGGTGCCGATGAAGACCGGCAGATCGTTCTGCGGCAGCGTGCCGCTGTAGTTGTTCGTCGCGCGCGAGATGCCGTCGACGTAGATCGTCTGGCTGCCGGAGCGGTACGTGATCGCGACGTGATGCCACTGGTTCAGCGTGATCGAATAGCCCGTCGTCCTGAAGTTGTCGGCCGACCACCACCAGTACACACGCCCGACGTTGTCGATGTGAAATTCGTAGTTCGTGTCCTTCGACACGATCGTGTGGAGCTCGGCCGGCATCGTGCGCATGTAGATCCACGCGGTCACGGTGAGCTCATTGGCGATATCGAGCGCGGGGGCGTCGGCGATCTCGATGTAGTCGTCGATGCCGTCGAAAACGCCGTAGCGGCACGTGCCGGGATTCGTAGCCCGCGCAGGCGTTGCATCGTCGTTGTAGACATCGACACCGAAAGCCCTACCGTTGAGTCCTTGGCCGCTGCCGTCGACGATCTCGTTCGGCGCACCGGTCCACGCGGCTTCTTCGAGGCTGTAGGAGATCGGCGTGTTGAGACAAACGTCGTCGACGTGCCAAAAATCCATGTTGCCGGTGCCGGCCGTCTGGCGAAAACGGACCTGGAAGGCAGCATGCAGCGCCGCGGCCGGCAGGCTGTAGCTGCGAAGGAAAATCTCGCCCGCGGTCCCCGAGCCCGTGAACGTCTCGAGCGTGCTCCACGCGCCGCCGCTAGTCAGATACTCGAGCACGAGGTTCTCATTGTTCTCGGGGCGGCCGCTGAAACTATTGCTGCCCCTCCGCACCCAGACGTCGAGCGTCACGAACAGCGCGCTCGAGAGATCGATCGCGTCGCTCGTGACCGAGACGACGCCGCCTTCGGTAAAGAGCGAATTGCTCGGCGAGTTGAAGGTCTGCGGGCCGATGCCGGCGCTCGCGCTGCCGCTCGTTACGTTGACCGACCAGCCGCCGAGGCCGCTTTCGAAGTCCTCGCACGTACCAACGCCGAGCGTCCCGCCACTGCCGCCCGAGCCCGCGAGCTCCGTGACGCGCACTTCGTCGACGTGCCAATAGTCGTTGTCGTTGCCGCTGCCCGCGAGCAGGCGAAAGCGAATGCTCAAATTCGCATGCAACGCGTCGGCGGGCAGCGTGTAGGTCGGCGTGTAAACCTGGCCCGGCGTGCCGCCGCCGGCGAAGGCCTCGAGCAGAACCCATGCGTTCGCCGAGCTCAGGTACTCGACGACGAGGTCCTCGCCGGCCTCCGGGTTTTCGCTGAAGCTGTCGTCGCCGCGACGGATCCAGGCCTCGAGCTCGGCGCCAGGGACCGCGGCGGCGATCGGGTCGCTGTAGATCTCGACGACGCCCCAGCGCAGCCGCAGCGATTGTCCCTGGCTTGCGGTTTCGTTGCCGAGGCTCGCATCGCCGCCGCTCGCGACCTCGGTCCAACTGTTGAGGTTGCCGTTCAGGTTGTCGTAGAAGAGCGTGTCGCCCGGCGCGGCGGATGCGGGCGCATGAGCGATCAACAGGGTAAGGCCGAGACAAACCGCCGCCGCAGTCCGGATATCGCGCGAAACCTTTTGCCGGACGCCCATCGCTACGCTCCGTCCGTGACCTTCGCCTGGAGACGCCGCGACACGTAGTCGGGTCCCCCGTAGGCGCCGGCTTCTGCGAGCACGTCGACGACGTAGACGTCGAGCGTGGCGCCGCCTTCGCCATGCGTGGTATGCGTGCACTGCACGGCGACGTCGAAGCCGTTCGTGCCGGCCTCGCTCAAGTTGAGCGTCGCCGTCGCCGTCGGGGTCGTGCACCAGGCTCCGGCGAGCGCCTGATGCGCGGCCCAGGCGACACCTGAGCGCGCCGCGTGAAACGCCTGCGCCGCGCGCAAGCCGGCCGTGACCGTCTGCTGCTGCATGACGCCGATGCGGACGGCATAACCCGCGATCCCCGCGAGCACGACCAGCAGGAATATCGCCGCGACGAGCGCGACGCCCCGCTGCCGCGACCGATTGCCGAAGCTCCTCGTCATGGCACGTTGTCCACGTGGACTTGCACGAGCAACGCGATCGTCTCGCCCTGATCGCCGATGCGAAGCTCCATCGAGATCATGCCGGCGCGCTCAGCCGTGCCCGGCGCATACGTGAACGCGCAACCCGTGACGTGATCGGCCATGAGCGTGTCGCTCGCGCCGGCGCCGAGAAGCTCGGCGCTGCTGTCGCGGTCGCCATGATTCTGGGCAACCGCGTAGTCGGCAAACCGACGCAACGTCCCGTTCACCGTATCGCACAAGTAGCTGACCGGGCCTTCGACGAGATAGATGCGCTGTGTCGGCGATTCGTATGCGAACTTGAACGGTGCGGACAGCGTCACGCGGTCCTCACCGGGGGCGTCGCTCGCGATGCCGATCGTCGTTCCCGGCGGCGTGATGACGTCGGCGAGCGCATAGGCGTCGGCCCCCGGTACGCCGACGTTGTAGATCGCGAGATAATGCTCGTCGGAGGTGAAGGGCTTCGCAACTTGCGTGAACGGGCCGATGACGTTGAACGACGCGTCGGCGAACGTGAAATCGAGGACCTCGTCCGCGCCGCCCGGCGACTGTGCGCGGTAGCGCGCGCCGTCGACTGAGCCCAAGAGCTCGAGAGCGACGGTGCTGCCGTTCGTCGTGGTGCGAATCGTGTTCGGGAGAGCGCGCCGCACGTCGCGGCTCATGCGCCTCAAAGCGGTGTCCGCGGCGTCGACGAGCTTGACGCGGCGGGATTGGTCCGTGAACCCTTGGACGGGCGTTGCGATGAACATCGCGACGAACGAGACGACGACGACGCTCACGGTCATCGTGACGACGAGCTCGACTAGGGTGAACCCTTTTTGTGGGAGCGAGCTCCGCTCGCGATTCTTCCTCCGCTCCATCATAACCTCGTCTTGTACGCGCTCAGCACGTAGTCGATGTAAGGCGCATACGCGACGCGCACATCGATGCGCAGAGCGTCCGCGCCGGCGATGCCGGGCAACGCGGTGCTCGGCCCGACGGCCACCGAAACCGTGTAGTCCGCGAGCCCCGCGATCGCATTGCCGAATTGATCGTAAGCGCCGTTGTCGACGAGCCCCGCATAGTCGTCGGCATCGTCGAAGTCCGCGCGCAAAGCCTCGCCGTCGATGCCGTCGGGATCGGCAAACGCTTTCAACGAGACTTCCTCCATGTAGGCTTCGGCAATCGACACGGCTTGGCTCATGATCATTGCGTCGGCGCTGTGCTCGACGTTGCGCGACAGGACGCCCAAAATCGCGCTCACTGCGATCGCCACGACGACGATCGCGATGACCAGTTCGATCAATGTCATGCCGCGCTCCGTCATGGCGTATCCACGTAGCCGCTCTCGGCATGTACCGTCAGCGCGAACGTGTCGACGGTGATGGTCTGATCGGCTCCTAGATCCGTGCTCCCCAGAGGGCCAAACACGATCGTGACGGCGGGCGCGACGACGACGTCCGCGGGCGTCGATGCCGCGAGCACCTCACCGTCCGCGAGCACCACGGGCGTGCTCCAACTCGCGTCCAGCGGATCGCAGCGCCCGGCGTTGACTTGCTGCTGACGCGCCGTGTAGCCGGCCGCGTCGACCACGACGCGCACGGCGCAACCGCTCGCCACGGCGACTTTCTGCGCGAACTTGAGCCCGGCGGCGAGATCCTCGTAAAACCCTCGGGCTTGAAACACGCGGTTGTCGAAGAAGCGCGGCATGGCGACCGCAGCGAGCACCCCCAAGATCACGATCACGACGACGAGCTCGACGAGCGTGAAACCCCGCGCTCTAGGCCGTGCAACGATGTGGTGGCGAAATGTCATGGTCCAATGTCATGGTCCTAGATGCGACAAAGGCGCCCGAAGGCGCCTTTGTCCGACTGG
>DATCIQ010000421.1:0-3213 GCA_036507635.1 Gammaproteobacteria bacterium
GCTGCGCGAGGCGCTCGCTTCGGCCGCGCCGACCGGCGGCCCGGCCCCGCAATCGCGCGCGACCGGCGTCACCGTCGCGGGCACGGTGCCGAACTATCGGCCCGTGACACAAGCGATGCTCGAAAACCCCGATCCCGCGGACTGGCTCATGATTCGCCGCAACTACCAGGCGTGGAATTACAGCCCGCTCGACGAGATCGATCGCGACAACGTCGGCGAGCTTACGTTAGCGTGGGTGTGGAGCATGGGCGAGGGCGGCAACAATCAGCCGGCCCCGATCGTGCACGACGGCATTCTCTATCTGCAGTTGCCCGACAACACGGTGCAGGCGCTCGATGCGGTGACCGGCGATCTCATTTGGGAGAACCACGTCGGGCCCGCGAATCCGGCCGGCGCAATGCGCGGAATCGCGATCTACGAGGACAAGATCCTGTTCTCGGCCAAGGATGCACGCCTCGTCGCGCTCGACGCGCGCAACGGCAACAAGCTTTGGGAGACGATCATCGGCGATCGCACCGAGGGAGACTACTCGAACTCGAGCGGTCCGCTCGTCGTCGACGGCGTCGTGATCTCAGGCTTGGGCGGCTGCACGCGCTATCGCGAAGAGAAGTGCTTCTTGAGCGCCTACGACGTCGACACCGGCAAGCAACTCTGGAAATTCAACACGGTCGCGCGCAACCTCGAGCCCGGCGGCGACACGTGGGGCGGTATCGAGGATACGTTCCGTGCCGGCGGCGAGACTTGGATCACGGGCAGTTACGACCCCGAGCTCGATCTGACTTACTGGGGCGTCGCGCAGCCGAAGCCGTGGATGCCCGTGAGCCGTGGCATGACGGTGCACGACGACGCGCTGTACACGAGCTCGACGCTCGCGCTGAACCCCCGCGACGGGTCGCTCGCCTGGTATTACCAGCATGCGCCCGGCGAAGCGCTCGATCTCGACGAGGTCTACGAGCGCGTGCTCGTCGACGCCGACGGGCGCAAGCTCGTGTTCACGATCGGCAAAGCCGGGATTCTTTGGAAGCTCGATCGGCAAACGGGCGAGTATCTGGCCCACAAGGAAACCGTGTTCCAGAACATTTTCGATTCCTTCGATCCGGAAACGGGGCGGCCCAATTACCGTCCCGAGATCGCAAACCATAAGTTCGACGAATGGGTGCAGTCGTGCCCGAGCACGGCCGGCGGCCACAACTGGCAGGCCGTGAGCTATCACCCCGGCGCGCGGCGTCTCATCATTCCGCTGAGCCAGAGCTGTCTCGAGATCCGCGCGCGCGAAGTCGAGTTCGAGCCGGGCGGTGGCAGCGCGGGCGCCGATCGGCGCTGGTACGAGATGCCGGGCTCGGACGGCAACCTGGGCAAGCTCGCCGCGTACGACGTCTCGACGCTCGAGGAGCTCTGGTCGATCGAGCAACGCGCCGCGTTTCTTACGGCCGTGCTCTCGACGGGCGGAGGGCTCGCGTTTGCCGGCGATCTCGACCGCATGTTCAAGGCCGTCGACGTCGAGACGGGCGACATCCTCTGGGAAACGCGGCTCAGCACGTCCGTGCAAGGTTTTCCGATCACGTTTGCCGTCGACGGCAAGCAATACATCGCCGTCACGACGGGCTTGGGCGGCGGCAGCCCGCGCATCGTGCCGCGGCTACTTTCCCCCGACGTCCATCATCCGTCCACCGGCAACGCGTTATACGTCTATGCGCTCCCCGATTGATCCCCCCTCCTTTGTAGGAGCGAGCTTCGCTCGCGACTCTTCAAAAATCGCGAGCAAAGCTCGCTCCTACATATTCATGATCGGCCTTCTCGGTGCGTCACTCGCCGTCGCCCAGGACTTCGATTTCCCCGGCACCCGCGACGGCCACCCCGACCTCAACGGCATCTGGCAAACCTTGAGCACCGCGAACTGGAACCTCGAGCCGCACGCCGCGAGCCAAGGCGCCATCGAGACGCTCGGCACGATCGGCGCCGTGCCGCCGGGCTTGGGCGTCATAGTAGGAGCGGCCTCCGGCCGCGATTCTTCCAGCCGCGATTCTTCCGGCCGCGAAGGCAGCACGATTCCGTATCTACCAGCCGCACGCGCACAACGCGACCAGAACTTCGCGAGCCGCCGCACGAACGACCCCGAGGCCAAGTGTTTCTTGCCCGGCGTGCCGCGCGCGACCTACATGCCGCACCCGCTGCAAATCCTCCAGACCGACGACGACATCATGATCCTCTACGAATACGCGAGCGCCGTGCGGACCGTTTTCATGAACGAGGAGGTACCCGCGATCGCCGAGAGCTGGATGGGTTGGTCGAACGGCCGTTGGGACGGCGATACGCTCGTCGTCGACGTGACGGCGCAGAACGGCCAGACCTGGCTCGACCGCGCCGGCAATTACGGCTCCGCGACGATGCACGTCGTCGAGCGTTACACGCCGCTCGGCCCCAATCACCTGCAATACGAGGCCACGATCGAGGACCCCAACGTATACTCTCGGCCGTGGACCATCAGCATGCCGTTGTATCGACGGCTCGAGCCGAACGTGCAACTCTTGGAATTCAAATGCGTCGAATTCGCCGAGGAGCTCATGTACGGCCACTTGAGCAAGGGAGAAGGGCAATGACTAGACTGACGTTGACGTCGCGGCTTTTCGTTCTGGGTCTCATAGCGGCGCCGCTCGCCGCCATGGCGCAAAACGGCAAGAGCGACCGAGAAGTCCCGCGCACGGCCGCCGGGCAGCCGGATTTGTCGGGCCACTGGACGAGCGCAACGATCGTACCGCTCGAGCGCCCCGTCGAGCTCGGCAACAAGGAGTTGTACACGCAAGAGGAGGCCGACAAGCTCCTGGCCGAGAGTCTCGTCGTCACAGAGACGGAGGCAGGCACCGCAGCCGACGTCCACTATCAACTCGATGACTTCGGCCTCGATCGGAGCCAAAACCCGATCGCCCTGAACCTGCGTACGTCGATCATCACGGATCCGCGGAACGGCCGCATGCCTGCGAGCACCGCGGCGGCCAAGGCGGCAGCGGACGCTCGCGCGGCGCGGGCGCGTGAGCGTGGCTTCGATAGCGCTCAGGACCGGCCGCTCGCCGAGCGCTGCATCGTATGGCCGAACGAAGGCCCGCCGATGTTGCCCGTCGGTTACAACAGCAATCTGCAGATCGCGCAGACCGACGACTACGTCGTCGTGTTGCTCGAGATGATCCACGATGCACGCGTGATTCCGGTCGACGG
>DATCIQ010000422.1:0-11750 GCA_036507635.1 Gammaproteobacteria bacterium
CCCAGCTTGCCGCGTCCGGCCATGAGGGATCGGAGGGGCGCACGCGCTGTTTGGCGCGCGTCGTGGCCGCCGTCGCAGACTTCGTTGAACCGACGAGGGCGGCGAAGCCGGCGGAAAGAAACGGCAGCGTTGCAACCGCACGTAACAAGGCTCTTCTTTTCATAGATCGATTGCAAATCGCTTCTGATTCGGGCGGATGCTACCGGCGTTCGTTGCCGAAAACCACGATCTACCAGTTCAGAGGCACACAAGCGTTCGGCGAAGAACGCGCGCCTGTACGAGTTTCACGCGGTACCTAATATCGCGTCATGGGCGTAGCATCCTCTTTGATGTCCACCGAAACCCAGAATCGGCGCCTCGACATGGAGCTCGAGCAGACGTTTCCGGCGAGCGACCCGATCCCGTGGATTCACGAGTTGCGAGTGCACGAAATGAGCGTGACTACGCAAGACGAGCTCTACCTCGACGACTTCGCCGTCGGCCAGCGCTTCACGAGCGGCAACGTCGTCGTCAATGCCGACGAGGTCAAGTCGTTCGCGGCGCGCTTCGATCCGCAGCCGTTTCATCTCGACGAGGCGGCTGCGAAGCGGAGCATCTTCGGCGGGCTCATCGCGAGTGGCTGGCACACGGCGGCGATGGCGATGCGCCTGCTCGTCGACAGCGATTTGCGGATCGCGGGCGGGCTCATCGGTCTTGGCGGCGAGATGAGCTGGCCGCGCGCGACGAAGCCCGGCGACGTGCTGCACGTGGAGAGCGAAGTGCTCGAGGTGACGCCGTCGCGCTCGAAGCCCGATCGCGGCATCGTCAAGATGCGGAACACCACGCTGAATCAACATGGCGAAGCTGTGCAGGTCGCCGTCGTAAACATGCTCGTGCCGCGGAAGCCTGCCTGAGCGGAAGCGAGGGCGGCCAAGCCGCATGTCGACGACGCTGTACACCATCGGCCACTCGACGCATCCCATCGGCGAGTTTCTCGCCATGCTGGGCCCCTATGCGATCGCGATGCTCGTCGACATTCGAACGATTCCAGGATCGCGCCGCAATCCGCAGTTCGGGCAGGAGAGCCTGCGCGAGAGCTTGAGGGGTGCCGGCATCGAGTACCTCCACATGAAAAGCCTGGGCGGCTTGCGGCGCCCGGCCAAGGATTCTTTGAACGACGGCTGGAGAAACGAGGCGTTTCGCGGCTACGCCGACCACATGCAGACGGAAGAGTTCAGCCGCAGCGTCGACGAGCTCATCGGCGTCGCGGCGAAGGGACCGACGGCGATCATGTGTGCCGAGGCCGTTCCATGGCGCTGCCACCGTTCGCTCGTCGCCGACGCATTGCTCGCGCGCGGCGTCGAGGTCATCGACATCCTGAGCGGGGACCGCAGCCAGGCCCATGCGCTGACCTCGTTCGCGCGCGTGGACGGGGGTAGCGTCACGTATCCGGCCCGCGGGCACGAAGATGGAATCCAGGGGAGCATCAGTGGCTATAAATAGTAAGATTAATCATTTGCTTATATTATGTTTCTACTGTATTACAACGCAACCGTTGGAAGCGCAGGCAGGGCGGCAGGCCTATGCGAGCGCTGAACACACGCGCCTCGTGGGGGAGCACGACTTGCAAGCCCGCTCGGCCTACCAACCGATCGTGCACGCGTACGGAGACCGCCGGATTCTCTTCGTCGGCCACCACGCCGGCGAGGCCGTCAATTCCACGACCGGGCAAGTTGAGCGCAACGGCCTATCGATTCTCGACGTCACCGACCCGGCGATGCCCGTCTACCTGACTCACGTGCCGCCCACGGGCGGCGAAGCGAATGGCACGCAACACGTCCAGGTCTGCGACGGCGAAGCATTGCCGAGCGGTGACCACGGCAAGGTGTATGCGATTCGAACGAACGGCGCGGTCAGCTACGAAATGCTCGATGTCACGGATCCCGCGGAGCCTTCGTTCGTCACGACGATTGCGACCACGGGTGTTTCGTCGCGCCCGGAGTCGGCCCGCGGCAACCGCGAGACGCACAAGTTTCAGTGGGATTGCGCAACGGGCATCGCTTATCTCAACGGCACGGCCGAAGGTTGGCGCGTCACGCGCGTGCTCCAGGCGTTCGATGTCGGGGATCCAGAGCAGCCGCGACACATCCGCGATTTCGGTCTCGCCGGTTGGGAGCCGGGCGCGGAGGGGCCGTACCCCAAGCCCGAGATCGCGGGCTTGCATCAGCCGTTCGTCGTCGGCGATCGCATGTATCTCGGCTACGGCAGCGGAGCGGACGGTGTTTTGCAGATTCTCGACCGCGACAAGTTCTTGAGCGGCGATCCGGACGCGCGAGATCCGCTCGCGCCGACACCCGAGAATCTTCTCTATCCCGAGATCGGGCGGCTCGATCTGCCGAGCTACTGGGGTGTGCATACGGCGAAGCCGATCGGCGAATTCGAGATTGCCGACTATGCCGACAACCGCGATCAGCGCAGCCGCGATCTGCTCGTCGTGGTCTCCGAAGCCGGCTCCTTTCGCTGCCAGGAGAATCGCGACCTCATGTTCGTCGTCGACATCACAGAGGAAGAGCGCCCCGTGTCGATCTCGACGTTCCAAGTGCCTGAGGAGCCCGGCGATTTCTGTCACCGGGGCGGACGTTTCGGGCCGCATTCGCTGCACGACGCGTTTCATCCGGGGTTCGACAAGACGCTCGTCGTGCTCGCGTACTTCAATGCCGGCATCCGCGTCGTCGATATTCGCAATCCGTTCGAGCCCAAAGAGATCGCGCGCTTCATTCCCGAAGTCACGGAGCACACGACCGAGTCCTGCATCGAGATCGACGGTGTCGAGCACTGCGACACGGCGATTCAGACGAACAACGTCAACATCGACGATCGCGGCTATATCTATGCGCTCGACAGGGCATCGACGGGCCTGCACATCGTCGAGTTGACGGGGGGCGCGAGGGAGGTCGCGGGGCTCGACTAGGAATCGCGAGCGAAGCTCGCTCCTACGGGGACGCGGCGGCGCGTTCGTCGGCGCGCGCGCCGCTCAGGATGTTGCGCAGCGCGTAGTTGCCTTCGTGGCACGCGTACTCGTACACGCCGTAGTCGTCCTCGCGCTCGAGCGGCATCTGCATCGTCCACGGGCGCGTCCAAGTCTTGGGGTCGTCGATGGTCATCTCGTAGATGATCGTGCCGTCGTCGGTACGCGTGAAGCGCTCGGTGACCTCGAGCGCATCGGTGTGGCGCCCACCGCCGCCGTTCAACCCTATGCCTGTGCGATCGGTGAGGTTCGTCGTCTCGACGACGAGCGTATCGCCTTCGAAGCGGCCGCGTGAATCGCCCATCCACAGCTTGATGCCGGGCTCGAGATGCGGGCGCCCGTCGAGCGGAATAATTCGCGTCTCGTGGATCATCTCGTTGACGAACGCGATGTAACCCGGTGCTTGGACGATGACGTTGCCGTTGTTGTAGATCACGGGCAGCACGGAGCCCGCGATACCGCGCGTGATGCAGCGGTCATAGAGGCTGCGGTCGGTGTAGGAATCCGCCGGTCCACGGCTTTCGCGATAAGCGCGGAGCTCCTCCACGCGCGCCTGCGCCTCTTCGGTCAGCGGAGGCATGCGGCCATCCGGCGGATCGACGATGAGCGACGCTTGGCGTTGCGGCTCGCCGCGCTCGAGCCAGTGCGGCGGCGGGGAAACCGGTCCGCCGACCGTTCCGCCGGGCGTGGTCGCGGCATCCTCGAGCTCGAAGTCGGCATTGTCGAGCTCCTGTTGCCGCGCAGCCTGCGCTTGGCGCTGCACGAATTCCTCGTCGTTGAGGACGCTTCTCGTGCCGAGCTCCGGGTTGCGTTGCATCGGCACGCCGACCATGGCTGTGCCCGGCCATTTGCCCTGGAGATCGGGGTCGCCCCACGGAGTCCGCGGCGGCGAATACGGCGCCTCTTGCGCGGCCGCCGCGCCCGCGACCATCGACATGCATGCCGCAAGCGTAGTGAGCGCGCACTGCGCGACAACGTTCGACGCTCTCATACTCCCGAGCCTCTCGTGAAACGCCAAGAGAAGCATGCCGCCTCGGCGTGCGCTACGCAACGCCGAGGTGAAGGCCGCGTCAGTCGAGGCGCTTGTGGACGCGGGAGACCGCGATGCCGAGCGCCACGACGATGAAGACGCCGAGCGCTGCGAGCGACGGCCAAAGCTCCATGAGGCCCGCCCCGCGCAGCATGATGCCGCGCACGAGACGCAGGAAGTGAGTCAGCGGCAGGATCTCTGCGAGCCACTGCGCCGCGACCGGCATACCGGCGTAAGGGAACATGAAGCCCGACAGGAGAATCTGCGGCAGGAACACGAAAAACGCGAGCTGCATGGCCTGGAACTGGCTGCGTGCCAAAGTCGAAAGGAAAATGCCGAGCGCGAGGCTCGCGACGATGAAAACAAGCGCGGCGACGTAGAGATCGCCGAGACCTCCGCGGACGGGCACGTCGAACAAGAGCTTGCCGAGCAACAGCACCACGGTCACTTGCACGAGACCGATGCCGATGAAGGGCAGCACCTTACCGATCGTGAGCTCCCACGGTGAGACAGGCGTCGCGATGAGCATTTCGAGGTTGCCGCGCTCGCGCTCGCGCACGAGGGCGAGCGACGTGTACAGCACCATCGTCATCGTGAGAATCACGCCGATGAGTCCCGGCACCGTGTTGATGGGCGCTCGGCGCTCCGGATTGTAGAGATTGACGATCTCGACGGGCGGCGGGCGTGTCGTCCAGCCGACGTCCCCGCGGACCGCGAACGCGCCGAGCTGGCGCACCGCGGACTGAATCACTTGGTCCGAGCCGTCGACGATGAGCTGCAGCGGCGGCCGCCCGGGGTCTTCCATGCGCCGTTCGAAATCTTGAGGCACGACCAGCGCCGCGCTGATGCTTCCGGAGCGCAACAGCGCTTCGAGCTCGAGCGGAGTCGACGTGTGATAGCGGAACTCGAGCACTTCGGTCGCCCCCATCTGCGCCACGACCTCGCGCGAGCGCGCCGTATCGGCCTGATCGAGCACGGCGGCATCGAGATGACGCACGTCCATATTGATCGCGTAGCCGAACAAGACGAGCTGCATGCTTGGGAGGCCGACGATCATTGCGAACGTGAGCCGGTCACGGCGCAGTTGCCTGAGCTCCTTGATGATGATGGACCCGAGCCTGCGCAGGTTCATGCCGCCTCTCCGCGAGGCATCGGCGGCTTCTGCGTCGCCGCGACGAACACATCCTCGAGGTTCGGCGCGGCTGCGTGAATCGTTGCTTCGATGTCGAAGCTGCGCAGCGCTTCGAGGAGATCGCTTTCGATGCCGTCTCGGTCCGCTACGAGCACGCGCATCGATGCGCCGATCTGCGCGAACGCGATAACCGTCGGCAAGCCTTGCAATACTTGTCGAGCGCGCGGCAATTCGCGGCTCTCGATCAGCAACGTTCTACCCGGGAGGGATGACATGAGCTCGCCGGGTGCGCCGTCCGCGACGATGCGGCCGTGATCGAGAATGGCGAGGCGCGTGCAGCGCTCGGCTTCGTCCATGTAGTGCGTCGAGACGAGCAGGGTCGTACCCTCGTCCGCGAGCTCGAACAGCGAATCCCAGAACTCGCGCCGCGACTGCGGATCGACGGCGCTCGTCGGCTCGTCGAGGAACAAAAGATCCGGTGCGTGAAGCACCGTGCCCGCGAGGGCAAGCCGTTGCTTTTGGCCGCCGCTCAACGTGCTTGCGAGACGCGTCTTGAGATCGGCGATGCGGTAGCGCTCGAGTGTTTGATTGATGCGGGCTTTCGATTCCGCCCGCGGCAATCCGTGCACGGCCGCGAGGAAGCGCAAGTTCTCGGTGACCGTCAGGTCTTCATAGAGGGAGAACTTTTGCGTCATGTAGCCGATGCGCCGCTTCAGCGCCTCGGCGTCCTTCGGGATCTTGAAGCCGAGGACGTCGATGTCTCCGCCGCTCGGTCTGAGCAGGCCGCAGAGCATGCGGATCGTCGTCGACTTGCCCGAGCCGTTCGGACCGAGGAAGCCGTAGACCTCGCCGCGGCGCACGGTGAGATCGAGCCCGTCGACCGCGACGACGGGACCGAAGTGTTTGCTCAAGGATCGCGCCCGGATTGCGGGCGATGTGTCAGTTGCGTCCATTGTCGCGCAGCGTTGCGGTCAACGGCAAGCCCGCGGGGAGGGCGGCCGCCTCCGGGTCTTTCAGCACGAGCTCGGCGCGATAGACGAGCCGGCTCGCATCGTTGCCCGCGAGCGCATAGTAGGGCGTAAAGCTCGGCTCGCTGCGGATGCTGCGGAGCTCGGCGGCGAACGATGCAGCGATTCCTTCGATGCGGATCTCGAACTCGTCGCCGCGTTTGACTTGCGCGCGCAACGGCTCCGGTATGAAGACGCGGGCGTAAGGCGCGTCGCCGACGAGCAGGCTCACGACCTCCGCACCCACGGGCGGTTGGTGGCCGGGATCGAACGGCAACGCGTCGACGATTCCGTCGCGTGGTGCACGCACGATGAGCCGCTCGCGCGTGAGGTGGAGCTCGTGCAGCACCGCCTTGACCGTATCGACGGCGGCAGCCGCTTGCTCGATTTGCTCGGGACGCGTGCCGGCCGTGAGCTCTTGCAACTGCGCTTCAGCGGACGCCGTTTCCGCGCGCCGTTGGTCACGTGCCGCGAGCGCTTGGTCGAGCGCGGCCGCAGCCACGAGCTCGCGGCTTCTGAGCTCGACGACGCGCTCGTATTCGGTTTCCGCATCCGTTTGGGCGGCTCGTGCACGCGCGAGCGCCGCTCGCGCGGCGTCGATCGTCTCGATGCGCGCGCCGTGCGCGAGCTCGGCGAGCCGCGCTTCGGCCTCGGCGAGACTTGCGGTCGCTTGCGCAATGCGCGCGTCTTGTCGGCGCGTATCGAGCTCGAGCAAGACGTCCCCGGCCGCGACGCGGTCGCCTTCGGCCACGGCGAAACGCAAGATGGGCTCCGAAGACTCGGCGACGAGCGCGATTCGATCCCATTCGAGCGTGCCTAAGATCGTCGGCGGCGTGTCGCGGGCGCACGCGCCAACGAGGGCCGCAAACAACGCGGCGAACGGGCCCCACGAGTATCTAGTGCGCATTCAGCCCTCCCATGCCGTGGTCGAGCAACGCGAGCGTGTGGCGCAAGAGCGCGTCGTTATCGACATCGGCGGCCGCGAAAATGCGTCGCCAAATCGGCGCCGCCGCGAACGGAAACAAAGTGAGCCCGATCAACGACACGACGAGCAATCGCGGATCGAGGTCGGCATTGAAGTCCCCTTGTTTCTGCGCGGCGGCGAGCCGTTTCGCCAAGAGTTGCGGCACTTGGGGCGAGATCCGTGTGACCAATAGATCGCGCAGTGCGCCCGTTTCGCTCAAGACTTCGCGAACCCACAGCGAAGGCAGCCACGGATTGTCGGCGACGGCGGCGTGCACGCCGCGAACAAAGCTCGTCACGAGGGCGCGGGGATCATTGCCTGCCGCGTCGAGCCGCTCGCGGAGAACGGCGATCACGGGCATGACGCGTTCCTCGACGACCGCGGCGCGGAGCTGTTCCTTGCTGCCGAAGTAGTAGTGGACCATCGCGGGCGTCACGCCGGCGTCGCTCGCGATGCGACGCAGGCTCGCCGCCGCGATGCCGATTTTGGCGTAAGAACGCAGTGCCGCATCGAGGAGGCGCTCGCGCTGATCGGCGACACCCCCGGCCGGACGGCCGGGGCCACGACGCGCGCTTGCGCGAGGTTTCGACACTGGGACTTGCATGCCGACCAATTTAAACGTGTGTTTAATTAATTGCAAGCCGCCTACGATGGCGGTGCGTTGACATTGAATTTCCGGACTGCAAGAGTCCCCTGTTTGCAGGAAGTCGAGACCATGGGTAGTAGAAAGATCCTCGCGTGCGTTGGCATTGCGCTGGCGGCTTGCGGCGGCACGGATGACGCGCTGCTCGCCCAGAACACGGCGTTCACGGCGACCGCGATGGCGGAATTCAACGAGCCTTGGGCCATGACCTTTTTGCCCGACGGGCATCTGCTCGTGAGCGAGAAGCCGGGCATGCTCAAGCTCTATGCGACAGACGGCACCGTCAGCGAGATTCGTGGCGTGCCGGAAGTGAGCTACGGCGGTCAAGGCGGGCTCGGCGACGTCGTCGCGCATCCCGGTTTCGCCGAGAATGGTCTCGTCTATTTAAGCTATGCCGAAGGCGGCAGCAACGGCACCAGCGGCGCGGCCGTAGGGCGCGCAAGGCTCGTGCTCGGCGCTACCGGCGGCGAGCTTGCCGATCTCGAAGTGATCTGGCGTCAAGTGCCGAAGGTCGAGGGCCGCGGCCATTTCGGTCACCGCATCGCTTTCAGCGAGGACGGCCACCTCTTTATCAGCTCGGGCGAGCGCCAGAAGTTCGATCCCGCGCAAGACATGCAGGCGAACTTGGGCAAGATTGTGCGTCTCAACGATGACGGCTCGGTGCCGGCGGACAATCCTTTCGGCGATCGCGGCGGCGTCACAGCCGAGATTTGGTCGCTCGGGCATCGCAATCCGTTGGGGCTCGCCTTCGATGGGCAAGGTAAGCTCTGGAATGTCGAGATGGGACCGCGCGGCGGCGACGAGCTCAATCTCGTCGAGCGCGGCGCGAACTACGGCTATCCGATCGTCTCCAACGGCGACCACTACGACGGCAGGCCGATTCCCGATCACGACACGCGGCCCGAGCTCCATGCGCCGGCGGCATTTTGGAATCCCGTGATCTCGCCATCGAGCTTGATGTTCTACAACGGCGGCGAGTTTCCGGAGTGGCAGGGCGATGCGTTCATCGGCGGCTTATCCTCGCAATCGCTCGTGCGCATCGAATTCAACGGCGAGCGCACGCGTGAAGCCGAGCGCTTCGCGATGGGGCGACGAATCCGGGCCGTCGAGCAGGGGCCGGACGGCGCGATTTGGCTTCTCGAGGACGAGCGCGACGGCGTCGGCGGCAGATTGTTGAGGCTCACAAAACCGAACTGAAGGGCGCTAGGAGCGCCTGCGATCGACGCATTCGTCACGGGATTGGCGCCATAGGTCGACGACAGCGTTCTCGTACGGCGGCGGCAGTCGGCCGCGACCGCTGTTCTGTGACCCGAGCTTGCGCGCAACGGCCGCGGACGCGACGTTGTCGACGTCAATGATGTGAATGACCTCGGTCCACCCGAGGTTCGCGAACGCCCAATCGATCGCAGCAGCGGCCGCTTCCGCCGCGTAGCCGCGCCGCCATTGGCTGCGGGCGATGCCCCAACCGACTTCCGTGCCGGGCCAGCCGTCGGGCATCCACGGACCGACGCGCCCGATCCATTGTCCCGATGACTTGGCGATCACCGAGAACATCGAGATGCCTTGGAGATGCCACGCGCCGGCTTGCGCCATGAAGCTTCGCCACGCCGTATTTCGCGGCTGCACGCCGCCGATGAATCGCGCGGCTTCGGCGTCGGCGGCAAACGCCGCATACGCTTCGAAGTCCTCGAGGCGCGGGGGCCTCAAAATCAGCCGCGGCGTTTCGATGCGCAGCGAGTCGGTGCTCACGCGTGGAGTGCTCAGGCTACGGCAGTCGCCTCGATCTCGACGAGCGCATCGGGATGGAAGAGGCCGGTGATGCCGAGCAACGTGCCCGACGGTTTTACCGCGAGCGCCGCGAGACGCTTGCCGACGACCGGGGCAGCCTCGAAGAACGCGCGCATGTCGGTCACGTAATAGTTGAGACGCACGACGTTTGCGAGCGTAAGACCCGCCTTGGCGAGCACGGTCTCGAGGTTATCGAAGGCCTGCTCGAGCTGCGCGGCCATGTCGCCGGCATGCAGTACGTTGCCGCCGGCATCGACGGAAGTCTGACCCGCGCAAAAAAGCACGCGCTCCGCGCCGCGCACCTCGACGCCTTGCGCAAAGGACAGCGCATCCTGCCATTGCCACGGGTTGACTGCGTTGATGGTGACCATGGCGTTGCGTTTGCGTTACCGCGCTTCTGCCGCGCGCTCGGCGGCGCGGTGCCCGGAAAGTATGAAACGCAGGCCGTAGTTGCCTTCGTGACAAGCGACCTCGAACAAGGGGCCGGCGCTCCGCGTCAGCGGAATCTCGACGGTCCAGGGCCGAGTGAAGACGGTAGCGTCCTCGATGGTTGCCCGATACATGAGCGTGTTTTCGTCCGTGAGCGTGAAGCGCTCGACGACGTTCAAGTTCTCGTCGCTCAAGCCGTTCAAGTAGCCGACGCCGAAGCGGCTTTGCTCGTTGAACTTCAAGTTTCTCGTCTCTACGACGAGCGTATCGCCTTCCCAGTGCGCGCGCGAATCGCCTTTCCATTGTTGCAGCTCGCCGGGCAGGTGCGGGGGCCCGTCGAGCGGAATAACGCGCGCGTCGTGATTCATCTCGACGAGGATCGTCACGTGATCCCTAGTCTGCACGATCTGGTAGTTGTTGTTATAGGGCTCCGGGAACATCGGCACGGTCGCGCCGAACAGGATGCAGCGCTCCGTGAGCCAGCGGTCGGCGGGGGTATCGGCCGGATGCAGCGCCGCGTAAGCTGCGCGCGCTTCGACTTTGCGCTGCGCTTCCGGCGTCAACGCGGGAATTCGTCCATCCGGCGGGTCGATGACGAGCGACGTGCGCCGCGTACCTACTATCTCGGAGCCGCGCTCGAAGAAGACGTCGTTGTACGATCCGACCTCGCCCGGCGGCAGCTCGCGGTCGGCGTTCGTCTCAGCCCGGCGTTCGCGCTCCACCGTTGCGACTTCCTCGGCGGTGTAGAACTCTTTCGCGCCGAGCTCCGCCGGGCGCTGCATGGGCGTCAGCGTCGCATTGTTCCAAATCCCTTCGAGGTCGGGGTGGCCCCATGGCGTGCGCGGGGCCGACCATTCCTGGGCAACGGCGGTCATCGGTGCAAGGGTGAGCGCTGTCAGCAATGCCGCGGCCGGTCGCATTCGCGGGATCATGCTCGCCAGCGTGCCACGTAGCTCGCGGCGCGACAAGCGGCCGGGAAGATCGCGAGCGGAGCTCGCTCCTACATGAAGACGGGTCAGGCCTGGCGGGCGTTGCGATCCTCGCGGAGCATCGCTTTGATGCCGCGCACGGCTTGGCGCAGGCGGTTCTCGTTTTCGATCAACGCAAAACGCACGTGCTCGTCGCCGTATTCCCCGAAACCGATTCCCGGCGACACGGATACTTTGGCCCGCGCCAACAGGTGTTTCGCGAACTCCAACGAGCCGAGCGACCGGTACTGCTCCGGTATGTGGGCCCATACGTACATCGATGCCTTGGGAAGGTCGACAGGCCACCCGGCTTCCCGCAAGCCTTTCACGAGGACGTTACGACGACGTTGATACGTGGCGGCGATGTCCTTCACGCACTGCTGATCGCCTTCGAGCGCGGCGATTGCGGCCACTTGCAGCGGCGTGAACGTGCCGTAGTCGTAGTAGCTCTTGATGCGCGCGAGCGCGCTCACGAGGTCCGCGTTGCCGACCATGAAGCCGATGCGCCACCCGGCCATGTTGTAGCTTTTGGAGAGCGTGAAAAACTCGACGGCCACGTCTTTCGCGCCCGGCACCTGCATGATCGAGGGCGCGCGCCAGCGGTCGAACACGATATCGGCATAGGCCAGATCGTGCACGATCAAAATGTCGTGCTTGCGCGCGAGCGCGATGACGTTCTCGAAGAAATCGAGCTCGACGCACTGCGCCGTGGGGTTCGAAGGAAAACCCAACACGATCATTTTCGGCTTGGGGAAGCTCTCGCGAATCGTGCGCTCGAGCTC
>DATCIQ010000423.1:0-12953 GCA_036507635.1 Gammaproteobacteria bacterium
GCATCGTGCACCTGACGGGCAACGTCGAAAGCGATATCGACCGCGATCTGGCGGCCGAGCTTGCGAAGGGCATCGAGGGCGTGGTCGAAGTCGATAACGACTTGGAGATCGCTGCCGATGCTCGCGACGCCGCTGCGCCCTCGAGCTCGAGCGATTCCGACCGCTCGTTCGGCGTCTGGTTCGACGACGCGACGACGACCGCGACAGTGAAGTCGCGGCTGCTGGCCAATCCGAACACGGGGGGCCTGCAGATCGACGTCGACACGCGCGGCGACGTCGTGACGTTGACGGGCGAGGTGGGCTCTGAGGAGGAGAAAGCGCTCGCCGAGGAGCTCGCGCGCAATACGGGCGACGTCAAGGATGTGCGCAATCAGCTGATCGTGAGAGAGATGGTGGCCAAGGAGACGACATGATCGCGTGGGTGCTTTTCGTAGTCGGGCTCGTTCTCGCCGCGATCTTCGCCATGTTTGGCCGGCGCGTCAGGTAAGGACATATGGCGAAATATTCATTGCCGGCGCTACCGTACGAGTACGATGCGCTCGAGCCGCACTTGTCCGCAGAGCTGCTCGCCCTGCATCACGACAAGCACCACGCCGCCTATGTGAAGGGCGCGAACGAGACGCTCGAGAAACTGGCCGAGGCGCGCCGGAAACAAGACTTTGCCGCAATCAACCAGCTAGAGAAAAGCCTGGCGTTTCATTTGTCCGGCCATCTGCTGCATTCGCTGTTGTGGAAGAACTTATGTCCCGACGGGGGCGGAGTGCCGAGCAGCGATCTCGGGGCCGCGATCGACGAGCATTTCGGCTCGTTCGAAGCATTCAAGGCGCAGCTGACGGCCGCTGCCGAAAGCTTGCAGGGATCGGGCTGGGGCGCGTTGTCTTGGGAGCCGCTCGGCAAGAGGCTTCTCATCGAGCAAGTCTTCGATCACCAGGGTAACGTCGGGAGCAGCACCCTACCCATCCTGGTCGTCGACATGTGGGAGCATGCGTACTATCTGCAGTACCAAAACCGAAAAGCCGCTTGGCTCGAGAATTTCTGGGAGCTCGCGAATTGGACCGATGCCGGCGAGCGCTTCGCACGCGTGCGAGGCACGGAGATCGCGCTCTGAGGCTCCGGCTGCTTCGTTCTTCTTGGTGCTACTCCTCGCCGGCCGGGTGAGCATCGAGATGCGCACTGCTCTTAAGCCACCCGCTTGACTGCCACTTGTCGATGACGGCGGCGGAATTGCAGACGCCGTCGTTCGGCTGCACGATCGATCCATCCTCCTTGACAACGAAGCACATCGCCCCGGCGCGCCGCCCATCCCGAATCGGGCTCATCACGATGCGGACCGCCTCGCCTTTGTGAAACGTGTTCCCCGTGACGCCTTGACGAGCCGCATGAACGCGCGCGGCCCCTTCGAAGCTCCAGGTTTGCATCTCGCCCGTCTCGTCTTCGGCCTCGACATGGAGCCAACTGTGCGGATTGTTGTAGTGCCATTCGGTGATACGGCCTTCGATGAGCTGGTGCTGCGATAGATCGAACATTGCAAACGAATGGTGAGCGGCGGCCGGCTCGATCGCGCCGACCGCAATAATCGCGCCCGTCGCAAGCATCGCAATCGTCAAATACCTCAACTTCCTCATGGTCACGTTCCTCATATCGGTGCGCTACTCTGCATCATCGGTGGCGTCAAAGATCGGATCGAGCGACTGACCCGGAATGTCCGGGAAGTCCGTGAAACCGCGCGGATCCTTATATTCGGGATCGCCCGGCAGATAGAACTGCGTGTTGCCTTCCTCATCCTTGTATGAATTGCTGCTCGACGTGCACTCCCAGTTGCGGATTCGCACGCCGACCTCCTCTAAATCCGGGCGCGAGTCATGCGTGTAGACGGCGGACTGCGGCTTCACGAGTCCGATCGGATCATAAAACGTGACTTGCGTGATCAACTGCTTGGATCCGTCATCGCGTATCACCTGCCGCCAGATCTCGACCATCTCGAGTTGATTGCTCGTCAACGGCATCCCGCGCACATAGTCGGCGGGGTGCACCCACTTGGTCCAGATGACGAGCTTGTCCTCGTCCCAGAAACCGATGCTGTCCCCGGTCGCCGAGTGCGTGCCTTCGATGTTGACGTGCTCTTTGCCGATATAGATGCGGCGCGTCTCGTTCATGAAATCGTTCATCATCCACGACTGGTGCGGCATGTTGACGAACTCCTTGATATACGGCTCCCAGAGCCACCGAGCCGCGCCCGCGTATTCGCAGTTCGTGAGCCGATCGTAGCGCTGCTGGCCGTACTGCTCGATTTCGGCGCGTCGCTCCCTGAAGTGCTCTTCATAGGCCGGCGTCAGCACGCCCTCTTTGATTTTCGCGCCCGGCGCCCACGCAACGGCGAGGGTGCCGTTCTCGAGAAACATCGCCGGCATTGTGTTGTTACCGCTGCCCCAAAGCCCGTCCCAAACGGGGATCGTGGCCATCGTGTGCTGCGTGCCCCCGTCGGCCCGCTCGAGCAAGTAGTTGTAGTGCTCTTCGGCAGTCGCGAAATCTTTTGGCGGCAACTCGACTGCCGGCAGCGCCCCCCGGGCCTGCTCGCGAGCGACGGCGGATGCCTCGTTCGTGCCTTGTGCCCACGCGAAGCTCGTGCCGCCGCCGAGCAGCAAGCCGATACCGCACACTGCGATTGTTCTAGCGACGCTCATGATTCTGAGACCCCATTTTCTGTCTTACGCCGAGCACTCATTAGCATAGCCGACCGCCGCCGGCAGGCGGTAGCACCGCTGCTAGCAAGCGGGTGACCCCGTCGTCCCGCAGGTGTTCTTCCTGCGGTGCATCCACGATTTACTCGATAGCCGAGATCAAGCGTTGCCGCTAACGTGATCTCTCCAACCCACCGCACAAGCGTGAATAGAGGGGCGGGAGGAGTGCTGCGCGCGAGCTCGAGGTCGGGAATGAGCGTGCCGCCTTCTCTTGCCCCCACCCGCGTGACGCATGCGGGTATTTACCCCATTTCAGGAAGATCGTCGATCGTGGTATTGCGTAGGAAGCTTACAACCCCTTGGGCTTGAGCTAAGGTCGATACGACATGGAACGCTGGACAGGAATCGTGGCCGACACAGACGGGGCTTCCGCGAACGTCTTGAGGAAAGCCCTGCGTAAGCTGCGCTGCGACGTCGTTACGGCGCCTAGTCCCGAAGCCATCGATGTCGCTACCACGGAGCACAAGACTGCAGTGTTGCTGGTCGCGGCGTCACTCCCGGGGCTCGATGCGCGACGCTTGTGTCAGCAGCTGCATGCGGCGCCCGGCCGGTCTTACTACGTCATTTCGATGCTCGAACGGCACGCCGCCGAGACGGTCACCGCTGCATTCGAAGCGGGTGCCGACGAAGTGTTGCGGAAGCCGTTGATCGCCGCGGAGGTTCGAGCCCGCCTGGAGCAAGCCAAGCGCGTGTTGAGGCTCGAGACCTTACGCACGGCCGTCGAGAGCGAGGGCGCGTGGCTCGCCGAGATCGCCGCGACGAGGAGCATTTACAGCCCACGCTACCTGCACGGACAGCTCGAGAACGAGGTGGCGCGCTCTCAGCGTTTCGCACATTCGCTTGCCGTAATTCTCGCTGACGTGCATCACGACGATGCACGCGTGGTACGCAAATTCGGCCACCTCTTGTCGGTACAGCTTCGAGCGCACGTCGACTGGGCCGGACATTACGGGGAACGGCGCATTGCTCTCGTCCTGCCGGAAACCAATCTTGGCGGCGCCCTGCGTGTGGCGGAGCGTCTGCACGAGCGCTTGAGTGACGGTGCTCTTGCATCCGCCGGATTGCCCACGGGCATTTCGGCGGGTTTCGGCATAAGCGCTCTCGGATCGGGCTCTGCCGTGAACGCGCAAACTCTGCTCGACGCTGCGGAAGGCTACCTGGACGACGCCTTTCGTAAGGGGCCCAACCAAATCGCGGGCGGCCCCGCCCCGCGCTCGCCGCCTCGCGGCAAATAAAGAGCGACCCCGCCGCGAGGGCGGGGTCTAAGGCAGGTTGCTAAGTCTTGGGGATAACCGGGGGTGACGAGAGCAACCCGCTAAGCCACACGCTGCGACCATGCGGCGCAGTGCTTAAACCTCGGAAAACGCAGCGACTCGCCGCAACAGCATTGCCGCATCTCCAAATCCCGCGCCACTCTTGCTGCGTCTTTTCCCTTCGTACATTGTCGAATCAGCTGCTTGGAGTAGCGCCTCCGCATTCGTCCCGTCGCAGGGATACATCGCTGTGCCGACACTGGCACCCAGTTGAACGCGCTCGTCGCCGACAAGAAACGGCTCGTCCAAAACGTTGCGTACCTCCTGCCTGACGCGTATGACGTCGTCGGGCACGCGGAGCTCGGGCACGACGATTACGAACTCGTCTCCGCCGTATCGGGCGATCGTATCCTCGGCGCGCACGCGCGACCGTAGTCTATCGCTAAACTGGCGCAGCAATAGATTTGCCCTCTCGTGCCCGTAGTTGTCGTTCACGTTCTTGAAATTGTCGAGATCCATGAACAAGACGGCCACAAAGTGTCGATACCTTTCAGCCGAGCGGAGCGCTTGCGCCAAACGATCCATCAATAGGTTGCGGTTGGGCAGGTCTGTGAGGTCATCGTGCGTCGCTTGATGCCGCAATTCGTGCTGGATCTGTTTCTGCTCGCGAATGTCCCAGGCGATTGTCGCGAGCACCGTTACGTCGACGTCTTGTCGTATGCGGTTGGCCATCAGGAGCTGAGACACCGGTATCTCGGTACCCTCGCGGTCGATCAATGCCGTCTCGCCTTGCCACACACCGGCGCGTAAGGACGTTGGAATCGCTTCGTCGCGGAGCTGCTCATAGGAGCCCGGCGCATAGAGCTCGGACACCTTGCGCCCGACGATATTGCTTTCTTGCCCGATCCCGAGCATCGACCGTCCCATCGAATTCATATAGAGGAGCCGCCCTTTCGTATTCGAGACCGCGACGAGCCCGGGCGACGCCTCGAGCAGCGTAAGCAGGCAGCCCTGCAGTACCTTGGGACACGCGGTGCTTAAGAGCTCACGTTCGTCCTGCTCCGGCTGCGCGAAGGGGCTCGGGCAGCTTGACTCAAGCTCGACAACTGCGGGTATCGTGCCCATTTCGAAGCCCTCGTTTCGGCGAAACTTCGATCTACCATAATTGTTTGCCGAGGCTATCGAAATCGGGTAAACACATGAACGGGCGGCCAGGAAACCCCGGACCCGGCGGGCACTTTCGGGGCGGCCTTAAGGGCTGATCAGACCTCGGCGGATCGCATAGCGTACGAGGGCCGAGGTGTCGTGGACGTCGAGCTTGCTCATTATTCGAGTGCGGTGCGACTCGGCCGTCTTCACGCTTATTCCAAGACGCAAGGCCACCTGCTTCGTCTTCTGCCCTTCGGCGATGAGTTGGAGGACTTCGCGTTCCCGCAACGTCAGCGGATCCTCCGCACCATCCTTGCGCCGATAGGCGTCGACGACGATTTGGGAGATCCCGGGGCTCAAGTAGACGCGGTTGGCGCACACCTCCTTGACGGCTCGCAGCAAGTCTCCGGCCGTTTGACTCTTGATGACGTAACCGCGGACGCCGGCATTCAACGCCTCGACTACGTAGGGATTCTCTTTGTGCATGGTGAGGAGAATCGTCTTGGTTTGCGGGGACTTCTTCGCAATCGCCCGCGCCGCGTCCAGACCGTTGAGACCCGGCATGGTGATATCCAAGACAGCGATGTCCGGCTTGAGTCTCGCTACGAGCTCCACGCCTTCCCGTCCATCGGTTGCCTGTCCGACGACTTCATTGTCGCCTTCTCCCTCGAGCAGCTTCCTGACGCCTTGGAGGAGTATCAAGTGATCGTCGACTATGACTATGCGAACCATATTGAGCTACCGTTCCCGATACTCGGGCATCTCGAGTGGCACGACTATCTCGATCGACGTCCCCTTACCGGGCGCCGATGTGATTGCGCAAGTACCGCCCACGGCATGCGCGCGCTCGCGCATGCCGATAAGACCCAACCCGCGCTTGACCTTGACGTCGAAGCCGATACCGTCGTCCACGACGACGCAGCGCAGATGAGCCGCCTGTCGTTCGATGGAAATGCTGATTGACGGCGCCGCACCACCGTGGAGCAAAGTATTGTTCAGCGCCTCTTGCACGACGCGATAGACGGCGGTTTCGATCGCCGCAGGCAAACGCTCGCGAAAGTGGCCGTGCACATGAACGCTCAATCCCGTTCGTCTTTCCACGCCTTCGGCCAGAAAATCGAGCGCCGCATGGAGTCCGAGATCGTCCAAGATCACGGGCCTGAGCTCGTGCGAAAGATGCCGCAACTGTTCCCCCGTCTCATCGAGCAGGCGCCTGGCGCCGGCGAGCTGCTCCTGAGCTGCCGGCGGAAACTCGGCCGCGGCTAGATCGAGCTCGAGGCTCGCCGAGGCGAGAATACTGCCCGCTTGATCGTGCAGCGCATGCGCGATGCGTTTGGCTTCCTCCTCGAGCAGCTCATTGAGGCGCCGCAAAGCGGCGTTCGCCTCGCCGACCGCGCGGTGGCTCATCTCGAAGGGAGACAGCGCCTCCATCAGGAAACTCCCCGTACTTTCGATGAAATCCACTTGTGCCGGACTATCGTGCCGCAGCAGGCGCAACACGGCTTCCTGGTGCACGGAAATCATATCGAAAATGCCTAGACCTCCGGACAGCGCTCTGCGACCGATGTCGTAGGCGCTGCTCAAAGCGTCCTCGCCCGCGCCGTTTAGGTAGCGCACCAGGGCGGTTCCATAGTCTTCGCTGTAACGATCCAAGGCCCCCCCTACCCCTGCACGCGTACCACGGCGACCAACGCATCATCCTGCGACGTCTGATACTGCTCGAGCAACCGCTCGGCGAGCGCTTGCAGGGGCTCGCCTCCCTTGATCGCGTCGACGAAGCCGCGGCGTACGCCATCGGTGGCGATAGCGACAACGTCCCCGCGCGCGATGTCGGCGGTCGACGCGGCAGTCGACGGCAACGATCCGCCGGCCATTCCCCCGCGCACCAGCAATTCCGTGCGGGACGGATCGCCCGACGGCTCGCGATGGAGCAGGACCGCGCTGACGTTCCCCGCGCCTGTCCACTCGAGCAGTCCGGCGGCGCAATCGAATACGATGAGAGTAATTGCAGCCCCGCGCGTTGCCCGCAATCTCTCATGGCAGCGCGCCATCAGTGCGCCCACGGGCTCGTGAGCAAACGCCTCGAGAACTTCGGCGGCCACCGCGGCTGCGTGAGCAGCGTCCTCGCCGTGCCCGAGACCGTCGATCACGCCGACCATCGCGCGATTCTCGAACACCTTCACCACGCAGCGATCGCCGCATTCGTTCTCGCCCGGCAGCGTGACTTGTGCGATTCCGACGTCGATGACACAGGGGGTCATCTCTTCCACTTCTCCAGCGTTACGGTCGTTCCCTTCGCAGTCGACACGATCTCAAAATAATCGGATATCCGGCGCACGCCGGGCAGACCGAGGCCTAAGCCCCCGGACGTCGAGTAGCCCGGCCGTAGTGCGGCTTGGGTGTCGGGGATTCCCGGCCCGTCGTCTCGAGCGATCATGCGGAGCGTGCCGTCGCCTTCGCAGCGAAGCACGATCTCGCCGCGGCCCGCGTATTTGACAATGTTCCGCGCCAGCTCGGAAATTGCCGCCGCGATCAGAGTCGCTTCGCTCGCCGAGAACCCGATGTCGGTCGCCAGCGCTCTACCGTGCTGGCGCGCCTGGACGACGTCTTCGACGCGCGAGATTTGTACGCGCACCTCGACGTTGTCGGCCGCCGTGTTCATTGCTTCGGTCGCACACTGAGGAAAGCGAGCCCCTCTTCGAGATCGAGCGCGGTGACTATGTCCTCGAGCGTCAAACCGAGCTGCACCATGGCGAATGCGACGTCGGGTTGAATGCCGACAATGACCGTCGTCGCGCCCCTGAGCCTGATCATGTGCGCGAGGTCGCGAAGCGTTCGCGACGCAAAGGAATCGAGAACGTCGAGCGCGGTAACGTCGACGATGACACCCCGCGTGCGGTAGCTCGACACCCGATTCACGAGGGCGTCCCGCAGAGACACCAAATCGACGTCAGTCAGCGCCGACTGAATGCTCGCGATTAATACATCGCCCTGCTTGAGAATCGGGACAGCCACGGGCCGGAGTCGATGCGCCTTGCAAGACTAATGCGTCAGGGACGCATCATCTTGAAGCATCTGTACGACTTTGTAACCCAACAGCCGTTCGGCCTGCTCTATGCCGCCTTGGAGGTCGCCGACCGTGTTCATCTTGCCGAGGTCGACGCCGATGTTGACCAGCGTTTGCGCAATCGAAGGCGAAAGGCCCGTGACGATCACGGTCGCGCCCAAGAGTCGCGATGCCTCGACCGTTTGGACGAGATGGTTCGCAATGCTCGAGTCCACGGCCGCGACGCCGGTCAGGTCGATGACGACGACCTTGCCGCGTGTCGCACGAATGCCATGCAGTAACCGCTCCGTTAGCTGGCGCGCGCGATGCGGATCGATGGCCCCGATGATCGGCAGAATCAACAGCCGTTCGCGCACCTGAAGGACGGGCGTAGACAATTCACGGATGGCTTCCTGTTGCTCGCGAATGATCCTCTCGCGCTCTTGAACGAAACCGACCGCCACCGTGTTGGCAATTCGATTCGCCGCAGGCTCATAAGCGTCGAGGATCCTGTCGAGCTTGGCGAAATCATGCTGATGCTTGGAGAAGAGAGATCGCGCAAGGACGTCGCGCAGCAGCAGCACGATGCCCACGACTTCGTCCGTCTCGACACCGCGGGGGATGATTCGTTCGGATAGGTTGCGGGCGTACGCTTGCAGCGCTTCGAACGTTCCGGTTTCCAACGCCTCGACGTACTGATCGTAGACGGCCGTCGCCTCCGTGAAGACCTCCTCTTCGGTCATTGCAGTTAGAAGCTTGGCCTTCGTAATCCTCTGTGCCCACTCTTGACGAAGATCCGTACGATGCTCACGTAGGTGCGCCACCAACTCGGTCAGCAGCGCGGCTGCGGTCTCATCAAAACTAGGACGTTGCGGTATCTTCGGCAGTTCCGACTCACGCATGATTCATTCTCCCCTTCAGGCGCTCCCCCATTGGTCGCTCGGCATTATCCTGGAATACGCGCGGCTTGCGCACGCGACATTCAGGTGTTTACCTGAACGGCAGAACACTTATCTTGCGCGGCCGAACGCGAACGCGGCGCAGCCTGATTGAGGACGCCCCCCCACCGCGCCGTTTTTGTTTCGCGCGCCTACTCGTCCGTCGGTTCCAAGCGAACGATCTCGCTCGGTTGACCGTAGATGTTGTCGATTGCCAGGTAGAGAAAGCCGTCCGGACCTTGGCGTACGTCTCGAATGCGGAACTCACCTACCAGCAACGGTTCTCGATTGGTGACCGTCCGGCCATTCAGAGAGATTCTCACGAGCTGCTGGTAATTCCCCGACATTCCGGCGACGAATGCGTTGCCCTTCCAATTCGGGAATTGATCGCCCGTATAAAAGAGCAAGCCCGATATCCCGATCGACGGCACCCAAAAGGCAGCGGGCTGCTCCATGCCTTCGCGATATCGATCGGCATGGATTTCCGTGCCGAGGACGTAGTTGGCTCCGTAGCCGATAACGGGCCAACCGTAGTTCGCGCCGCGGCGTATGTTATTGAGCTCGTCGCCGCCCTGCGGACCGTGCTCCGACGACCAGAGCTCGCCCGTTTCGGGGTGGACGGCCAGGCCTTGGGGATTGCGGTGACCGTAGCTCCAGATCTCCGGGAGCGCGCCGGATTGTCCGACGAACGGGTTGTCATCGGGAACGCTGCCGTCGTCGTTTAGACGAATGATCTTTCCCTGATGGCTCGAGAGCTGCTGGGACGGGTGATTCACGAGCTCGGGGCCGCCCATGCCTTGCGGATTGCCGATGAGCCCGGCCATGCGATCGCCGACCGACATGAACAAGTACCCGTCGCGATCGAAAGCGATGCGGGCGCCGAAGTGTCCCGGCGTGTTCGACCAAGCTTCCGCTTCGAAGATCTCCGCCACGTCGACCAAGCGATCGTTCTCGAAACGGGCCCGGCTCAGTGCAGTCGTGCCCTGGCTGCCGTCGGCATTCGCTTTCGCGTAGCTCAAGTAGATCAGCCGATTCGATTCGAAATCGGGATGTATCGCGACCTCTTGCAGGCCGCCCTGACCCTGGGCCCGCACCGCGGGCACGCCAGGCACCGGATCAGGCAGCAGCTTTCCGTCCCTGACGATCCTGAGTTGCCCGCCGCGTTCGGTCACGAGCATGTCGCCGTTCGGCAGAAACGCCATGCTCCAGGGATTTCTCAAGCCTTCGACGAAAGTAACGACCTTGAAAGTCTCTCCCGGCGGACCGGGCGGCTGCGCCTGCGTGAGGCCGCTGAAGCCTAAGATAGCAGCCGCACCCATGGCGACCGCGTGCATCCGCGAAGCGCGAGCCATGCGCAGACAAGTTCGGAACGTAGTTTTCATTGTTGAATACCCGATGAGCGTTGCCCGATGCAAGTGTGTCATTCTAAGCCGAATCCGTGACATTGCTCGAATTGTACCGCTCGAGCCGCGGCACTGTCGCGCGGGCGGATTATTGGGGTAGCTCGCCGGGCCCGAACGCCATACTGCCCTCGACCGAGTCGCAATGCTTACCCGGCTCCGGCACCTTACCTTCCGGACAGCGGAACAGACCGGAATCGCCCCTGTCTCCGGCCGGTTTGCCATCGCGCCGCGGATGGACGCCTAAGCTCACGACCGTGCGCGGCGGGAAGGCCTCTCGCGTAATGCCATGCTCGAACGCTCGCGCTGCGCTTTCCATCTGGACCACCCAGACGAGCTGCTCTCCGTTCTCGTCGCGCACCAGGGCGCTCCGTGCCTCGTTCAAGGGAACGAAGTGCATCTCGAAGTGAGCACCGCTCGGGATGACGCGAACGATCACACCGGTAAAGACTCGATACACGCTTCCGTCGTACATGGCGTAGGAGTGGTGGGCATCCGCCGGTGCCGCCGAGAGTCCCAGCACGCAAGCCCCAACGAACGCCGTAATCGTCCGCGCCGTCGCGGCTGACACCTTACTGATGATCATTGCAGGTCCCCTTGTGCTCACTCGAACCCCAGGTCGATCTCGTCGTCGGGTCGGTCCATATTTTGCTCGAAATGCTCTTCCCAAATCTGCGCCCACGGCCGGCCGAACATGTCCGGCACACGGAGCTCGATGACCTGCCCCGGTGCAACCTGAGTCGCGTATCCGTCGATCGGGTACAGAGCTCGGGTGCACTCGGCCCACCCGAACCGTTCCGCCGTGTCCCATCCTTCCTCGTAGTTCCTATGCCAGAGGATTCGCACGGGTTCCGCGAGCGCTTCGGAATCGTAGATGACCGTTTCCCAATCGATGCCGACGAGCTTCCCGTCGTCGTCGTGCACGGGCGTCAAAATCTCGATCGTCTCGAGCTCATAGCTGAACTCCCAAGTCGTATGCTGCGTCCACGCTTGAACGTTGGATGTCCAAGCGATGAGCGCGTCGCCGTCCCAGAACCCGATGGTGTCTCCCCACCATTGCGGGATGTCCTGGCCGAGCGGGAAGTCTCTGCCCAAGTGGACGGTACGCACGATGTTGCTGCTGCTGCTGCCGAGGAGCAGCACAACCTCCGGCGTCACCACAATGCGAGTCGGTTTCGGGCCCGTGGCCCATTGCCGCATGAACCCCTCGGGCCAGCAATACGACGCCGACCACGCGTGAGCGGCGTCGACGCCCTCGTGGTAGAGCTGCCGCACCATGCGCTCTCGATACTCGGGCGTCAGCAGCGACAAGAAGGTCGGGACCTGAGTGGCGCGACCGTAGTTCCAGATCCGCCGTCCGTCCGGAAGATACTCCCCGTACACGCCGTCCCACTTCGGCATCGTCTCGTACGTGTGCTTGGTCGGCCCTCCTCGGGATTGCGCGTCGGCCAAAAGGGCCTCGTAGTGCTCTTCGGCGCCCTCGAAGGGATAGGGACTCACGATGTTTTCGCGCGGCCAATCCTTGTCGCAGTCTCCCCAGCGCGCGGACGTCGGCGGATTTCTCCCGATGCGCGGATCGGCGGTACCGGCTCCCGCCCCGCCGCTGCGCATGTCGGCAATTTGTCTCGGGCTGTTGCAGCGCCAGTAGCGCGGGTCCAACCAGGCGTCTCGATCCTTATAGAAGTCCTTGCTCGTGAAGAGATCCACCTCGAGCGGCTCTACCCGCGGCGGCGGCCGCGCGTCCCAGTCCGGCCCCTCGCCGTAACTCAATAGATCGGGCGGCGGATTCACGGCGGTGAACGGCGCGCCCCGGAGGCCCGGGAGCTCCGGCGGCTCGAGCTGCGCGGACGCAACCGACATCCCCGCGGCGATCATGACAAGCGACGCAACTGTCGCCTGCATTGTGTTGCCGACTCGAGTCATGTATTCCCCCCTCGATCAGACAAGCCCGCGCAGATTCTGTTCAATCCCGGAAAATCTCGGTTTTGCAAACCCGGTAACTCTTTTTTCGCGACGCTTTCTCTAGCATACGGCACGTCTGCAGGGCACCTGAACGGCAAATCCGAAGGAGACCGTCATGCTTGCGAAACTCAGAGTTCTACTGCTCGCCGGTCTGCTTATCGGCCTAAACGCCGTTGCGACCGCAGGCGACTACTACGTCGACGTCACGAATAGGACCGGCTACACGATCCTATACATGTACGTAAGTCCTGCCAAATCGACGTCGTGGGAAGAAGACGTACTCGACGACGACGTATTGCCGAGCGGTCAGACGTTCCGCGTCAACCTTACCGGGTACACCAGTCCGATCTTCGACATTCAGCTCGTCGATACGGACGGTGACAAGTACACGTTCTGGAACGTCGACGTCTCGCAACGCGATATCGTCGTCACGTTGAGCGACTTGGACGCCGATTAGCGCGCCG
>DATCIQ010000424.1:0-4423 GCA_036507635.1 Gammaproteobacteria bacterium
GGTCGAGCGGTCACCGAATTGCCCTTGAACACGTTCTTCGAGGAGCGCCGCGACTTCTTCTTCAACGGCGAAGCGATTTTTCTCTATCACGTTCCCGTCGCGCACACGGACGGCGACATCGTCGTCTATTTTCGCGGCTCGGACGTCCTCGTCGCGGGGGACGTCTTCGATACGACACAATATCCCGTCATCGATCTCGAATCGGGCGGCGGCATCGACGGATTCGTCGACGGCTTGAACGCGATGCTCGACATCACCGTGCCCAAGTACCTTCAGGAAGGCGGCACCTACGTAATTCCCGGCCACGGGCGCATCGGTGACGAGGCCGACGTCGTCGAGTACCGCGACACGGTTCTCATCATCCGCGACCGAATCCGCAGCATGGTCGAGCAGGGCATGACGCTGCGCGAGGTGCAAGCGGCACGACCCTCGCTCGATTACGACGGGCGGTACGGCGGCGGCGAGTGGACGGCGGCAATGTTCGTCGAGGCCGCGTACCGGGATCTGCAACAGAAGGTCGGGGAATGATGCGCACGACGGCCATAGCTCTCGTTCTCGCCGCCGGTCTCGCGAGTGTCGCGAACGCGCAGCGAGGCCCGGTTCCCGAGTCCCCGCGCGAGACGGCGCCGATCGACTTGACGGGCTACTGGGTCGCGGTCGTCACCGAGGATTGGCGTCACCGCATGGCGACGCCGCGCAGGGGCGACTACGAGAGCGTCCCGGTAAGCGCCGAAGGGCGGCGCATGGCCGACGCGTGGGATCTCGACGCCGACAACGCGGCGGGATTGCAGTGCAAGGCTTTCGGCATCGGCGGCCTCATGCGGCAGCCCGGGCGTCTGCACGTGACTTGGGAAGACGACGATACGCTCAAGATCGACTTCGATGCGGGCGCGCAAACACGGCGGCTCGAGTTCGACGCCGCGGCGCCGCCCGCGGCCGAGAGGACGTGGCAAGGACATTCCATCGCTGCCTGGGAGCGCCCGCCCGAGACGCGCGGCGGGCCGGTCCGAGCCCCGATCGGCAACAGCACGGGTCCGGTGGCCGCGGGCGGAGGTGGCCGCGGCATGCGCGGCGGCCCGCCACCACCGAGCTCGATCAATGAGGGCGGATCGTTGCACGTAACGACGACGAGTTTTCGCGAAGGGTACTTGCGTAAGAACGGCGTGCCCTATAGCGAAGACGCGAAGATCACGGAATACTTCCACCGGCTGCCGGAGCACTCGAACGGCGACACGTGGCTGCACGTCGTCACGATCGTCGACGACCCGCAGTATCTCAACGAGCCGTTCTATACGAGCACGCATTTCAGGCTCGAGGCCGACGGCGCGGGCTGGAACCCGACGCCTTGCCGCACGGCTCCGCCGCCGCCGGCGCCCGGGCTGTAATTTCATCCAGTACTTATAGCCAAGGCGCGCTTCAGGCGCGAACGTAAGTTTTTCCCACTTCGTGTGCCTCGTCGCATCAACCAGGCGCCGGGGACGCTAAAGTTGCGCCCCATGAATAGCCCCAGCGACATCAATCTCGAGAGCTTCCCGGATTCTCCGTATGCGCGCGAGCTGCGCCTACGGTTCGCGCGCTTGCGCTTCGCGCCGGCGATCGAACGCGAGTTCGAGAAATCGTATGTGCGGCGCGCGCGAGGCCGCGTCCGTGCTTGGCACTCGGCGGTGCTCGCGGTCATCCTGTTGCTGGTGCTTCCCGGGCTATTGGCCGTGAATACGGGCGAGGAAGCCGGCGTGTTCGCCGGCGGCTGGAATCGCAACCACAGCGATCTGCTGCTGTTGGTCCTGATCGCGAATGCCGTGAGCCGCGCCGCGCTCGTCATCTTGTCGTGGAGCCCATGGTTCGAGCGCCTCTATCCGCGGATCGCTTTCCCCCTCGTCGCGATTTGCCACGGTCTGTGGACGTTCACCTGCGGCGGCGAGATTTTGGGCGCGCATCCGGAATACTTGGCACCGCTGGTCGCCGACGCATTCGCAGCATACTTCTTCAGTGGGTTGCTGTTTCGTCACGCGGTGGTCGTGAACTTGACTGCCGCGGCGGGCTTGCTGCTCGGGGGCGCGTATTACACGGGTACGCTTGCCCCGATCCTCCCGTACGGCATGCACCTTTCCATCAACCTGCTCATGGCCGCCATTGCGGGTTTTGCGTACGAGCGCTCGACCCGAAGCTCGTTCCTCGAGCACTCGTTGCTCGGCGAAATGGCCGCGCGCGACGGTCTCACGGGTCTCAAGAACCGGCGAGCTTTCGACGAGTACTTGACGCGCGTTTGGCAACAGGGGCTGCGCGACCGGCGTGCCCTCGGCATCCTCATGATGGATGTCGACCAGTTCAAGCACTACAACGATCGCTACGGCCATCAAGCCGGCGATCAAGCGCTCAGGCGCATCGCCCGCGTCATCGACGGCGTGACGAGGCGACCTCTCGACATCGGCGCGCGCTACGGCGGAGAAGAGCTCGCGATCATTCTCTACGAGCCTTCGCGGGAGCATGTCGTCGCGGTCGCAGAACAATTGCTGCGCGACGTGCGCGCGCTCGGGATCGAGCATCGCGACTCGGTTGCGGGAGTCGTGACGGTCAGCATCGGCGTCGCGATCATCCGTCCGACGCTGCGCAGAAGCCCGGAGGGTGCGTTACAGCTCGCGGACGAGGCGCTCTACAATGCCAAGCGCGAAGGCCGCGACCGCATCAGCGTGCTCGAGCACGAGTACGATTCGCTGACGACGGGAGTCTTTCCGACGATCGCATCGGCGGGCTAGCGATCGGCACGCGCTCGCCGCGCGCGGATCGCTTG
This sequence comes from Gammaproteobacteria bacterium, assembly GCA_036507635.1. Lineage (GTDB taxonomy): Bacteria > Pseudomonadota > Gammaproteobacteria > Steroidobacterales > Rariloculaceae > DATBLZ01. The sequence continues at coordinate 2,792 of DATCIQ010000424.1, forward strand.
CCGCAACTGTTCCAAACGTTCCGGCGAACCGATGAAGAGCTCTTCGCGAAGCTCTAAGGCTCCCGTCATCATGTTGCCGAAGATGCCGTCGGCGTCGTAGGCGTTCAGGCCCCGGCCCGCGAGATACTGCAGGCGCAGGTTACGATCGCGGTTGATCGTCGCGCCTTCGAGCCACGGCGACAGGTCCGAAGCGTATCCCGCGTAAGTGCCGAGCAAGTCGATCGCCGAACGGAAGCGCACTTGCCGAAGCGACTCGCGCACGGGCTCGTACTCGGGGCTGCGCAAGCGTTCTTCGATGCGGTCGACGTCGATGGGCCGAGCGCCGGCGCGTGCAAAGAGGACGGCGTCGTAGCCCATGCCCTGCACGGTGTTTGCAAAGACCGCGCCGTTCGGAAAGACGTCGAAGAAGGTCGCGACCTCGCTCTTGACCGCTTCCTCCGTCGTCTCGAAGAACTGGACGTACGCCGTGACCACGCCGCCCGGATTCAGATGCGCATCGACGAGCTCCCAGAACTCGCGCGTGTAGAGCGTTGCGGCGCCTTTGACCCACGGGTCCAGTGGGTCGGTGGTGATGCCGTCGAACGTCTCGTCGGTGGTCGCGAGGTAATGCCGCCCGTCGTCGAAGCGGATCTCGACTTTCGGGTTGCTTAAGACGCCGAAGTTGTGCTCGCGGAAGTACTTGGATGCGACGTCCGCCACCAGCGGCTCGATCTCGGCGATCACGACGCGTTCGGCCGCGGGCTCGATGGCGACGGCGCCGGCCGTGATGCCCGCGCCCAAGCCGATGACGAGAAACGACTCGGGCGTGTCGGCCGCGAGCGTCGTTAAGTGACCGAGCATACGTTGCAGTCGCATGTCCTGCGGATAGCTCGATGCTTGCGCCTTGCCGGCGCTGTGAAACGTGCGAGTGCCGTCGTCCTGCTCGGAAACGGCAACGTCAGCGCTCCGCCCCTCGCCGACGTAGACGACATCGGCGCCGATCCCGCGTGTCGGCGTGAATCGTCCGAAGGCGACGAATGCGCGCGGGAGCTCCGGCACGGCATAGGCAAGTGCGACTGCGCCGACGATCGCTGCGGCCGCTGCGGTAGCGCGAAGCGGCCGCCGTGACGAAAGGAACGGAGCGAGCATGAGCATGCCCGAGCCAGCCGAGACGAGAATCAACGCTTGCTGCGTGAGGCGGGCTCCGAGCCACACGACAAGGACGAGGCTCGCCGCAAGCGCGCCGGCGACTGCGCCGACCGTGTTCGCGGCATAAAGGCCCCCGACGAGCTGCGCCGAGTCCTGTCGGCGGGACGCCGCCGCGAGCGCGAGCGGAAAGCTCGCGCCCCAGAGCAGCGCGGCGGGAAGGACGGTCCAGGCCGTGCGCATGAGGTCGAGTTGCAGCATCACCGACGGCGCCGACGGCAACGTGACGTCGAGCGGCCAATAAGGCAGGAACTCCGCGATCGAGTACGCGGCCCAACCGATCGTTGCGCACAAGGCGAGCTGGCCAACCCCAAGCGCCGCACGCGCGGGCACACGGCGGACGAGCGATGCGCCCGCGGCGCTGCCGATGCCCAAACCCAGCAGGAACACCGCAAGCGTGAGCGCGAACGTATAGACCGTCGCGCCGAGCAAGAGCGAAAGGTGTCG
>DATCIQ010000425.1:0-6159 GCA_036507635.1 Gammaproteobacteria bacterium
TTCGGCCAGCCTTCGACGATGCGGTAGGGGCCGGTGGGCCAGTCGTGGTAGCTCCAACGTTCGGCCGTCGCGGCGCCGGCCGCCCGGGCTGCGGGCGCGTTGCTTGCGGCGGCGCCGGCCGCGGGGGCCGAGGCGTCGCTCACGGGGGCTTGCGAGTCGCCGCTCTCGCAGCTTACGAGGCCGAACGTTGACAGCAGCGCCGAAGCGACGAGCAACCCGGTCAGAGAAAATCTGTTGCGCATAGAGCCCCCTTTTCTTGACATTCTGCACCAGGAATCACGATTGGGCCACGCCAGAGGCCGTCGGCCGCCGGACGCCGCGTCGGGCAAGAAGCACTCTTCAGAGCTGTCGCGGCGGTCGGCCGATGGCGATGCCCCACGGCGTCGCGCCTACCCGAATCGTTGCGATGACGTTCAGCGATGCGGTGTCGATGACCGAAACGTCGTTGGAGGGTCCATTGGCCGTATACAGGAACTTGCCGTCGGAGGTGAGCCCGATACCCCAGGGGCGAGCGCCGACCTGCACCTGAGCAACGACGTCCGAATTCTCGAGATCGATGACCGAGACCGTTCGCGCCCTGCCGTTGGCGACGTAGAGCCGCTGCCCGTCCGGGGAAAGTGCGAGCCCCATCGGCAGCGAGCCTGGGGGCAGCGCAATCGTTTCGAGCACGCGACTCGTGGCGACATCGACTACGGCCACACTGCCGCCGTGCTCGGCCGAGACGTATGCGCGCGAGCCGTCGGCGGAGAAGATCGAGTCTCGCGGACGCCATCCCACCGGAATGTTGTCGAGCACTTCACCGCTCTTGGTATCGACGACGGTCACGGCATGGTCGCTCTCGCTGGTTACGTAGACCGTGGCTCGATCCGGGCGCAAACGCACGCCTTCAGGCTCGCCGCCCACTTCGACAACCCACAACACGTCGCCGGTTTCCAGATCGACGATCGACACCTGGCCGGCGTCCTCGTTCGAGACGAACAGCCGACTGCCAGTGGCGTCGACATCGAACTCTTCCGGATCCGAGCCGCCCGGGAGCACTCGCAGGACCGCGCCCCGGCGTGCGTCGATGACGGCGATGCCGTCCTTCGTTTTGTCGGCGCGGATCTCTGCGCACTCCTCGTCCGGCATCGTCGGCGGGCACTTTGGGGAACCGGACAGTGCGACATAGACCCGCTCGCCGTCGCGGCTGACCTCGACGCCGCGTGGCCGAGTGCCCACCTGTACTTCGCCGATCACCTTCTGCGTGGCCGTCGAAATGATGCTGATCGTGCCCGCATCCTCGTTTGTGACATAAACCAGTTCCGTCGGCGCCTCGATGATCGGAATGTGGTATTCGGCGAAGAGCGCCGTCGTCTGCTCCGCGGTGCGCGCCATCAGGCTCTCGAGCAGCGCCCGGGACTCGCGCTCGCCGAAGCGCACTCCGGCCGACATCGCGAACTCGAACTGTATGCCCGGCTCGGAGCGCAACGGAACGACGGCGACGTTCACGGGCTGCGCTCGAGCTGCAAAGTACCCGGCAATCGGGCCCCAGAGAATCGCGGCATCGAGCTCGCCGACGAGAAGCTCGTTCTCGATGATTTTCCCCGGGTAAAGGTCTGGATCACCGTCGAGCGCGGAATAGGGCACCATCTGCTCGTACATTCCGTGGCGAGCGAGCCACTCCGCCGCGGGGCTCGGCGTGAACACACCGATGCGCAGCGCGTCGCGAGCGTCGCGCGGCAGATTGATCAGATCTTCCGCGTCACGAATGTCGAGCTCACGATCGGCGACGTAGACGAGCGCATACGTCGAGCGGTAGTACGGCCGGGTTGTCATCGCGAGGTCGTAGCCGTCGGGCACGCCGACGATCACGTCGCATTTGTAGCCGCCGCGTTCGAGATCTTCCGCCGTCAGCGTGTTGCGCTCGAAGCCGCGCCGGTGCGGGAACCAGGTGTATTCCACTTCGACGCCGAGCTCGCGCGCCCAGATCTGCGCGAGCTTGTTCTCGAACCCTTCTTCGCTGCGATTCGAGAACGGCAGGTTGTTCGGATCGGCGCAAACTTTGAGCGTATCCCAGGGAGCTTGCGCACCGGCCGGCGCGGCAAGCAATGCCGCCGCGATCAAAGCGTTTGCGCGCCGCGTATTCACGGCTGAGCCGGCAGGCGCTTGGGTCTTCCGCGCAGCAGCACGCCGTCGGCCCGCGCCTGCAAGTACGACCAGAGCTCCTCGAAGTACTTATTGACGTTCGGATCCTGACTCCAAGGTGGCATCACACCCATCTGCCCTGTGAAACCGTCGTTCATGGCTTTCATGAACGCCGTCTTGTCGATCTCACGCATGCGGGCCAACAGATCCGGAGCGAACGTGCTGCCAACTGCATCTTGGGCGTGACAGGTGTGACAGATCGCGTGAAACGTTCGCCAGCCCACGTACGTCGCACGATCGACGCGGCAAACCGTCGCGCCGCCTTCCTCGAGATCAGGTCCGCATTCGACCGTGTAAGGCTTGGCCGCTCCTGACTCCTGTGCGTGGTTGGCGCCTATGGTAACGAGGGCCGCCGCTGCGACGAACAGCGGGAACGTTCTGCACCGGTTCATCGCAGCGGCGAAACGAATCTATGGAAGCGTCTATGGAAGCGCGAACACCGTCAGCACGCCGCCAAGCTGCGTATGCCGGCTCAACGAGCGATACGCGCCGACGGCGCCGAGACCGTCCGTCGCTCCCTCGAGCCCGGCCGCCATGCCGATTCCGGCCCAACCTCCGATACCGGACAGCACTCCGATGTATTGCTTGCCCTCGTGCGTCCAAGTGTTGATGTTGCCGATGATCCCGGACGGCGTCTTGAAGCTGTAAAGCTCTTGCCCCGTTCTCGCATCCACGGCTTTCAGATAGCCTTCGAGCGTGCCGTAGAAGACCACGTCGCCGGCGGTCGCCAACGCTCCGCTCCATACCGAGAAAGGCTCGGAGTTGGACCACACGATCTTGCCTTCGGCTGCGTCCCAAGCGATGAAGTTGCCGAGATTGGTCGTGCCGTCGCCTGTGGCTTGTCCGGCAGGGAACATCGTCAGCACCGCGCCGACGTACGGCTGTCCCGCCACGTACTCGACCTCATACGGCTCATAGTCCATGCACACGTGGTTGGTCGGAACATAGAACAGATTCGTGCGCGGTGAGTAGGCCGCCGGCTGTTGGTCCTTGGAGCCGAGAGCCGCGGGGCAAATGTCCTCGGTATTGAAGTCTTCACCGTTATTGTCCGTGCTGTAGCGGTCCACGACTTGCGGACGGCCCGTACGCATATCCACGTGTGTCGCCCAGTTCACCGCCGGATCGAATTTTTCCGCAACCAGCAGCTCACCGTTCTCGCGATCCAGCGTGTAGCCGAAACCGTTACGATCGAAGTGCACGAGCGCCTTGCGCATCCGTCCATCGACCTCGAGATCGACCAACAGGTTCTCGTTGACGCCGTCGTAGTCCCACTCGTCGTGCGGCGTCATCTGATACACCCATCTCGCGACGCCGGTGTCCGCGTCGCGCGCGAACAACGTCATGCTCCAGCGGTTGTCGCCGGGGCGCACGACGGGATTCCAGGTGCCCGGGTTGCCGCTGCCGTAATAGACGAGATTGAGCTCGGGGTCATAGGTGAACCAACCCCAAGTCGTGCCGCCGCCGAGCCGCCACTGCTCGCCTTCCCAGGTGTCCAAGCTCGAGCTCGCCCCGATCGGCTCGCCGAGATGCGTCGTGCGCCGCGGATCGATCAGCAGTTCCTCGTCCGGGCCGACACTGTAAGCTTTCCAGACTTGCTGGCCGGAATCGATGTCGTAGGCTACGACGAATCCGCGTACGCCGAACTCGCCGCCGCTGATCCCGGTGATCACCTTGTCGTTGACGACCAGCGGCGCGTTGGTGTTCGTCTCGCCTTTCGCCGGGTCACCATTGCGAGCTTTCCAGACCACCTCGCCGGACTCGGCATTGAGCGCCACCAGCCAAGTATCGGCCTGCTGGAGAAAAATCTTGCCGTCGCCATACGCGAGCCCGCGGTTCACCGTGTCGCAACACATCACCGGGATCGTGTCGGCACTCTGGTTCGGCGCGTAAGCCCACTTGATCGTCTGATCGGCCAGATTGACAGCGAAGACTTTGTTCGGAAAAGGTGTGTGAACGTAGAGCGTATCGCCGACGACCAGCGGACCGCCTTCGTGGCCGCGCAGCACACCGGTTGAGAATGTCCATGCCACCTGTAGACGCCCCACGTTGTTCTTATCGATCTGGGTCAACTGGCTGTATCTCGTGCCGGCATAGTCGCCGCCCCACGTGGCCCAATTGCTCGAATCAGCGGTGAGTCTTTGAAGATCCTCGTTGGCCCCGGCGAAATACGGCACTACTAGCGCGAGAAATATCACGAAGCGCTTACTGGTCATCCCGCTCTCCTTATAGTTAGGCTTAGCTCGGGTATTGTGGTTGGCTGCTTAGGACATTATGTGCTCCGGGCGTACGGCAAGTCACTGGTGTCTTGAGTCACTTACGGACGAAGCAATGAGCCTTGCCGCGCTCCATGGCCGCCTCGAGTTTTTCGATGAGCGATCGTGCTTGGTCGGGGTCACGGAACACGCCACCCCGTTCGCCGGCCGTCGACCGTAGCTGGCTGAATACTTGCGCTTCGACGAACTCGCTGTGGCTCATCTCGGCGGCGACCCTATCGACTAAACAGACGCACTTATAAAGAGTGTCGTAGCTCTGCCCGCCCTGCTCATTCATGCACCCGAGCACGAATTCCACGCGCGTTTGAGTGGGGAAATCATTGGCGAGCGTAATGCCGGGCACGAGCAAACCCAGCCCCATGCTTAGTGCTCTCAGCATCCCTGAATGCTAACAGCACCGTTCCAGGACGGCGATAGGGCCGGAAACGTGTGCGGTCTGGCGCCCGAGACTACAGCGCCAAGCCTTTCGCGCTGCCGACGAGCTTAGCCGCGTTGACGTCGAAGACGGCACATATGACTTCACGGTCATTGTGCTGATTCCAGCATACCTCGTTGTCATGCGGCTCCGAGCACGGAACCCCGAGTACGTCGGTCACTTCGGCTCCTTGGTCGCCAAATGAAGGGCCGGAATCGTTGAAGCAATCGCCTACCATTCCGATTGCAAGGTTTCTCATGACGTTCCCCGCACTGTTACTAGGGCATGCGGGGGCGAATTTTGCACGCGCACTATGGTCTTACAGAGGGCGCGAGTCTCTTTTTCGGTGCCTCGTGCGACTGCCTCAGAGGCGCGATCTGTCATAATGATACGGGCGCGGCAACAACAACTATGAAAACCCCAATCCTCCTGCCCTTGGTCTCCCTCTTTGCGTCGCTCGCTTCGGCCCAGCAGTCGGTTCCGTTCGCGGACGGTATCCCCGTCGCACCCGAGTTGCCGGTGCCGCCCGTGCCGCACGAGCCCAGGACCTACGAGACCGCCGAAGGCATGGACATCCGCGTCGTGGTCGTCGCGCGCGGGCTCGTCAATCCTTACAGCATTGCGTTTCTGCCGGACGGGGTCATGCTCGTCACCGAGAAGGACGGCAGACTCCGTGTCATCCGCGACGGCGTGCTCGATCCGAACCCCGCGCCGGGTATCCCCGAAGTCAAAGCGAACCGCCGCTCGGGGCTCAACGATCTCGCGCTGCATCCGAATTACGACGCAAACCGTTACGTCTATTTCACGTACCACAAGCCGTTGCCTGACGACGCGTCCGCGATGGCGATTGCGCGCGGCCGCTGGAACGGTACGGGGCTCGAAGGCACCGAGGACGTGTTCGTGACCGATACCGGCGCTGGTGACCGCTCGCGCATGGTGTTCGGGCCGGACGGCACGATCTACATGTCGACCGCGGGCGACGGTGCGCAAGACCCCGGCTCCCACGCCGGCAAGATCCTGCGCTTGACCGACGAAGGTGAAGTGCCGGCCGACAATCCGTTCGTGGGCATCGAGGGCTTCAAGCCCGAGATCTTCACGCTCGGCCATCGCACGACGCTCGGTCTCGCGGTGCATCCGGTCACCGGTGAAATCTGGCAGAACGAGAACGGCCCGAACGGCGGCGACGAGATCAACATCTTGAAAGCCGGCGCGAACTACGGCTGGCCCCTCGTGAGCCTCGGCCGCACTTATCAAGGGCCGTGGCATTCACAGCGGTTTCAGGCTCCG
>DATCIQ010000426.1:0-8841 GCA_036507635.1 Gammaproteobacteria bacterium
TTTTTGGATGCCTGCTGTCGCGCTCGCCACCCTCGGCACCGCCGCGACCGCGAGCGCGCATCATTCCTTCGCAGCCGAGTTCGACGCCAACCGGCCCGTCGAGCTCACGGGCAAAGTCGTGAGGATGGAGTGGATCAACCCGCATTCGTGGATCCATCTCGAAGTCGTCAACGACGCGGGTGAAACCGAGACGTGGATGATCGAGGGCGGCGCGCCGAATGCCCTGCTCCGCCGAGGCTTCAACCGCAACTCGCTTCCGGCCGGCACGGCGATCTCCGTGCAAGGCTTTCAAGCCAAGGACGGATCGATGCGTGCTAACGGCCGCGACATCACGTTTGCGGACGGCTCGAAGCTCTTCGTCGGCTCGTCGGGGGCCGGCGCACCGGACGAGCGCCCCGAGTAACCCTCACTCGCGCGGCAGCGCGAACACGAACACGTTGGCGCCGCCGTCGGCCGCCGGAAGTTCCGGCGTAACGCGGCGCGCCGCGCCGGCCACGAGAGACTGCCCCGTCGTCACGGCCACGTACTGCCGCCCATTCACGGCGAACGTGACCGGATAGCCGCTGACCGGCGAGCTCAAGTTCGTCTCCCACAGCAGTTCACCCGTCTTCGCGTCGTAGGCTTTGAAGCGCCCCGCGACGTCGCCGCCGAACACGAGCCCGCCGCCGGTCGCGACGAGCGACATGACGCCCGCGCGTTGCTCGAACTTCCAGAGCGTCTCACCCGTTTCCGCCGAGATCGCCCACACTGAGCCGACCTGATCCGTGCCCGGTGCGATGATGTATTCGCTCCTGAACCCATAGACCAAGCTCGGATCGCGCTGGTCGGTCTGCGTCGTCGCTTCCATGCACATGTTCTGCATCGGCATGTACATTGCGTTCGTCTGCGGGCTGTAGGCGCCGGCCGGCCAATTCTTGCCGCCGTTCGTGCCGGGGCACACCGTCAGCGTCTGGTCCTTGGCCGTGAACAGCATCTCCGGATTGACGTGCGCTTTGCCCGTGGCGCCGTCGATGTCGGTGATGACGTTCTGCATGACCGTGGGACGCGCCCACAAGAATTCGCCGGTTTCGCGATCGAGCGTATAGACGAGACCGGTCTTGCCCGGAATGCCCGTGATCACGCGACGCCGCTCGCCGGCATCGAGGTCGGGGTTGATCCACGGCACGGATGCCGGATCCGGCGCTACCACCGTGTCGACGAGCAGACGCTCGAACGGATGATCGAGATCCCAGTGATCGACGACGTGCTGGTAGTACCACTTGATCTCGCCCGTGTCGACGTCGAGCGCGAGCGTCGAGTTGTGGTAGAGGTGCTCCTTGTCGTTGCCGCCCAAGATGAACTTCGGCGCCGGAATCGTGACGGACGTGCCGATGTAGATCGTTTCGAGCGCGGGGTCGTAGCTCGGCACCATCCACGTGCCGACGTGCCAACGCTGCTCGAGCGGCACGTCGCCCCAGGTTTCGCCGTTCAGCTCGCCGGGCCGCGGGATCGTGCGCGTGCGCCAGAGCTCCGCGCCGGTCTGCGCATCGTGCGCCGTGATGATGCAGGAGTCGTGGGTCGCGTCGGGCTGGCATTGCCGGCCCGTGATGACCTTGCCGTCGGCGATGATCGGCCCGGAGCTTGCGCGCGCGCGCAGTGTCGGCGCGAGCACAGGCGTCTCCCAGACGAGCTTGCCCGTTTGCGCATCCAGCGCATAAATCTGGTTGTCGGAGCTGCCGTCGATGAGCGTCGTGCCCCAGATCGCGATGTTGCGGTTCGTGCCGCCCATGACGCCCTCGGGGTGTGTGCGCCGGTACTCCCAGATGGAATCGCCGGTTGCCGCGTCGAACGCCTGGATGTAGTCGCCGTTGTTCGGCACGTACATGACGCCGTCGTAAACGAGCGGCGTCGCTTCCTGGATCCCCGTGCCCATCGGCTGCTGCCAAACGAGCTCGAGCTCGCTCACGTTGCTCGCGTCGATCTCATCGAGCGGACTGTAGCCCCAACCGTCGAGCGTGCGCCGCCACATGAGCCAGTCGGCGGGATCGGGGTTTTGCAGCATCGCGTCGGTGACGGGGACGAAGGCGCTTTCGGTTTGCGCTGTGACCGGAATCGCACAGGCCATGGCGACGGCTGCGGCGGCGATCGACCAAGCTACGCGGGTGATGTCTCGTTGCATATTCTTGTTCTCATTCTGGCTCCGCCGAATCGCGGACGACCGAATGATCGCATAGAAGATGATGCGCCGTAAGGCGCTTCCTGGCGTGATGCTGTTGCCGACTCAACACGGTTTGGCTACTCTGATTCAAGGCAACCGCGCTGGTTCAGTATGGATACTACGCACGAGCAGCAGCCAATACGGCGCACGGTCGGCCGGCGCCTCTCCCGTCACGGACGCGCCCTGACGCGCGAGGACCGGGCTGCGCTGACACGCCAAGCTCAATACCGGACGCGAGCGCCGAAGGGCGTGTTCATCTACGACTGCGTGGAGGCCATGGATGCCGACCGCTTACGATGGACCGTTGACGCTATCATCGAGAAGCGCCGTTGACGGAGTACACACGTCCTGCGACCTGGGAAGACGTCAAGACCATCGCGCGCTATCTCGACGAAGCCGGGGCGGAGTATGCATTGGTTGGAGCTTATGCCATCGCTGCACACGGCTTCAGCCGTTTCTCCGAAGACATCGACATCCTCGTGAATCCATCGGCCGAGAATTCGCGACGTTGGATACTGGCGCTTTCGCGTCTCCCCGACGGAGCCGCCGCGGAGTTGGCCGCCGAGAGCGACGTGTTCGCCGACGACAAGCGCTATGCGATCAGAATCAACGATGAATTTACAGTCGACGTCATGCCCGCGATCGCGGGGCAGAGTTGGGAAAACATGCAGCGGCACGTGATATCGATGTCGATCGACGACGTGCCGATCCGCCTTCTCGATTTGCCGGGGCTCCTGAAAACCAAACAGGGTCTCCGACCCAAAGATCAAATGGACGCCGCCGTCATTTCGGAAGCCCTGAAACGACTCGCGGACTCCGAATAGGTGTTGTTCGCGGGTGAACTGATGATCCGCCGGCGTTGCCGACATCCGCACGGTGGCGAACTCGGCGCTCAAGTCCGACATCCACCAGAGAGATGTGCCACATTTCCGGGGGATTGGCAGTCACCTCAACCAGAAACGGTCTCTCCATAAATCGAACTTCAACGGGCGACCTCTCTCCCTGTAACAATCGCGAGACTGCTTGACACTACCAGCACAGCACGACGACAACGAAGTCCGACCACTTTGCGTCCGGGAAACTCAACGTATTCGGCCATCTGGCTCAACAGTGCCCTCGATGAGTCGCGCGAGCGAGACCTCGTGTTTCAGCCGCTCGAGCTCCTGATCGGGGATGCGTGCCATCGAGGCCTCCGGAACCGGACTTTTTCGGCAAGCAGCACCGATCATCCGCCTCATGACCCACGACGATCAGCAGTTGTTCAAGAAGCTCGGCCTGCACAAGAACGGCGCCGGCAAGCGCGGACCGACACCGCTCTTGCAGAAGCAGATCGAGCGGCTCAACCGCCTGCCGAAGACGCAGCAGAAGGTGGTGCTCAAGATGCTCGACGGCGTGTTGAGCCAGACGAGCCGCTGAGCGCAGGAGTCAAGACCATGAGCGCACGCGACGACCAAGTGCTGATCGAGAAGTTGAAGAGCCTGCCGCCGCAGCGCCGCGCGGAGGTGGAGGATTTCGTCGACTTTCTGCGCAGCCGCGAGACCGATCAGCACCTCGCGCGCGCCGCGGCCCAAGCTTCCGAGCCCCCGTTTAAGTCCGTCTGGGATAACCCCGACGACGCCGAGTACGATCGGCTCTAACAGACCGTTCAGCTCGAGCGAGCCGCCCTCCATGCGTTATCAGTTCGGCGACGTCGTGCTCGTGCCGTTTCCCTTCACCGACCAGTCCACCACCAAGCAACGCCCCGGCGTCATCGTCTCGAGCGCCGGCTATCACGACGCACGTCGCGATCTGATTCTGATGGCCGTCGCCAGTCAGGTGCGCGGCGCCGGTGCGTTCGGCGAGCTCGTCGTGCAGGATTGGCAGGCCGCGAAGCGGCGAACGGCGCGGCGCAGCCGCGCTGCGCATAATTTCCCGGCGTTATATTTAAGTGCACGCCCATAGCCCCCTTCCAGGGGGATGGGGGGTTCTTCTCATGGGCGCACGCAGTGCGACCGTGAGTGGGGACAACTTCTTCCAGAGTTCCGTCGGTTACTCGTCCAGCTTTCGGTGAAACGCTTCATCGCGCTCACGAACATCAGCCCAAGTCGGACTGTTGTGCACGATGTGCTTGGCTTCATTCATGTTTGCCTGGCCAAGATCTACTAGAGCTTTGATCGAGTGCACCTTCGAGAACCCGCCGTCTCGAAGAGCGCGAATGACGTCCTCGACCATCGCTCCTCGCGCAAGTTTGTCGCGACACTCTCTCAACACTTCGTCCTGTGTGCTCATTGTTTCTACTGCGTCAGATCAATGACGACGTCGACTGCCTTGCCCGGGTTGGCCCCAAGTGATTCGGGTGCCTGTTATGCGTAGCTGATCGAAGCCGAGCACTCTCGCTTCTGCAGCAAGTTGAGTGCGTAGCGCCATGACTTCCCGTGTACCCAGACTCAACGCCTCAGCTCCGCGAGGGAAAACGGCAATGTCCTTCAGATGTAGCGTTCGACCGACGACCTGGGCTTCAGCAGCAACGTCCAATATGCCCTTCGACGTCTGTAACTCCCGGAGTATGACGTCGCCACTTCGGAACGGCAGGTTTGCTAGCCCCCTTGCGGCTCTTCCTCGCAGCTTTCCAATCAACCATCGCTTCGTCTGCTGCGTACGAATCGAACCAATAATACCGATGCCCGACGCAGCCTGAATAGCCGCCGCCGCATTGCCGACCATGTCGACGGTGTCCGCAAGCGCATCCTAGTTGGAATAGGAGGGATATGGTTCTTGACTAGTCCCATCGCCCATTTCGAGCATCCTTCGCCCTTCTGCTAGCGATCTGCGCGTTGCCGCGAGAGCTTCGCTAATTGTTGGTCCCGGTGGAGCGTCATTGTCTAGTACAGGGGTCGTGGGCTGACTATCAGAATCAACTGACTCAGGGCTCGGTGCGCACGCGCCGGTCACGAGGGAAAGATTCAGGGAACGTGCGGATTGTCTAAGCCTGCACGCGCCGACAGAACGGAGTTATGGAACTGCCAACGCAATAAGATCTGCCCGCGAGAGCTTCTCTCTCGGTTCCTTCTGAACGCTTCCAGCAAGCGCTAACGGATCGCCATGTGCATACTGCCTAACGTCGAAAGAAAAGGGAAACACATCCTCAACATTTAAATGTAGGAACCTCGCTAGTGCGCCCGGCCCTCGCTCTGCGAAATCGTGGTCGTGATAGCGCGCTAGGGCAAACCACATGCCGTCCCGTTCGACCGAGACGCTCACGAAATGCTCGGTTAGTCGCGGATTACCGGCGTCGATATTTCCAATGATCGCCCAAGCCTGTGCACCATTCGCCAAGCGAATCTGAGTGCCGACGATCTTTCCAGCCAAGCTCTTGACTGGAACTCGTTGGACTGGACGAACCAGGATCTCGCCGGGTCCGTCGCGGTTCGCGTATTGCCAGACAGGGTTGGTCTCCAAGTCGGCGACAGTCAGCGATTCAATCGGTTTCACGATTTCGATCATGGCCCAGGGAATCCATTACGGAGCATCGCATCGTAGAGCTGAGTGCCATGCTTAGCATCGAATGCTTTCGTATAAGCCGCAAGGTCTCTCGCTACTTGTTGCCTCCCGGCCGGGCTAAGGGCTTCGTAGTACTCTATTCCCCATTGCCGCGGCCATATTTTGTCCAGTCCACTATGAAAAGCGTCATGCAGCGATTTGGTCAGTGGCACCAGGTCCTGCTTGGTCGGACCAAATAGGTACTTTGGCCAAGCGTGGTGCAACCTGATGGGCTGTGCCACTACTACCCTTCCTCGCACAACAGCCCTTAGATTAGTGACACCTCCGCCAAAGAGACCTCCGAACTTCTGCGTGAGGAGTTCTGAATAGGCTTCATCGTCCATCAGACGCTCCAGCTCCATTTGGCGCCGCAAGTTTGCTGCCGCATCCTCCCATGCTGCGCGATCGGCAATCTGAGACCACCAATCCCAGCTGCGCCACATTCCCTGATCGGTGTCCAGCCCCGGATTGAGTCCAGGTTGCCCATGATCGGGGTCTTCTGGCGGCGGCTCACTAGGCGGCGTTTCCCCTCCGCCTGGTACGTAGTTTGGGAGCAGATTCGGCTGCGGAGGGCATGGCGCAGACTGGACAATGCTTGGGACCCCATACGGAACCAACTCGGTTACCCCGAATCCGCCCCCGAGGCGGAAGTAGATAATCCCTTCCTCACAGAACCCGCTCGGATCGACGAGCGAGACCGGATTGTTCCAGACATACGCATACCGGTTGTGCGACTGCGAGTGATACGGCGCCTGCACGAACGGATCGGCGCTCACGAATAACCCCAACACCGGATCCTGCACCCGTCCGTTCATGTGCACCAGCTCGACATTGTCGAGGTGCTCGTGGCCCGTATAGCCGCGCTCCGTCGGCTGCGTGCCACCAAACGGCGTCGCGAGCGGCGACCAGTTCGATGCGTTTCTTCTTAAACCCCATGCATCGAACGCGAGCGATTGCACGATCGCGCCCGTTGAGCTCGTGACCTCGACGACACTTCGCTGCTGATCCCGGTGCAGGTACTGCACCGTGTTTGTTGTGTTGACGCGGTTAACCTGGGCGATCGTTCGGCCACGGGCACCGACATAGTGCCGCCAAGTCACGGTCGAGCCCGCCGTCTCCTTCTCGACGAGTTCCCCGATGTAGAGAATCGTCGCATTGACCGTCGAGCCGGTCTTGCGAATCTGCTTGTAGCGGGCCCGGTCGACGCCGTAGCTGAACGTCGCCGACTGCGTGCCGTTGTTGATGACGTTTGGCAGGTCGTACGAGAACCACGTGATCGCGCTCCCGCCGCGGCTCGTCATACGGCCGTTCGCGTCATAGCAGAACGAATCTCCGTTCGCGGTCTTGACGGCGAACGGTCCGCCGCCGCAAGAGCCGCCCGTGTAGGTGTATGTCCCGATATCGGATTTCCAAATGATGCTCCCGGCGGCGCTGTAGCTGATCCCCACCAGCGCGAGCCCCGAGACTTGGCTCGTCACAACGCGGTTCACGTTGTCGTAGACGAACGTCTCGGTCTTCCCGATATTCGCGTTGGTTCGCGTGAGCACGTTGCCGACCTCGTCGTAAGTGAACGAGAGGTTCTGGACCGTGGCGCTCAACGAGGGTCCGGTCTCGATCTGCATGAGGTTGCCGCTCGCCCGGTCGTACTCGTGATACTCGTCGAGCCCGTTGCCCAAATCGACGAGCACCTCGCGGCCGAGCGCATCGGCCTCGCTCACCGAGTAGTAGACCGTGCTCGGCGTATTCCCGTCCTTCGCGACGGTCATGTTGCCCCAGATGTCGTAGTCGTAGTCGACTTTGAACCGGTAGCTCGACGTGCTCGTGGGATAAGTCAGCACGTTGAGCCGGGCCTGGCCGTCGTAGGTCATGTTGTAGAAGTAGTTCGTGCCGTCGAGCGTGTAGCGAATCTGGGTCGGCAGGCCGTGCGCTGTCCCGTAGGTGTATTTCAGCGCGTGGCCGGGCCCGGTGATGGTATTGACGTTGCCCTTGGCGCCCGTGCCGGTCGTGTAATAGACCCACGTCGTCGTGCCTTCGGTTTCGGCGCGAGTCTTGATGCGGCCCGCTTCGTCGTAGGTGAGCGTCGTCGTCCAGTTCGGCGACGCCGTGATCGGAGCCCGCTGCCGCTTGAGCTGGCCGTAGACGTTGAACTCGTAAGTCCATGTGCCCATGTTGGGATCGGCAAGCGAGCTCTTGTAGCCGCGCGCGTCATAATTGATGGTCGTCGTGTGGAATTCGGCGTCGGTAAGCGTGGCGAGCTCACCAAACGGCTTGTGTATTTCACGCATGCTGGGCCGGTATTTCACCTGATGCCGGGCCGACGGTTCACGCATGTAGGGCCGGTGTCGGGTAGCGCTGCGAGACGTGGATGACTGTGGATGTTTTCGTTGCATTCGTCAACGCGGAGCTCGGCGGTGTCGGGAGTCTTCAGCAGGTTTTTTTGCGTTTTTGCCGAAGGTCGACCGCATAGGAAGTACGAGGGGCGGCGATCGAAGGGGTACCCGCTACGTTGGTATGTCGGCACGGGGCACCTATCGGGCTTTGGCCGGCGCGCGTGAACGTGCCGGCACGAGCGATTTCTGTTTACGCATCGACTCGCCCTTGAGCGCGAGCTTGTAGGCGTTGTGGATGAGGCGATCGAGGATCGCGTCGGCGACGGTGCGATCGCCGAGATAGGCGTGCCACTGGTCGAGCGGCAGTTGGCTCGTGATGAGGGTGGACTTCTTGTCGTAGCGATCGTCGAGGATTTCAAGCAGGTCGCGCACGGTCTGATCGGCGAGGGGAGCCAAGCCGAAGTCGTCGAGGACGAGGAGATCGACTTTGGCGACCTGGCGGAAGAACGCGGAACGTTTTTGCATGGCGGGGTAGCGGGTGAGCTCGTCGACGAGTCGGGAGAGTCTAAAGCAGCGCACCGAGAGGTCGGCCCGACAGGCGGCGTGAGCGATGGCGGACGCGAGGAAGCTTTTGCCGACGCCGGTGGGCCCGGTGATCAGGACGTTCAAGTGCTCCGTGATCCAGCCAAGATCGGTGACTTGGGCGAGCTCGCCGCGGTCGATGCCGCGGGCGATACGCGTGTCGAGGTCTTCCAGGCATGCCGGAAGCGGCAGCTTCGCCCAGCGCAGTCGTTG
>DATCIQ010000427.1:0-17509 GCA_036507635.1 Gammaproteobacteria bacterium
GTTCGCCGTCATGGTGTACGCGCCGATGGCGGCCATGGCCATCGAAATCTTCCCGACGCGCATCCGGTATTCCGCGTTGTCGCTGCCGTATCACATCGGCTCCGGTTGGTTCGGCGGCTTTTTGCCGGCGATTGCCTTCGCCATGGTTGCGGCGTCGGGCGACATCTATTTTGGGCTGTGGTATCCGGTCGTCGTGGCCGGCATCGGGATCGTCGTGCTGGGCTTGCTGCTCACGGAAACGAAAGGCCGCGATATTCAGCGAATCTGACGCTGGCCGATAGGCCCTCAATACACCAACTCGCTTCGGCGCATTTCGTCGAATCCGCGAACGGCGGAACGACTGACGTATGTGTCTGGGTAGTAACAGTCCGCGCCTGAAGCGCGACCCGCGCTTCCGCGAATCCCGCCACATAGGAGGTCGTTCCATGGAACAGAACTACGCGTCACCCCTAACTGTTACCGAAGCGAATTTCGACCGCGCCGTCTTGCAATCGGAAACGCCTGTGCTTGTCGATTTTTCGGCGGCTTGGTGCGGCCCCTGCCGGGCCATCGCTCCCGTCATCGACGCGCTCGCCGTCGACTACGGTGGCCGCCTGACGGTCGCGACGGTCGACATCGACGACAATCCGGGCCTGGCAAATCGTTATCGGATCCGATCCGTTCCGACCGTAATGCTCATGTCCGGCGGAGAAATCCGCCGCGTGCTCGTCGGTGCTCGGGCTCCCCGTGAATACCGGGAGAGCATAGAGGATCTGCTTCATTAGCCGCGCCATGGAATGGGTCGACGATGCGCGCGCGGTTGTTGTTGATGATGACGTTGCTCTCGTGGTCGGCGCTCGGCGAGGCGTCGTCGCCGCACGATGCCGAGCGCGTGTCCGCGGTGTCCGATCGCGGCTGGACGATGCATGTCGACAACGATCTCTTCGCATTCGTCGATCGCGATCGCGACTACACGGGCGGCGCGGCGTTCACGCTCGGCGGCGAAGCGGCGAGGACGCACGCGCTGTCCCTATCGTCGGCTCTGGCATGGGCGGACGAGAGGACGCGCTTCGGCGCGCTGCTCGAGGACGGGCGCACCGAGGGGCACTCGCTCGAGCTCGGCCTGCTGCTGTTCACGCCGCACGACATCGAAACGCCCGAACCGCTCGTCGACGACCGGCCCTACGCCAATCTCCTGTATCTTTCGAGCTCGCAGCTTACGCACGACGCAACGCGCGACGTCGCCTATCAATCCTCGCTCACGCTCGGTTTCCTCGGCCTGCCGATCGCGGAGCGGCTGCACCGCGTCGCGCACGACGTCCTCGGTAGCGCCGATCCGAAGGGCTATGCGCACCAGATCTCCGACGGCGGCGAGCCGACATTTCGCTACGCAGTCTCGCGCTACCGGCTGCTCGCAAGCGGTGCGTATCGCGGACGCCCGTACGTGCTGCGCCTCGGCTCCGGCGGGAGCGTCGGTTACCTCACGGAGGCGAGCGTCGAGCTTGCGTTCCGCTGGGGACGCACCGACCTGCCATGGTGGAGCGGCCCGGCGGTTCAGAGCTCAATCGTGCGCTCCTCGAGGTCTGGTTCGGTGTGACGACGGTGCTCGCCGGCGATCTCAGAGTGAGCTACACGGTGCGGCATCAGACCGAGGAGATCGAGGTGGGTCGCGGTTCGCGCAGCTTCACATGGGCGAGCATCGGATTCGCGCAGGCGTTCTAGCCGGTCCCGCACGCGCTGGTGCGGATGCGTTCAGTCCCTCCAGAACGACGGCGTGAGCAGTACGAGGAACGTGAAGATCTCGAGTCGCCCGAAGAGCATCGTGAATACGAGCAGGAATTTGCTCGGCGGGCTCACGTTCGCGAAGTTAGCGGCGACATCGCCCAAACCCGGGCCGAGATTGTTCAAGCATGCGGCTACCGCCCCGAATGCCGTGATCTGATCCATGCCGTCCATCATCAAAAGAACCATCGTCACGGCATAGACGCTCACGTAGATCGCGAAAAAACCCCAGACACCTGCGATAACCGAGTCCGGAACGACTCGGCTGTCCAGCTTGATCGGCAGCAGGGCCCGGGGATGGATGAGCTTCCTGATCTGAGCCATGCCCTGCTTCCCGACGATGACGAACCGAACGACCTTTATTCCTCCTGCCGTCGATCCTGCGCTTCCTCCCATCATGCTCGCGAAGATCAGGATTACAGGCAAGGCCAACGGCCACATAGAAAAATCATCGACACCGAAGCCGGTGGTGGTGATCACGGAGGCCACTTCGAACGCGGCTGCGCGAAACGCGTCGATTGGCGTAGCCTTCGCGCCGGTCTGATAGAGAGTGACTGAAACGACACCGATCAGAACGGCCACGATGATCAGGAGCACGCGCGTCTGGGTATTGCGGAGATAGCCGCCCAATCGCAATGTCTGCCACGCGATAAAGTGGACACTGAAGCTGATCCCTCCCAGGAGCATGAACACTATCGCGACCGCCTCTATGGCCGGACTATCGAAGTACGCGAAGCTCGCATCGTGAGTCGAATAGCCGCCTGTCGCCAGTGTCGACAAACTGTGCGCGATGGCATCGAATGCTCCCATCCCGGCGAGCCAGTAGCACGCTGCACAAGCAACGGTCATCCAGATATAGAGCACGCACAGCGTCCGAGCCGTGCCCGCGATTCGCGGCGTGATCCGCTCGTCTTTGACGGGGCCCGGCGTCTCGGCTCGATATAGCTGCATGCCACCGATTCCCAGCATCGGCAACAGCGCGACGGCCAGGACGATGACCCCGATGCCTCCGAGCCAATTGATTTCCTGTCGGTAGAAAAGAATGGAGGGCGGCAGATCGTCGAGGCCGATGATGACCGTGGAACCGGTCGTCGTGTAGCCGGAAGCCGACTCGAATAACGCGTCGACGAAGCTGATATCGAGTCCGAGGAGGAATGGAAGGGTTCCGAGCACACTCATGGAGATCCACATCAGCGCGACGATGACGAATCCATCGCGATTGCGGATTGCGTATGGCTTGCGGCGAAGGGGCAGCCAAAGCGCGGCGCCGGCCAACAGAGCCGCTCCGAAAGTCAGGGAGAGGTGTGCGAGCCCGCCGTCATCGTAGATCAGCGACACGGCCATCGGCGGGATCAGTGTCGTGCTGAAAAGCAGCAGCAACACTCCCAGTGTGCGAATGACGACGGCTATGTGCATCTGGAGGGGGTAACAACTTCAAGGGACGGCGCGGTCGTGCGGCAACCACGCCGGCGGCCGGCACCGTATGGAACCAATACGTATCTGGGGAGGCGAGTGTAAGGAAGCCGTAGCCGGGGTGTAAAGGGCGCGACCGCGACATTCAGCGAACTCGACGGAGCGCGTTCCGTTTCCGTCGCAAGTCGCCGATACTAGACGCGCCACGACTTACCAAGGGATCAAGGCGTACTCATGGCAATCACGGGACGTTGGCCGCGGGCCGTTTTCTACGACTCCAAAACCACTTTGTTCAATTGGGCCGGCAGTTGGCGCGGCGCGGCCGCGCAGCTCTTGAAAAAGTACGACTCGCGCGTCCCCGAGCAGGAGCTCGTCGAGACCTGGGTCCGCGGGTTCGAAGGATTGCACCGGCGTGCGGCCTTTTTTCGCTACACGCAGGTCACCGACATCGTCCGCGAGTCGCTGCTGAACGCCTATAAGATGCTCGGCATCCCCGGCAAGCCGGACGACGTCGACGTGTTTCTCGAATTGCAAGAAAAGGTCGAGCTTTTCCCGGATACCGAGGAAGCGTTGACGAACCAACAAAAGCTAGGCGTGAAGGTCTTGATCTATTCCGACGTCGAAACCAAGTACTTGAACATGTACGTCGCGAAATTCAAGAAATTCAAGGCCGACTTCGTCGGCACGACCGAGCAAGCCGGTGTCGCGAAACCCAACCCGCGCACCTATCAATGGGTCCTGCGCAAGACGGGTCTCGAGGCTCGCGACGTGCTTTACTGCGCGGCGCCGATGTTCGACATTCAGGGCGCAATGTCCGCGGGCATGATCGCGGCCTGGCTGCGCCGGCCCGAAGGAAGGCTCTCGAAGGAGACCCATACGGCCGGGGATCTGGCCGCGGATTTCGAGGTGGAGAGCTTGCACGACGTCACGCGAATCTTGGAGCTCAACCGCGGCACGCACTAGGAAACTCGATCGGCCTTGATCCCGGAGATCGCGATGAAGGCCGCGCCGACGCTCGTCCATCGAGCGAACGCGACATCGAAGCGTGCCAGAAGGACCGCAGCGAGCCTAACGGGCGGGTAGTAGATCGCTCCGGCGATCCTGTTCACGTTCAGTCCATGCGCTTCCACGAGCGAGCGGAGCTCCTTGACCGTACGGAAGCGCGCGAGCCTCCACGGCGGGGCGCCCAGCCAGCCACGCACACGCCGGATTGCGGCCCACGCGCTCCATCTCCCGAGCTCGCCGATCACGAGGCAGCCGCCCGGCTTGAGCACGCGTGCCATCTCGCCGATGGCCCGATCCGCCCGGGGGACAAAGCAAAGCACCGTCACGGCGACGACGCGATCGAACGTTGCTTCCGGAAAGGGCAACGCTTCGGCGCGTCCCTGAACCAGCTCGAGATCGACTGACTCCCGCTGGGCGCGACGATGTGCGGCCGCAAGCATCTGCGCGTCCGAGTCGAGTCCGGTGACCCGAGCGCCGCGCTGCGCGAGGAGCGATCCGAGCGCGCCATCGCCGCAGCCGATGTCGAGCACGCGCAGTCCTTCGACGGGGCCCAGCAAATCGAGAATGAGATGTTCCTCGAGCGCATCCGTGATCCGCCCGAGCCGGCTGCTTCGCCAGCGTTGGTAGGACTCAGGAAGTCCCAAGTTAGGGTGCGCTATGAATCGCTGCGAGCTGTTCGGCGAGGGCATCGACGTCGTCTTGTGTCGTGGGGCGGCCGAGGCTGAAGCGCACGGCACCCATGCCGACCTCAGGTCGCACGCCCATGGCCTCGAGCACCGGCGACAGCTCGATCCGGCCGGCATGACAGGCCGAGCCGGTCGAGGCCGCAACGCCGTCGAGCATGGCAAGAATTTCGGCGCCCACCTCGCCGGCAAAAGACACGTTGAGCGTATTCGGCAGCCGCTGCGCCGGATGGCCGTTGAGCACGATCCTATCTCCGAAGGTTTGGCACAATCGGTCCCACAAGCGATCCCGCAGCGCACGCACACGTTGCATGACGGAAAGGTCTTGTGCGAGCTCGCAAGCTTTGCCGAGCGCCGCAATCAGTAGCGCGCTCTCGGTGCCGGCCCGCCGGCCGCTCTCGTGACCCGCACCGTGGATCAGCGGCTCGAGCGCCGTGCCCCGGCGCACGTAGAGTGCGCCTATGCCTTTGGGGGCATAGAACTTGTGTCCGGCGAGGCTTAGCAGATCGACGCCGAGCTCATCGACTTTCGTCGCTATCTTACCGACAGACTGTGCAGCATCGGTATGCAAGAGAACACCGTGCTCCCGCGCGATTCCGGCGCATTCTTCAATAGGCTGTATCGTGCCGACTTCGTTGTTGGCGTGCATGACGCTGATTAGAATGGTGTCAGGAGTGATCGCGCGCCGTAGAGTGTCCGGATCGATTCGTCCCGTGGAATCGACCGGCAGATAAGCGACCTGCGCACCGAGGCGCTCCAGAAAAGCACATGGCGACAGAATCGCCGGATGCTCGATTCGAGTCGTGATGATGTGCGGATGGTCGCGGTCGCGCGCAAAGAAAACGCCTTTGAGCGCGAGGTTGTTAGCCTCGCTGCCGCCGCTCGTAAACACAATCTCCTCGGGCGAACAACCGACGAGATCCGCGACCTGCCGGCGGCCCTTGTCGATCAGTTCTCGTGCCGGCGCGCCCGCCCAATGTGGGCTCGAGGGGTTCCCGAACGCGTCTCCCATGACACGGCGCATGACTGCTGCCACTTCCGGAGCGAGTGGCGTGCTCGCGTTGTAATCGAAATAGAGGCGTCGCATCAGTTTTGCGGTGCGCTCAGTCGCCGATTACGCGGCGGCGTTCGTCGAACTCGTCTTTATCGATCTCACCGCGAGCATACCGTTCCTTGAGGATATCGAGCGCAGTGCGCCCATGTGACGGCTGCGCTGCGTGCCATGGCCCGCCGATCCAGCGGACGAGAAGGGCGGCGACCGCGATCACTGCGGCGAGGGTGAGAATCATGAACAGCGGACCGAAAATCATTCCGTACCATCCTCCGCTCCAGGCCATGTGCGGTCCGTACGGGTAGCCCTCGGTCCCGGATGGCCCTTGTTGGGGCCAGACCGACGTGGAAATGATGAGTAGTGCCGAGATGCCCGCTGCCATGGCGGTGTGCTTTATCGAAGATGGCAATTTCATTTTTCTATCTCCTTCTTGGATGACAATTGAGCGCTTCATGGAACCTGATAGTCGGCATTGCCGGACCTGCCCTCCACGCGCAGCCCTTTCTGATTCCATCGTGCCATTCCACCGCGCATCACCCGAACATCCTCGAAACCGGCGTCGCGCAGCAGCGCCGCGGCGTTGGCCGAACGCTTATCGGTCAGGCACACCACGACGACAGGTTTGTGCTTGAACGGGTCGAGCTCATGCAAGCGAGAGGGAACCTCACCGATCGGCATGTTGCATGCGCCGGCGACGTGGCCGAGCGGACCGTCGAATTCGTCGGGCCCGCGCACGTCGATGACGGCGATGTCGCGCCGATCCTCGAGTTGGCGGGCGAGGTCACCGATCTCGATCCAATCGAGCTTGAGCTCGCCGTGCAGGCGGCGAACGAGTGGCGGCAGAAAGGCGACGGTCGCGAGGAGGGCGAGGGCGATGAGACCGGAGCGTATCGCGGCGCCGTTGCCGGCGAGCGCCTCCCGGCCGGCGTGGCCCAGCCACGTGTACGCGAGCGTGCCGGGCACCATACAGACCAGCGATGCGAGCACATAGTGCGTCAACGGAATGCGCGTCAGGCCGAGCGCATAGTTCAGCAGGTTGAACGGGAATAGCGGCACGAGGCGCACGAAGGCGACGAAGCGCCAGCCTTCCGCCTCGACTCCCGCCATCAGGCGCTCGAGCTTCCCGGCTGCCTTGCGCCTCACCCAGTTTGCGGCAACGTAACGCGCCGCGAGAAACGCGGCGATCGCACCGAGTGTCGCGCCGGCGAGGTTGAATACGGTGCCCCACACGGGGCCGAACAAGACGCCGCCGGCGAGGCCGAAAATCGCACCGGGCACGAAGAGCACGGTGGCGAGGGCGAAGAGCAGAACATGTCCGAGGGGTGCCCACACGCCGAGCACGCGTATCGAAGTCTCGACCGACTTGAAGTCGAGGTGCTCTCGATTGAGCGCGAGCGCGACTGCGCCGGCGATAATGACGAGCACAACCAGCACGCGTAGTAGCGTAGCGCGAGCGATCATGAGGTCTCCCGCCGGCCGAGCGCGTAACTGCGATCGTCGTCGCGGAACGGCTGCATGAGCATGCGATCGAGCCTGAGCTCGCGCGGCTCGCGGAATTGCTCGATGCCGATCGTCATTCCCTCGTGCCCGGCCGCCGGCTGCGCGCGGTACGTGCCGAAGAGTCGATCCCACCACGGCAGGTTGAAGCCGAAGTTGCTGTTGGTTTCGCGCGGCGCTACGGAATGGTGAACGCGATGCATGTCCGGCGTCACGAGAACGCAACGCAGAGCACGGTCGAGTTGCATGGGGATGCGGACATTGCCATGGTTGAACATCGACGTGGCGTTGAGCAGCACCTCGAAGATCAATACTGCGACAGCCGGCGCGCCGAGCGCCACGACGACGCCGAGCTTGATCACCATCGACAGCACGATCTCGAACGGGTGAAAGCGCGCGCCCGTGCTGACGTCGAATTCGAGGTCGGTATGGTGCATCCGGTGCAATCGCCACAGCACCGGCACGGCATGGAACAACACGTGCTGAAAGTAAATCGCAAGGTCGAGCAGGATCACCGATGTGATGACCGCCAACGACGCCGGCGCTGGCAGGACGCGAAACAACCCCCAGCCGCGCGTCTCCGCGAGCAACGCGACGCCGACGGCCGCCACGGGAAATACGAGCCGGACCAGCAGCGTGTTGAGCGCGACGATCCCGAGGTTGCTCGGCCAGCGTCGAGAGCGCCCGATCGCCTGGCGCCGCCGCGGCGCAAGGAGCTCCCAGAGCGCCATCGCGGCGAAGATACCGGCGAAAGAGCCGAGGCGGATCAGGGGCTCGTAGGTCAGCATGGCAGTACAGGTTCTCTCGGTCGGTCGATGTGGGCTTGACCGGTCGCCATTTAGAGGCGATCATTCAAGGGTTTCATTGAATGATGTAGTCACGTACCGCCGATGTCAAGCAAGGACCCGAAGTCAGCCCTGTTCACGCAGTTCGCGGCCGTCGCGAAAGCCGTGGCACATCCGCACCGGCTCGCGCTGCTCGAGCAACTCGCGCAGGGGGAGAGAAGCGTGGAGGTGTTGGCCGACAGGATCCGCGTTTCGACGGCCAACGCTTCTCAGCATTTGCAGCACATGCGCCGCGCCGGATTCGTGGCCGCGCGGCGCGAAGGCAAATTCATTTATTACAGCTTGACCGACGACGCGGTGCTCAATCTTCTGGCCGCCGTCAGACGCATCGCCGAAAAGCAACTGGCCGAGGTCGAGCGGGTTGTGCGCAGCTATTTCCACGACCGCGATTCTCTTGAGCCCGTATCACGCATGGAGCTCGTGGAGCGGATACGGGCCGATGTCGTGACGGTGCTCGACGTTCGCCCCGAGGATGAGTATGCGCTCGGACATCTCCCGGGCGCAGTCAATATTCAAGTGCACGAGCTCGAGAAACGAATCGCGGACTTGGATCCCGCCCGCGAAATCGTCGCCTATTGTCGCGGGCCGTACTGCGTTTTGTCCTACGAGGCGGTTGCGGCGCTACGGGCCCGCGGGTTCAACGTTCGTCGTTTGGAAGACGGATATCCGGAATGGCGAGCGGCAGGCCTGCCCGTCGAGACGGTGCGCGTGTAACCGGCGCTCATAACGTCGGCGAGAGCTTCGATCGGCTTACTCGAGACCGGATGCGCGCGCCTGCTCGCGCGCCAGCACGGCCTGATCCCGGTCGCGGTCGCCATGCGCGACGGCGCCGATCAGGCGATCCCGATAGACGTTGTGGCTCGGCATCGGCACGCGCGCGAGGTCGGCGGCCGCCGCAATCAGGGCCGCATCCTTGAGCCCGACGTGAATCGGCGAGCCGACCTCGTCGAAGCTCTCGTCGACCATCTTCTGTCCGTACACCTTGTAGGCCGGAGCCGAGAACAGGCCTTCGGTCATGACGTCCTGGAACACTTGCGGTGTCACGCTGTATTTGCGAACGAGCGAGAATCCTTCGGCCATGGCCACCATGGCGCAGCCGAGCACGGCGTTATTGGCGAGCTTGATGGCCGTCGCGGACTCTGGCCTAGCGCCCGCCACGAACGTCCGGCGACCCATGACTTCCAAGAGGTCGTTGCAGCGGCCGACGGCCTCTTCGGGTCCCGCGACGACGATGCCGAGCTGTCCGGCGGCGGCGAGGTCCGGCCGGCCAAGCACGGGCGCAGCGACGAGCGTCTGTCCTGCTTCACGATGCCGAGTCTCGAGCTCGCGCACCGTCGCGACACCGTGCGTGCCCATGACGAGGTGAATGGCGCCTGCACGGAGCGTCTCGCACAACCCGCCCGGCCCGAGCGCGACGCCGGTCACCGCCGCGTCTTCCACGAGCATCGTTACAACGATATCGCGGCCCGCTGCGAGATCTGAAATCGATGCGGCCACGCGCGCACCGGCCGCCGCAAACGGCGCGGTCTGGGCGGCGACGACATCGAACACGGTAAGGTCGTGACCGGCGTCGAGGATACGACGCGCCATGCCTTGCCCCATTCGGCCGAGGCCGATGAATCCCACTCGCATGACACCCTCGAAAGCTTAAGCGTTAGACGCCTATGGTACAGCCGCGGCAAGTCCAAGAGGCATGCACTGGACTCTCGGCGCCCTCAGAAGGCGAGCCTGATCGCCGCGCCCACACCGAAGAAGACGATCGTGTTCTTGTTGAACCCGCCGCCCGCGCCGGCACCGGGGACGATATCGGGCGGCACCGGCACATCCGACCAGATCGACGCATTGGCCGTCACACCGAGGGACAAACGCTCGCCGAGCGGATGCAGCCACGTTATCCGGAGGTCGGTCATCGGGATCGTGAGATCCTGCCGCCTTTCGAAGGATTGCAATGACTGGGCAACAACGAGGTCGCGCTCGGTCGGCGCGGGTCCGATGAAGTCGGCGATCGAGCGGCTGAGGTCGGCGCCGCCAAATACCACGGCTTGACTCAAGTAGCCCGCGAGCGTGTTTCTGCCGAGCTCTATCTGCCCGCTCACGCCGACGAGCGGCCCGAGCATGCGATCGTAGTTCGACGAGGCATCGACCAGCGACCCGTTGACGCCCTCGATTCCCGCGAACACATGGAAGTCGTTGTCGAAGTCGGCATTTCGCAACCCCAAGACCAAGCCGAGCTGCCGCTCCGGCGTCTCGGCGAGCGTCTTGATGCCGTAGATGTCCATCGTCCAGACCTCTAGGTCGGTGTCCCCGAGTACTCGGAAGTAGAGCGGCTCGCTCGGATCGTTGGATTCGAAGCTCCGGTCGGCAACCTCGAAGACGGTTCGGTCGATCGGCCCCGCCGGCCCGCTCGCGGCGCTGCTGCGGGCAGGTCTGCCTTGCGAGGCGCCGAAAAAGATCAGATCGAATCCGAGGGCCCAATCCTCCCAGCTGGCCCGGCGGTGCTCGAGCCGAAACCGATTCGTGAGCCTCGCCTCCGTATCGAGGCCAACAGGCGTGCCGAGATCGGTCGCCGGAGTGGCGTCGAGATCGAATTCGTGGATCGTGAGCACATGCTGGTCGTGGCCGAAGGCATCGATGTAGGTGGGCTCGAGCTGCAGGATCCAATCGCCGTTCTCGGCGCCGCTCGTGGTTGCCGTCATTACCGCCAGGAAGCTCGCGAGAACCCAGCTCTTCGCGAGATCGCGGGTTCGGTGGGATCGACTTCGATTCCGCTCGCCAGCGTTCGAGTCAGGGTGCGTCATCGACTTATCCTCTTACACTCGGCCCTCCTTGTGTGACGTTCCAGAGTGGAGAATCCTTCGGCCGTAGCGCACGAGGGGGTCGCAGCCGTCAGCCGCGGCTCATCGGCCACGGTTGTCCCTACCGATCCTCCTAATCCGAATCGGGCACGAGCATGCGGATCATCCCGTCTTGCCGCGACGTGAGGAAGAGCTCGCCGTCGCGGCTACGGCTCAAGTGCAGATCGGCGCGAGCCATCGAGGCGCCCATCGTTCGCTCGACGAGCTCGCGAAACGAGACGTATACGCGGGCGCCCGACGCGTCGCGCACATAGAGCTGGATTTCTTCGACGGGCGCAACGGTCGCGGGGATGCCGTCGTCGGCCGCCTTCATGGCCTCGACGTTCGCCGCGAACAGACGTCCGCGCTGAACATCGCCGAACACGAACTTGCCGCGCAACGCGTCGATTTCCCCGTAGTACGCGAAGCCGCCGCTCACGGCCTGCCCCTCGTTGTGGTCGTAGATCGCGACCGGATAGGTGAATTCGTCTTGGTTGCGGCCGTTCAATACGTTTGCCGGCAGCACAAACAGCTGGTTGAGCGCGCCATCGGGACGGAAGATGCCATTCTCCCAGTATCCCTCGCGGCGCATCCACCCGTAGTTGCCGCCCTCGTGCACGATGTTGATCTCCTCGATGTGGTTCATGCCGATGTCCGACGCGAACATCGTGCCGTCCATGAGGTCCCACGAGAGCCGGTGCGCGTTGCGAAAACCGTAGGCGTAAATCTCGCCGAGCGTCGCCGGGTCGCCGTCCGCGGCGAACTGGTTGACAGCCGGGATCGTGTAGTCGCCGAGCCCCTTCGTGCCGTTCGTGACGGATGGGCTACGCGGATCGAACCGCAGGATCGCAGTGATGACCGAGTCCAGACGCTGTGTCTGAGCGGGATTGTTCGCGTTCTGTCCACCGCCGTTGCTGAAGCCGAGATCGCTGCCGCTCGTGTAGAGCAGGCCGTAATCGGGATCGCCGGGCCGCGCTGTCGGATTGAACTCGACGTTGCCGAACGGATGCGTGAGATTCATGACGACGTGGCCGACGCGCAGTAGCTCGCGCCGCGTGCCCTCGAACGTGCTCGCTCGAGGATCGTTCGTGCGCCACTCAGTGATGACGTTGTGGTAGGTCGCGTCGGCCGCCGTGTAGCCCGGCGGGACGAAATCGGGAGTCGCCGGGTTCCCCGGCGCTCGCTCGCTGTGCACGGTGTAAAACAAGCCATTGCGCGCGAACTCCGGATGGAAATCGAAGCCGATGAACCCGCTCTCGAGCCGGTTGTAGTTCGCGAATGGAAATGCCGCGGCGACGTCCGCGTACAGCAGCGGCCGGTCGCCGTCGAGCAAGTACAGAAAGCCGCGCGAGTCGTTCGCGAAGCGGCGGCCGTCCGGAAGATCGCGCACGAAGCTGACTCGCGCCCAGCCCGTCGGCGTCACGTCTTGATCGACGGGGCGCAGGTTACGCGTCTCCGGTAAACGCGCGACGTCCTGGATCTCGACCATGAGGCCGAGTTTGTCGACGGTCGCGGGCAGCGGGTTCGTGATCTGCGCGCAGACGGGGCCGGCGGCCGAGTGCACGAGCACGACGGTGGCAGTCAACGATGTAAGTATGCGCATGCGCCCCCCCAGCTGCTTCTGCGTAGGGAGTGCTTATACCAGATTACGCGGGCGGTCTAGGCTGCGATCGCCGCGACCGCAGGGCGCCACGTCAGCAGCGAGAGCTCGCCGGCCTGATCCTCGACGAGCGCCGTGCAGCTCTCCACCCAATCGCCGTCGTTGCAGTAGAGCAGGCCGTCGAGCTCGGTGAGATCGGCCTGGTGAATGTGCCCGCAGACGACGCCGTCGACGCGCGCTTCACGGGCGGCGACGAGCGTGGCGTGTTGAAACCGCTCGACGTAACGCTTCGTCGCGGCGAAGCGCGACTTGACATGCTGCGCGAGCGACCAATAAGGACGACCCCAGAGATCGTGCAGCCAATGCACGAAGCGATTGAGCGAGAGCAGGCTCCGGCACGCGAAGGCGCCGAGCACCACACCGAGCGACTTGCCTCTCACGATGGCGTCGAACTGATCCCCGTGCAGCACCAGCAGCCGGCGGCCCGCGCGCGTCGTGTGAATCGTCTCGCTCGACACTTCGATGTTGCCGAATTTCGCACCGGCGAATGCGCGCAGCTCGTCGTCATGGTTGCCTGGAATGTAGACTACGCGAGTCCCTTCGCGGCTCTTCTTGAGCAGGATCCGCAACACCTCGGTGTGGCTCGCCGGCCAATAGAAGTTGCTGCGCAGGCTCTCGAGATCGATGATGTCGCCGACGAGATACAGTACTTCGCAGCGCATCCGCCGCAAAAAGTCGAGCAACAGACTTACGCGGCACGACCGCGACCCGAGATGTACGTCTGATAACCAGACCGTTCGGAGCGCGTCTGCGTGCATTGCCGAATTCATGCGCGGCAGTGTCCATGATCCGACACGCAACGGCGTCGACGTGCGTCCCAAAATCAGGCACTCGCCGTGGGTCTACCGAATTACCGGATTGAAAGTCGTTCGCGCTCGAGCGTAAACCGAAGACGGAGCCGGAGACGCCGTTCATAGACTCGGCCGTCGAGCTCGAACGGCCGGTAGCGGTAGTTTGCGACCGCAGCGAGCGCCGCTTCCTCGAAACGGCCCGGCGGCTCGGCCGCCACGGCAATGATCTCGCGTGGTCCGCCGTCCCCTCCGATGACGAACTCGACGTCCACCCAGCCCTCGACGCCGTCGCGCAACGCGGCGTCGGGGTACGCGGGCAGCGTGTACTCGAGCAATGCCAATTCGCTCGCCGGCGCGGCGGACACGAGATACTGCTCTTGCAACCGTGCGGTCTCGAGCTCCTCGCGCAACTCGCGGGCTCTCGGGGAATCCGCGTCGGCGCGCGTCAGCGCATCGAGCCACGTTTCGGCTACGGGCCACTCGCGCGCGGCGATGGCGGTACGTCCATTCGCGCCGAAAGTTTCCATGAGTGCCTGCCAGGATTCATCGAGACCGGGATAGTCTGGAGTCTCTGCTCGGAGCGTCGATAGATGGTAGAAGGCGCTGTCCTCCGCGGGCTCGACGAGCGCGCCCTGCGTCAAGCGCTCGGCGCCGGTTGCGAGCAACTCTGCCTTGCGGCGCTCGTTCTGCTCGGCGCGGGCGGCGGAAATCGCGGCGTCGAGCGCGGCCAGCGACGGGGCTTCCGCGCCCAAGTCGCGGGCCGTGCGCGAAAGGCGTGCACTTTGCTCGAAATCCCCCGACGCCAGTACACGTTGGGCGGACCCGACGACTGCTGACGCGACCTGCGCGCGTACGGCCACGACGCGTTCGTCGCTCGGACCGAGGGCCGTGGCACGCGCGATGTAGTCTCGAGCACTGTCTCCGGCAGGCGTGAGCAACTGGCCTCGCTCGATCCGTGCGGCGGCGATCGTGAGCAGGCTAGCGAGCTCGTTCGATACCGATGACGCTGCGACGCTCGCTGCGTCCGCAGCGTCCCCGGCTGCAACTTTGTCTTTGGCCGGATCAGTGTCGCGCGCGAGCCGTTGGAGCTGAGCCTCGAGGAAGGCGAGCCGCGCGCTATTGGGCTCGGCACGCCGCACGTGCGCGAGCACCCCGGCTGCGGCGTCGAGCGACCCGTCGAGCAACGCGGCTTCGGCTTGCGTGAACAACGCCTCGAGGACTCCCTCGAGCTCTTCGCTCGCTGCGCCATGCTCGGGCTCGACGATCAGAATCCCCAGATAGTAGTCGAGCGCATTATCGCCGCGCGGTTCCGCCAGGCGCCCCGCCGCGAATGCTTGACGCGCTCCGGCCAACTGCTCCCCATACCGGTCGGCCATGCCCCCGGGTGTCGCCAGGCCTACCGTCAGTGCGGCGATCGAAGGTTTGCCGCGCGCCATCGCCGGGGCCTGTGGCGTGCCGCTTGCGTCGAGCTCACTCGCGGCGGGCTCGGCTATCGCCGGCGATCGGGACTTCAACACTTGGGTCAGGCCTATTAGACCGGCGACCAGGATCGCCGCGGCGAGAAGGCTTCGCGCGTGGGGTTGCCGGGCCCAGTGCGTTTGCGCAAGCGCCACGATACGGCGCGGCAACGGCACGGGTTGCTCGGGCGGCGAAGGCTGCTGCCCTTCGGTGTCCTGGCGCAGCTGAACACACCGAGTTACCGCGGACTCGAGAATTAAACGCGTTTGGCCGAGCGGAGCAGGTTTGATCAATAACCTGTGGACCTTGTGATCTGCCAGAAACCCGATCAAGGCTTGAGCGTCATTGCGATTCGCCGCGACGAGCGTGACGACGCGCGTCGCGTACGGTTGGAGCTCGACCAATCGCTTCGCGATCCCAAGGCCTAAGTGATCCACATCGAGCAATACGACGTCGCAGCGATTTGCTTCGACGGCCGCGATCAGCTCGCGCCAGTGGACGACGGCGACCACTGGGGGTTGCCCGGCCGCCGCGCGGCGCAGGGTGTCGATGAGCGCTGCGTCGGACGACAATACGAAGACGTTGGCGACGCCGGCCCACTCACCATGCTTCGACGGCGGCCGCGGAACGGCGCCCTTGGGCTCCGCGCGGTATTCGGCGCCGCCCTCGGGGGCTTCGGCTGGCGGAGGAGAACGGTTGGCGTGCTGATCACCGGCCGCCGTGTCTTTATCCATGGTCCCCCATCCCCCATCCCTCTGGGGGCAGTGACGTTCTAGAATCATGGCGTGCTGATGGTTGCATCATCGACCTAATCGCCGGGAATTTCAAACGGCACGATGCACACCTTGTCACCGGAACGTGCGCGGCCTGGTCGCCCCGGAGGACAGCGAGGCGATGCCGGGTCAGTCTCGGTGGGCGGGGGACAACCACTCGCTTGGCCGGCCGCGGAGTTGACTGCTCGCGAGCCCGATGTCGCCGCCGCGCGGTTGAAAAAAAACTGTCGGAGACGAGCCGGCGAAGGCACGGAACTCGTTGATCATATGTGCTTGGTCGTAGTAGCCAATGGCGGGAGATACCGACGCCCAATCCGATACGTCCGTGGAGAGCAAAACGTGCACGAGCTTCTGAAAGCGAGTGATACGCGCAAACAGCTTCGGCGGCAACCCGGCAGCGACACGGAATCGGCGGGCGAACTCTTGACGACTGAGGCCGTGGTTCCTCGCCATGTCATCGATGGAGACGCGCCCCTCCTGAAGCTTGATAAGCCTGCCCGCCGTTTGACCAATTGAATCACGGTCGCTCGGTCGGCCCATGCGTGCCACCAACTGGTCCTTGAGCGCGGACAGACAACGCCGGATCTCGAGGCATGAGATCGATGTGAACAGCCTCTCAACGTCGTCGCGAGTCCATAGATCTTGAAGGGGCACAATCCGGTCAATGAGCTCTGATGCCGGTGCGCCGAAGACGTCGCGCGCCAGCGCAGGCGGGAGGACCGCGCCGACTGCGCGGACGGATTTTCCCACTTGTAGGATCCGTGCCTGAGTCACGGGACCCACCACGCAGACGCGCGGCAAGAGCGCGGAAGTCGCAAAGGATCGGCCGGCGGTCCACATGTCTCCGAAATTGACGATCAGCGAGACGCCCGTGCCAGGCAGGATCGTGTTGAGAAGAGGGTCCGACCTGTGAAGCCAGTACTCGTGACTACCGTTCCAGTTCGACACGATAATGCGTCGGTCGCGTCCACGTGAGCGCGTTTCGTACGACCACAGCGACGCGATAGGTGTCGCCGCCGTGAGGCCAGCGTGTTCCGTATACAGAACACCGAGCTCGGATGTGTCAGACATCGGCGAGCGTCATCGCGCGCGGAGTCGTCCCGTCGATGTCCGTGAAGCCGTACTCCCTCGCCAGACTCGCTGCGACCAGGACCTTCCCAGTGTGGCGAAGGACATCGGGATCAGTTGCGAGGGCGACGACGGCCCGTCCAATAAACTCGGGGGATTCCGAATTGGTCAAATCGAGCCACTGTGCCGCTTCCATGACCTTTTCCGTCCGGACCAACCCCGGGTACAGTGAAACGACAGCGGCGCCATAGGGCTCGAGCTCAACTGCCATGTCGGCCGTCATCTTATCCGTTGCGGCTTTCGAGACTCCATAGGCAACGTTGCCGACGTGCTTCTGTGCGGCCCAGAACGAGATGTTCACGATGAGTCCGCGGCGTTGGGCAACCATGGTCTGCGCGGCAAGCTGGGCGGCGCGATAGTGCGCGCGGACCCCCGCGCCGAACATCGCGTCCCAACGCCAGAGGGGTTGCTCCCAGAATGGCTTGGGCCAAGTGAACTCGCCATCCTCGAGCATGCGCTCGTAACCGCCCCACACGTTGTTCACCAGGATGTCGATCGCGCCGGCTTCGTCGATGATCAGCTTGAATGCGGCGTCCACCTGGATGTCCTCGCGGTGGTCGCAGCGGATTCCCGTTGTGTGCTCATCGAGACGTTCGTGATCCGGCGCTGA
>DATCIQ010000428.1:0-4060 GCA_036507635.1 Gammaproteobacteria bacterium
CGTGCGCGCGATCGCGACGACCTTGTCCTCGTCGAGGTCGGAGACGCGGTTCAAGAGCGCGACGATCGGCGCCTCCTCGGTTTTCTCGGGCACGAGGCCTAAGTCGCGGAGGCGGGTCATGGCTTTGTCGAGGTATTGGATCGGGGTGGTCATTGCGTGCCTCCGCGGGGCTTCCTTCTGGTTGTGAGTCAAGGTTAAGGGGCGAGCGGCACGGGGTCCAGAAACGCCGCGCCGCCGCGGTACGGTGAGCCTATTGCGAGATTCGTGCCAGCGGCCCTGCCCGCTTGGCGATTGGCCGGGTCAGGCGGCCTGGCGCATGAGTTTCGCTAAAGCTGGTAGGAATTCGCTACGACTTGGTGATTCGCGCGCGCCGCGAGAGCGGTGCGTAGGTGCTCCAGCCCGACGGGCTGCCCGCGCGCCGCGCTGCGCGTAGCGACCCGATGCAGGCTCTGCGCGAGGAATGACGGAAGCTCGCGACGTCGAATCAGTAGCCTTCACCGTGCAGCGCCTGATCCCATAAACCGGCTGCGCAGTCGTACTCGAGGAATTCATCCTCCGGTATTCGCTGATAGTACATCGTGATGCGTTGCGGCTCCTTGTAGAGCGTCGCATCGGTCACCGTCATCTCGAAGACGAGAATGTCGTTGCTCTCGGATTCCTCCGGGAATCCGTTCCGCTCGACGTCGAGCTCGTCGCGGTTCGCGCGATGCACGCGCTCGACGATCTGCGTGTTCTCGGTGCGCGGCCACGAGCGCATGAGGTACTCGCTCAGGAGTCGCGTTTCGATGACGAGCGTCTCGTCCTCCCAATGGCCGATCGAGTAGCCCA
Source organism: Gammaproteobacteria bacterium (assembly GCA_036507635.1). Taxonomy (GTDB): domain Bacteria; phylum Pseudomonadota; class Gammaproteobacteria; order Steroidobacterales; family Rariloculaceae; genus DATBLZ01. The sequence continues at coordinate 829 of DATCIQ010000428.1, forward strand.
TGCGCGAAGTCGGATAGCTCTCGGGAAACCCGCGGCCGTCCATGTAGATCCGCCGAACCTGCATATCCAACTCCGCCAACATCGTCACGCGGTTCGGCGAATGGATGATCTCTACGGGATAGCTCACCATCGCGGTCATCGTCGAAGGCATGCCGGGCGGAACGCAGTACGCGCCGGGCTCGACGAAGTCGTCCCCATACTGCGCGAAGTAGGCGTCGACGAGGCGCGCACCCTCCTCGGTCAGGGCCGCCGCTTGTCCCGGCCCGAATTGCGGGACGCTCGCGTAGGCCTGCCAGACACCGGAGAAGTCGGGCTCCCCTGCCGCGCAAGCCGGACCGGCGCCTGCGAGAGCGACGAAGCTCGAAGTCATTGCGCCTAACGGATAGACCCATTTCATCGATTCTCTCCCTTGGGACGGATGACGGCACTCGCCGAAGCAGGTCCAGAGTGTAAGTACCACGCGGCGCAGTTGCCAATGAGGCGCAGCGAACTGCGACGAGACGCCGCGCGGCGTAAGGTAGAATCGGTGCGTCGAGCACGGGAGAGAACACGAATGAAGCAGCGCCCGGTCAGCCGATTCGCAGCCGCGCTCCCGGGAGTCGCTGTCGGGCTCCTGGCCGGCGCACCTCGCGTTCTCGCGCATCATTCGACCGCGGAATACGACTCCAACGCGATCGAGGAGGCCCGCGGCGAGACTGTCAGCGTCCTCTGGCGCAATCCTCACGTGCGTCTAGAGATCAGCACGGCATCGATCGACGGCAACGACGAGATCTGGGAGCTCGAAGGCGCGGACTTGACGCGCCTCGACCGCGCGGGCCTGCCGCGCGACCTCGTCGAGGTCGGCGACGTCGTGACTTTTGCCGGCAACCCGTCCACGCGCCGTGCGCGGCGCATGTATGTCACCAACCTGCTGCTTCCCGACGGCAGGGAGATCGTGCTTAGGACCGGAGCTCAAGCACGATGGGCCCCGGAGCGGTTGATCGAAACGGATCTGCCCGTGCCGCCGGCGGCGCCTGCGACTTCCGCGGCCGGCGACGGCAGCTTCTTCGACAAGGTGTTGGTGCCGACGCGCGGACCGCGGCCGGAGTGGCTCAATAACCCGCCGCTCACCGATTGGGCGCGTGAGCGACGCGCGGCATACGACGCAGTCCTCGATGATCCCGTGCTCGGCTGCGTGTCGCCGGGCATGCCGCGCGTGATGACTCGGAGCGGCCCGTACGCGATTCGGTTCATCGAGCGCGACGGGGACATCGTTCAGCAGAACGAATGGTTCGAGGTCGACCGTCTCATCCACATGGACGGCCGCGAGCCGCCCGCCGACGAGCCTTACACGCCGCTCGGCTATTCCGCCGGCCGTTGGGACGGAGACGCGCTCGTCGTCACGACGACGCACATCGATTGGCCGTACTTTCAGCTCTACGGCCTCGAGGGTATTCCGCAGACCCGGGCGATGCGGATCGTCGAGCGCTTCACGCCGAGCGACGGCGGCGCGACGGTGACCTACGACATCTCCGCGACGGATCCCGCGACCTTCACCGAGACCATCACGTACGAAGCGTACGTCACGTTTCGTTGGGACCCGAAACTCGAGTTTCTGCCGTACGACTGCATCGAGGAGGAGCGTCGGGCGCGGTGAGGGCAAACGCACATCAACGCCACCGGTTTCCCTGGATCCAGGCAACGAGACTCCATCGAGTGCCGCGAGTGACCGGAGTCACACGATGCAACGCGAAACTCGGGAAAGCGATGAGGGCACCTCTCGCTTTCTCGAGCTTTTGAGGCGGACTGCGAAACAACAGCTCGAGATCCCCTCCCTCGTAATCTTCGGGCCGAGAAAGCTGGATCGATATCGAGATCTTCCGTAGAGGTGCGGAATCGGCAAGATCCGTGCGCCAGCCATACAAGCCCTGGTCCGAGCTGTCATAGCGGGCCAGTTGAATGTTCCCCTCTATGCCGTAAATATCCACACAAAAGAACCGACGATTGCATTCCTGCGCAACTTCCCAAACTCGCTCATAAAGCCACTGGTATTTCCCTTGAGTTCCGAGGAAGACGACCTGAGACCTTCTGATTTCGGGATTCGTGTCACCGGCCGCGAGCTTCCCTTGCGTTACCAACGACGCATGATCGGCAATGAGCTCGTCCATTTCCGGCTCACTCAAGAAGCCCTGGGTAGTTGCGACCAGCCGAAAGGGAGGCAATGTTTGACCGTGCTGGTGAGCCATGGAATCAAACGACTCGGGTTTTGGTCTCCTACGCTGCACGCACGAGTGAGCCGTCCTTGTCGCGCTAAGGGGTCAACTCCTCGATCAGGGCGTCCATCTGTTGAAACTGCAGGCAGCCGGCCGTCGGTGGGCTCGGTGGACATCCCGTGGCCCGCCAGCCGTAGTCGGCTTCGAACGTCGCGACCACCTGATCCTTCGTGGCTCCGGCGCGGATCAGCTCGGCGATTCGGTCCCGCATGGCCTCGAGGTCCGATCTGAACTTGACGATGTCCTCTTTCGTCGAGACAGGCCCGTGTCCGGGGATGACCGTGTCGAAGTCGAGATCGAGGATACGGTCGAGCGTGTCGGTCCATTCGACGAAGCTCCCGCCCTGCGCATAGTCGACGTAGATGTTGACGCCAGGCGGCTTGTCCGCCGCCGGTTCAACACGAGGGCCGTTCCCGGCGGCCGGCCGCCTCGCGAGGAAGAGATCGCCCGTGTGAATCACTTTGAGCTCCGGGAAGTAAATGATCGCATCGCCGTTCGTGTGGCCCCGGCCGAAGTGCATCGCCCAAACTTCTTTGCCGCCCACGTGGATCGCGAGCTCGTCGGAGAACGTGACGCGAGGGAGCCCGATGGGCGTGCCCGGTGTGTCCTCGTAGTAGGGCTGCTTGATGTCCGTCAAGTTCGCGCGGACGTTCTCGTGCGCAATGACCTCGGCGATTGCAAGCATCTTGAGATCGCCGCCGGCATGGTCATCGTGCTGATGCGTGTTGAGGACGTAGGCGATCGGCGCGTCGGTGACCGACGCGACCTTGGCGAGGATGTCGGCATGGTTCCGGTCGAACATGTCGTCGACGAGAATCACGCCTTCGCCCGTCACGAGCACCGCGACGTTGCCGCCTTCGCCCGAGATCATGTAGAGGTTGTCCAAGACCTGCTCGATACTGAGCGGGCCGGGAGGTTTCAGGGTTTGCGCATTGAGCAGCGGCGCGGCCGGCGTCGCAAGGATCGCGAGTAACGCAATG
>DATCIQ010000429.1:0-5626 GCA_036507635.1 Gammaproteobacteria bacterium
TGCTGATCGACGGCATTCATCATGAAGCCTACCCTGAAGTACTCGCCCATGATCGTCATGAGCTGGACCGTCTGCTGACGCCCGAAATGTCCGATCATCTTCTCCCAGAGCTCGCTGCTGACGCGGTGCTCTCGATACAGAGTGCGTCCGAACGTGATGAGCGTCGCGTCCTTGTCGGATAGCTCCGTCACGTCCTGGTCGTATTTGACGACGTCGATGACCGACTGCTCGAGCCCTTGCCTTAAGCCCGCGGGCTCGTGCGCGGACCATTCGTATTGCTGGTCGATTTCCCGTGCGATGATCAGCACCGCAAGCTGAAAGTAGCGCGGGCCGACAGGGCTGTCTTCGCCGGTCGGGATACCGAGGTCGCGCTCCCTCGGACTGTAGATCGTGACGTGCGTGGGCCCCGGCCCCGCGGTGAAATCCGGCCGTTCGGCGAGCAGTCGCCGCCCCTCTGCGTCGAGATCTTCCGGCGTGACCGGCGGCAGCCGCGAAAGTGTCACCGGATGGATGTCCGGCGGCAGCGAGGTCTGGGCTTGCGCGACCACCGGCAGCAACGCAAGCAGCAGGACGGACAATCGGACGCCCATGAAGTACTCCTCCCGGCCACTGACATGCCCCGAAGCAGGTTCGTCGATCCTAGCACGACGTGTTGATGAACCCAGTGGTGTCGTAGGGGATGCTGGTGAGAGACTAACCGCCACTAGGAAATCCAGGGCATACGACTATGGCAGTACCTCCCGGCGTAACCGAGCGCGATTTTTCCAGGGCCCTCGAAGAATTCGCGAACGCCGTCGGCAGCGAATGGGTGTTCACGTCGGACGAGGACGTAAACCTCTATCGCGATGCGTATTCGCCGTTCTGGGGCGAGGCGGAAGACCGCGTTCCCTCGGCGGCCGTGGCGCCGACGAGCGTGGAGCAGGTGCAAGCGATCGTCAGGACCGCGAATACGTACAAGATCCCACTCTGGACCATTTCGACGGGAAGAAACTTGGGCTACGGCGCCGCGGCGCCCGTGCTTTCCGGCAGTGTCGTCGTCGATCTCAAGCGCATGAACCGGATCCTCGAGGTCAACGACAAGACTCACTACGCTGTCGTCGAGCCCGGCGTGAGCTACTTCGATCTCTACCGCTATATCCAGGATCGCAAGCTCAACGTCTGGATCGACCCCGCCGATCCCGGTTGGGGCAGTCCCCTCGGCAATGCGCTCGAGCGCGGCGGCGGCCGCACGCCCATGAAAGACCACTGGAACGCGGTCTGCGGCCTGGAGGTCGTGCTCGCGAGCGGCGAGGTGCTGCGTACGGGCATGGGCGCGTTGCCGAATTCCGAGGTGTGGCATCAGTACAAGTACGGCTTCGGGCCGCTCGTGGACGGGCTCTTCTCGCAGTCGAATTTCGGCATCGTCACACGCATGGGCCTGTGGTTGATGCCGGCGCCGGAAGCCTACCGTGACGGCCGGGTGATGGTGCCGCGGCACGACGATCTCGTGCCGTTCATGGAGACGTACGCGTATCTCATGAGCTCCGACATCTTGCGCGGCACGATGCTGCTCGAGAGCCCGCTCTTGAGCTACCACGCCTCGCAGGGCGGGTCGTTCTTCGAGATGCCGAACGGCCCCTCTACGCCCGAGCTCGATCTACTGGCCCGCGAGAGAAACCTCCCGTACTGGAGCGCGGAGTTTCGCTTCTGGGGGCCGCCCAAGCTCATCGATGCGCAATGGGAGTACGTCAAGGAGAAGTTCGCGGCAATACCCGGCGCGTCATTCAGTGACGGCCGCCGATACGTATTTCCCGCCGAGATCGACCAAAACGACCCGACACTGTCCGTCGCGCTCGGCATCCCCAGTCTCGCCGTATTCGGATTGCTCCAAGGCGGCGGGCATCTCGGCTTCTCGCCGATCATTCCGATGACGGGCGAGGCGATCTTCAAAGCGCAGAAGGTGTACGGCGAGCTCTATGCGGAGCTTGGGCTTCCGGTAGGCAATCAGTTCGCGGCGTTGCCTTGGTCGTACAACCCGAGGGCGCTCGTGCTTCTCTTCGGTCTGCCGATGTCCAAGGACGTCGCGCAGAACCGGCAGAGCCGCGAGATCTTCGAGCGTCTCGTCGAAGTGTCCGCCGCGAACGGCTGGGGCGAGTACCGTACGCACATTGCCCTCATGGACAAGGTCGCCGACATGTACTCCTTCAACGACCACGCGATGCGCCGGTTCCACGAAACGTTGAAGGACGCTGTCGATCCGAACGGCATACTGTCGCCGGGTAAGTCGGGGATTTGGCCGAGGCGGCTCCGGACGGATTAGTGGCGCAGCGCGACGTGTTGGAACTAGGCATAGACGAGCTCAAGCCGGGGCGCTACCAGCCCCGCGGCCAAGTGCGGGAAGAGAGCCTAGCCGAGCTCGCCGAGTCCATCCGCGAGCAAGGCGTCCTTCAGCCCCTGATCGTCAGAGTCGTCTCTCCGGCGCAGGAATTCTCCGGCCTGAAGATCTACGAGATCGTCGCGGGTGAACGCCGGTGGCGGGCCGCGCGGCTCGCCGGCTTGTCCACAGTGCCCGTGATCGTTCGCGAGCTCGACGACCAATCCGCGCTCGCCGTGGCACTCATCGAGAACCTACAGCGCGAGGATTTGAACCCGATCGACCAAGCGCGCTCGATGTCGCGACTCGTCGAGGAGTTCGACTTGACGCACGACGCGATCGCGAAGGCGCTCGGACGATCGCGCGCATCCGTGACCAATCTTTTGCGCTTGCTCGACCTCGCGGACGACGTCAAGCACGCCATGGTCAACGGAACGATCGACATGGGGCACGCCCGAGCGCTGCTACCGCTCGACCCGGAGCGGCAAGTGACCATGGCTCGCAAGATCGAGCGCTTTGGCTGGTCGGTGCGACAGGTCGAGAAGGCCGTGAAGACCATGCTCGCCACGCCCGTGGGCGGCGCCGACGCGAAATCCGCGATCGATCTGCAGACACGGTGGCTTGAGAATCAGCTCGCACGAGAGCTCGGCGAGAGAGTTTCGATCCGGCCCGGCGCGAGTGGCGAGTACGTGCTGCAGATCGGCTTCGGTGACCTCGCGAAGTTGGAGGCGACGTTGCAGCGGCTCCAGGAGCTCGTGGCGCAGATTCGCGAGACGGCGGGGCCGAGGGTCCGCGAGCCTGCCAGCCGATAGGGCAACGACGAGACTACTGCGCGGGCTCCGCCTCCAGAGGACGAACCTCGCATTCACCTTCGAACTTGGGCCAATGAACGCGGTGCAAATCCATGAAACGCGTCGCCAAGGCGAGCGCTTCGTCGTACGATTTCGCTTCGATCAATGCGTAACCGCCGACCACCTCCTTCGTCTCGGCGAACGGACCGTCGATCACCGTTATCTTTCCGCCGGAAAGCCGCACTCGCTTACCTTTGGCCGTTGGCTGCAGCCCAGCCGTGTCGACGACGGAGCCGTTCTTTATCGCTTCGCCCACGAACTCGCCCATCGCGTCGAACAAGGACTGCGGAACGTCTTCCGTTCGGTAATGCGGCAGTGCGAAATCGACAGACCGCGGCAGGGAGTCGAGCTTCGCTGCCCGCCACGAGCCGAGCCGGCGCGCGATTTGCCTGAAATTCGCCGGACATGGTAGTAATCGTCGTGGCCGATCGCATTGAGACCGCCAAATATGGGAGGCATGGGTCTCGTGACCGCGAAACTGCAACTGAGCAATCCGCGTGAGCCGTTGCTGGCGCCGATCGAGGTGGCCGCACTGGCCGATACGGGCTCGGTGTTTCTGTGTATCCCCGAGCACGTGCGGCTACAACTGAAGCTCGAGGCGCTGGAGCATCGGGAGGTCAAGCTCGCCGACCGCTCGCGTGCGACGTACCCCTACGTCGGCCCGATCGTCTTGCGCTTCAAGAATCGCACGGGATTCGTCGGGGCGCTGGTGCTAGGCGACGAAGTGCTGCTCGGCGCTATCCCGATGGAAGAAATGGATCTCGTCGTCAATCCGCGCGATCGGTCCGTCGACGTGAATCCGGAGAGTCCGAACATAGCGACGGGAATCTGCAAGCGCGCGGCCCAACCGTGCGCCATTACTTCGCGCCCGTGGCCGTTCACGAGCCCACAGGCCTGTGCAGATCTGCAAGCCCGTCCGTGGTCGCAAACCATGACTGAGCTTACGAGATCACGCGCAGAGACACGAGTCGCGAAAAGTCGCGATCGTGAGTGACGAGCGCGTCGGCGTTGATAGCGACCGCGCTTGCGGCCTGAACCGCATCGGCGAGCTTCAGCTTTAGAGAAGCGCGCAGGCGCGCCGCGGTCTCTGCGATCTGAGTGTTGAGATCGACGATCTGCCATGACTCGAGAACGGTGCGGTAGCGTTGGGCGAGCTCTTCGTCGCCTGCCTGGAGAGGTCCTATCAGAACTTCCGCGACGGTGATCGTAGTGGCGGCAAAGCGGAACCGTCCTTCGGCGTGTGCCGCGAATAGCGGGCGAAAACGATCCGCGAGTTTCGCTCGGCCCTCCAACACATAAATGATCGGCGCCGAGTCGATCAATAGCAGAGCCTGCTCGGGGAGATTCTCGAGGCTCAGCGGCTCCATTCGTCGCGCAACTCGGCGATGGTTCGGCCGCTGTAGCGGCCCCAAAGCTTGCGTCCAGTTCCCGCGAGCGCGAGCAGCGATCTCTGTCGCGGCGCCGTGCTGTCGGAGTCGAGCGGTGCGAGCACGGCTACTGGGCGGCCGCGCTTTGTGATGATCGTCGTGCGTCCGGCTTCGGCGGCCTCGATCAGCTTCGGCAGCTGATTGCGTGCCTCTTCGACGCCTTTCCGTTCTATTTTGCTCATGTAGCTAACTGTACAGTCTGTACAGGCGCGAGTCAACGCATACGACAAGCAGCGCCGTGCCACCACGGCGCTCACGCCGCGATTAGTCGCCGGTCTCTTACTGGCATTCGAACTCGTACGCGTGGCGGTCCTTGTATTGCGTGAGCCACAGTACCGGTACCGCAAGGTAGTACGCGCCCACGATCGCTCCCAAGTCCGGCCTCTCATTGCGGCGGAAGATGTAGCGTTGCTCCGGGCAGCCATCCTTGCGCAACGTGACTTGTTGCTTGGTGAACGCGGGCTTGCGATCGGAGTAATAGCCCTTTCCGGTACCGACGTACTCGCCGTTGACGTAGATGCGGGCATCGGGATCGGATACGCGAATGCTCGTTCCGCTGGAGCACGCGCCGAGCGCGGCCAAGCCGGCGAGAAGTATCAGTCGTTTCATCGTGCGGCCTCGTCGTTTTGGACGGCCACAGTTTACTCGTAAGAACTGAACTCAAACTGAACAGCGGGATCCGTGCGCTCTTATTCGACGAACCCTTTCGACTGAACATCCCAGTCGGGATTCGTGCAGAGGCTACAGTTTTCGCCGACGAACATCGCCGCGGCTTGCGCATCCCCTTTGAAGGTCCATTTGAGCCAGTTCGCTGCGACGTTGGCGAACTCGCCGCCGCCCGGGTGAAAGACCGTCGCGGTGTGCCCTGCGTTGTGCCGGGCGCCATAGAAAGCCGGCACGTGGTCGATCATCTCGAACGTCGCCGCCGAGGCCGCCATCATGAAGTCGCGCTCGTGGCCGTTCACGAGCAGCACGGGCCCGTGCAGATCTGCGAG
>DATCIQ010000430.1:0-3337 GCA_036507635.1 Gammaproteobacteria bacterium
GGGGTCGCCGTAATCGAAGAAGAACTTCCAGTCGATGAAATCCGCAGCGTTCTTGCCCGTGAGTTGGTTGCTGCGCGGCAGGCCGCCGTCGATGACCATGTGCCGGCCGTCGGGCGTTCGCACGAGCACGCCGTCGCCTTGGCCGACGTCGACGAAGTACAGCTCGAGCAGCGCCTCGCTCGTCAGGCGGCTGCTCGCGATCGTGCCCGTCAGCCCGCGCGCGCGGACCGTGCACGTGGCGCCCGCGCGTTCGATGACTTGCACGTAATCGCCCCATAAGAGATCGACCTTGTCGCCGTTCAAGAGCTCGAGCTTGGCCGTGTAGGCGTTCTTGCCGCTCGTCTTCTTGACGTAGGCGATCTCGACCAAGTGCTCGGTTTTTATGAATCCCTCGTCGCTACCGAGGCGGATTCGCGTCCAAACGGTCCCCGACGGCCAGTCCAGCATCTCCACCGCGCGGCTCCAATCGAGGTCGGCGATCTTGACGCCGGCGTCGCTCGGAGTGCGCCTGAAAGCCGACCGAAAGACCTGTCGAAACAACGCGCGGTCGTGGCGGGTTTGCAGCGCACCGCTCAAAACCTGCTGTTGCTCTTCTCGCCATGCGCGAACGCGGCCTTGCACCATGGGTCACCTCCGGTGCCGATAGTACTCCCGCACGGAGGATATTTCGATACTGCAAGCTTCGCTTGCAACAGGTGTGTAACCGCTCCATGCGGGGCGCGAGATCTAGTGATAGAGTCCCGGGCCATGAAGCGCGTCGACACCCGCGAGCTCACGACCGAAGCCAACGGTGTAAGGGTCACGCGCGTCGGCGTGAATCTCGGCGCCGAGATCACGGCGGTCGATCTCACGAAGCCGCTCTCGGACGCGGCCTTCGCTGCCGTCTCCGCCGCGCTTGTCGAGCACGAGGTCATCGTGTTCCGCGGACAGGACCTCTCGTCCGCCGAGCTTCTCGCCTTCGGCCGCCGGTTCGGGGAGCTCAGCGTGCACCCGTTCGCGCCGAGCGCGGGCGCGACGCCGGAGCTCATCGAGTTCCGCAACGACGAGACGACGCCGCCTTTCGGCACCGACGTCTGGCACTCCGACGAGACCTTCCGCGCCGAGCCGCCCATGGCCACCGTGCTCTCGGCAAAGGAGGTGCCCGCGGTCGGCGGCGATACCGTGTTCGCGAGCATGGCGGCTGCGTTCGAGGGCTTGAGCGACCGCATGCAGCGCTTCGTTTCCGGCCTCGAGGCGATCCACGACATTCGCCCGTTCAGAGCGTTGTTCGGGTCGAGCGACGAGGAGCGCAAGAAGCTCTACGAGTACGAGCTGCGTTACCCGCCGCAAGTGCATCCCGTCGTCCGCATCCATCCGGTCTCCGGACGAAAAGTATTGTTCGTGAATCCCCAGTTCACCATCGCGATCAAGGGCATGGACGGACGTGAGAGCCGTGCGCTGCTCGAGTCGCTGTTTCATCAGGCGTTGATTCCCGAGTATCAGTTTCGGTTGCGCTGGGCGCGGCACACGATCGCAATGTGGGACAACCGTTCGGTCCAGCACTATGCAGTGCACGACTACTATCCGCAACGCCGCTACATGGAGCGCATCACGATACGCGGCGGTCCGGTCGCCGGCGTCGCGGCCGCGGATCCAGACGAGGTGCGGAGACGCAAATTCGACGCGCCGCCCGGCGTCGATCCGTACGGCGGTCACAAGCCGCACTGACGGCAAGCAGCGGGTCAGGTGGATTGCATGGCCGGCACCGCGGCGTCGTCGCCGACGGTGACGAAAGCTCGATCGTACGGAAAATCGCAGCCGAGTCGCTCGAGCTCGGCGCGCCAGTAATCGTCGATGCGCCGCTGATCCGCAGGACTCAAGAGCTCGCTCGAAGTGCCTCGTTGCCCGCGCCGGACCATCGCACCTCGCGGTTGCGCCCACGGCGGGCTCAACCCCGCGGTGTCGAACTTGTGGCCGATCGATTTCATGTGATCGTACGTCGATTGCTCGATGACGCGGCCGAGCTCTTCGGGCGTCAATTCGACCTGCATGAACGCGGCGATGCGCTCGACTGCGCGCGGCAGGTCCGCCTTCATCTCCTCGTACGTCAAAAACAGCACGTTGGCGCGATGCCGGTTCTGCCAGCCGCCGTGCAGATGCTTCGCCCACGAGCCCGTGAACGTGTCCGGCGATAGATACAGGTCGAGCCAGCTCGAGAGTGTGGGCATCAGCGGTCCGAGCATCGACGAGCGCGTGAAGTGATAGCTCGAGACGAAGACGTCCTTGGGATCGCGCACGATCCAGAGATAGCGGGCCTCCGGCGTGTACGGCAGCTTTTCGAACGGGAGGTGGGTCTTGATCACGTGCAATCCTGTCGGAGCGTTCCGCCAAACGCTCTTGTCCTCGAGCGATACGGCGAAGGTATTGTCGGCGGGGATCTCGTACCAAGGAACGAGATCGTGAATGTGATCGAACTCGGCGCGTCCGCGGTGGGCGATCTGCACCGCGATCTGCATGGTCCAATTCGTACCCGTTTTGTAGTACGAGCACACGAAGACGTCGTGCGCACCGGGCTCGAAAGGCGGAGGCTTGGCGGTCATGCGCGCAAAGCTGCGCGAAATCAATCGCGGCCATGCGCCGACGAGCTCGAGGACCTTGATAATGGGCAGTAGCAAACCGTAGACCAAGGGCCACGAGACGTAGCGCGCGCGATTGGACCACATGCGCCGGCGCAGCGGTGCCGGCTTGCCGGTGGGACGGATCGGTGGAGTGGGTTCGCTCATGGGCAACTGCTGTCGGTTGGCGGCGCGCGACATTTTATACCGGAACGCGCGAGTCTTCCGGGCGGGGAGCGCTTCTTGACAACGTGCGCCAAATCACCAATCGTCCTTGCGAGGAAGGTTCGCTTCGCGAGCCGTCGGGGCTCCAAATGACAAAAGAAACCGATCAGCGCCTGCCGCTCGACCGCCGAGGATTCCTGAAAGGTGCCGCGACCGGCGCGGCCGCGATGGTCGTCAGCGTCCCGAGCGCCGATGCGCAAGCTCCGTCGCGCGCGCCGAACGGCACGGTGGCCGCGGCGGCACCTACCGCGGAGCAGCTCGCGCGTGACGCGGGTAACGTGCGGCCCCCGGCCGTCGCCGGGCGCGCCGTCAAGCGGCCGGGCTCCGATCTCATGACGCAAGTGCTCAAGGATTTGGGCGTCGAGTACGTGGCGGGGAATCCCGGCTCGAGCTTCGAAGGCTTGCAGGAATCGATCGTCAACTACGGCGATCCGCCGAACGCGATGCCGGAGTTCATCACGGCGCTGCACGAAGAGTCATCGGTCGACATGGCGAACGGCTACGGCAAGGCCGAAGGC
>DATCIQ010000431.1:0-3517 GCA_036507635.1 Gammaproteobacteria bacterium
TGTCTGAAGCTGTGTTGCAAGGATTTGAGCAGGAAGCCGACCACGTCCTCGGGCTTGTCCGAGTCGAGCCAGCCGGGCAACTGAAATACTTGAGAATTCTTGACCATGTGCCCTTTGCCAATTATCAGCTTCCTGATAGCATATCAGGCTCCTGATTATTATCAAGGATGACTCCGTGAACCTCCATGTCGGCTCGACCTCCTGGCGAGCCCGTTTTTCGATCGCCGCAGCGCTCGTCGGCATCGCCGCCGTTGCCGCGATATTGATCGATGACAACGTACCGGCCGCCGATCGCGGGGCCGCGCCGGCGGATGCCGTCTCGAGCGTCGGACGCGACGCAGCCCTCACGGTCACGACCGTGGAGCTCGAGCCCGTGGAGCTCGCGCGCTCGGTGACTGCCAACGGCTCGATCAACGCCTGGCAAGACGTCATCATCGCGCCCGAGGTCGGCGGCTATCGCGTCGCCGAAGTTCATGTCGACGTCGGTGACCGCGTGACTGCGGGTCAGATTCTCGTCGAGCTTTCGACGGGGCTTCTCATGGCCGAGGTCGCGACCCGGCAAGCTCAGCTCAAGCAACGCGAAGCGGAGCTCCTGAACGCCGAAGCGTCGCTGCGGCGCGGCGAGTCGTTGGCGGCCATGGATTCGCTCGCCGAAGCCGACCTCGATCGGTTGAAGAGCGACGCGCTCGCGGCCGAGGCGTTGCTCGAGTCGGCGCAAGCGGATCTCGAGACGTCGATGTTGCGGCTCGAGTTCGCGCACGTGAAGGCGCCTGACCACGGCGTGATCACGTCGCGAACCGTCACGGTCGGTCAGATCGCGCAGGCCGGCGGCGAAATGTTGCGGCTGCTGCGTCAAGGGCGAGTCGAATGGCGCGGCGAGGTGCCGGAGTCGCAGCTCGCAGCGCTCGAGACGGGACAAACCGTGACGATCACGACGGCCGACGGCTCCGTGATTACCGGCCGCATCCGCACCGTCGCGCCGACGATTTCGAATGTGAGCCGAACCGCTCTCGTCTATGTCGATCTCGAGCCGAACGAACAGGTGCGTCCCGGCATGTTTGCTCGCGGCGCAATCGAGATCGGCCGGAGCATGGGCTTCACCGTGCCGTTGCAGAGCCTCGTGAGCGCCGACGGTTACAGCTACGTATTCGTGGTCGGCCACGACCGCGTGGTCGAGCGCCGCCGTATCGAGACCGGCGCCGTTTCCGGCGACGACATCGAGGTCTTGTCGGGGCTCGAGTCAGGCGACCGAGTCGTCGAGAGGGGCGCGGGCTTCCTGAAGGACGGCGATCTCGTGAACGTCGTGGCGACGAGCCGCCCATGAACTTCGTCACTTGGTCGATCAGAAATCCCGTTCCCGTGATCGTGCTGTTCATCGCGCTCACGGTCGCGGGGCTCATCAGCTTTCCGAAGCTCGGCGTCCAGGACCGGCCGGACATCGAGTTCCCCGCCGTCGTCGTGACCGTGACCTATCCAGGCGTCGCGCCGACGCAGATGGAAAGCGAAGTGACACGAAAGGTCGAGGACGCCGTCACGACGATCGCGGGCATCGAGCAATTGACGTCGACGGTCGACGAGGGCGTGTCGACGACGAGCATCGAGTTTCGCTTCGGCACCGATTTGAGCGCCGTGCTCGACGACGTCCGCGATGCGATGACGCGCATTCGTTCCGATCTCCCGCTCGACGCCAACGAGCCGATCGTGTCGCGCGTGACGACGGCGGGCGGGTCTCTCGTGACCTGGAGCGTCGCTTCCGACAGCATGAGCGACACCGAGCTTTCGTGGTTCGTGGACCTGGTCGTGACGCGCGCGGTGTCGGCCGTGCCCGGCATCGGCCGCGTGTCGCGCGTCGGCGGCGTCGGGCGAGAGATCCGCGTCGATCTCGATCCGGATCGCATGGCGGCTCTCGGTGCCACGGCGGCCGACGTATCGCGACAGCTGCGCCGCATTCAGGCCGAGTATCCGGGCGGCGAGGGGCGCGTCGGCGGGCTCGAGCAGACCGTTCGCACGACCGGCATCATCACCTCCGTCTACGATCTCGCCGCCTTGCCGATTGCGTTGCCCGACGGGCGTTCGGTGCGCCTCGATACGATCGCCGACATCCGCGATCAGGCCTCCGAGCGGCGTGCGCTCGCGCTGCTCGACGGCGAGCCCGTCGTCGGTTTCGAGATCGTGCGCTCGTGGGGCGCGAGCGCCCTCGACGTCGCTAAAGACGCACGCGCGACGGTGGACGAGCTCGCCGAGCAATACCCGGACATCCGCTTCGCCGAGGCAAGCTCGACGGTCGGCTACATCCAAACGTCGTTCGATTCGTCGATGGAAATGCTCATCGAGGGCGCGATTCTCGCCATCATCGTCGTGTGGCTCTTCTTGCGCGATTGGCGTGCGACGCTCGTCTCGGCCGTCGCGTTGCCGCTGTCGATCATTCCGACGTTCTGGGCGATCTACGTGCTCGGCTATACGCTCAACATTCTGACGTTGCTCGCGCTCACGCTCGTGGTCGGTATTCTCGTCGACGACGCGATCGTCGAGGTCGAGAACATCGTGCGGCACTTGCGGCAGGGCAAGCCGCCGCGGCAGGCCGCCATGGAAGCCGCGATCGAGATCGGCCTTGCGGTCGTCGCCACCACGCTCACAATCTGCGCCGTGTTCATTCCGGTCGCGTTCATGAGCGGCATCGCGGGCCAGTTCTTTGCGCCGTTCGGCTTCACGGTCACGGTCGCCGTGCTGTTCTCGCTGCTCGTCGCGCGCACGCTGACGCCGATGATGGCCGCGTACTTTTTGAAACCGCACGACGAGCCGGTGACGACGCCGCGCATCATGACGTGGTATCTCGGCCGAGTGCGCTGGTGCCTCGCGAACCGCTGGAAGACGCTCGGCGTTGCGAGCGTCATCATTTTCTCGATGCTCGCGCTGTTTCCGCTGTTGCCGCAGGCGTTCTCGCCCGCGGGCGACAATGGCTTTACGCGGCTCACGGTGGAGCTCGCGCCGGGCGCGGGGCTCGAGGATACGCTTGCCGTCGCCGAGGAAGTGCGCACGCGTCTTGCCGCGTTGCCCGAAGTCGGCAGCATCTACACGGCCATCGGCACGCAGGGGCAGAGTAACTCGCCGAGCGGCGGCGGCTCGGCGGGGGCCGTGCGGCGCGCGAACCTCACGATTCAAATCGACAACGAGGACGGCACGCGCGGCGCGCAACAGGCGTTCGAGCGCAAGGCGACGGAAATGCTGCGCGACGTTCCCGGCGCCCGGCTGCAGTTCCAGGGGTCGGGCGGTGACCGCTTGGAGGTGACGCTCGCTGGCGATGCGCCCGAGCGTCTGGCGTTGGCGGGGGCCGCGGTCGAGCGCGAGCTTCGTACCATGCCGGGGCTCGGCACGATCACGAGCAGCGCGGCGTTGCAGAAGCCGGAAATCGTCATTCGCCCGCTGCCGGACCGCGCGGCAGAGCTCGGCGTCACGACGGAGATTTTGAGCCTCGTCACGCGCATCGCGACGAGCGGCGACGTCGAAACGGGCCTCG
>DATCIQ010000432.1:0-8119 GCA_036507635.1 Gammaproteobacteria bacterium
GCGGGCACAGAGCGCATCGTCACGTTCGCGGGCGCGCCTACGGCCGTGCTTCCGGCCGGCACGCCGCTATTGACCGATCCGATCGATCTTGCGGTCGACGAGCTCGCGACGCTTTCGGTGAGCCTCTACTTCCCCGGCGACACGGGCGCATGCACGTGTCACGCGACGGGCATGCAGGCGACGTTCGTGTCCGCGCCCGGCGATCACACGGCCGGCACATTCGCGCCCGCAGAGACGATTCAGGCGCGCGCGTTTCTCTCCGGCGTCGAAGTGCTCACGGAAGACGCCGCGGGCGTCGTCGTCGCGTTCGGCGACTCGATCACGGACGGCATCGGCTCGACGCCCGGCGCCAATCGCCGCTGGCCCGATGTTCTCGCGGAGCGTCTCGCACAACGCCGCCGCGGCGGCACCTTCGGCGTCGTCAACCATGGCATCAGCGGCAACCGCGTGCTCGGCGACGGTGCCGGCGAAAGCGCGCTCGCGCGCTTCGATCGCGACGTGCTGTCGGTGCCGGGCGTCACGCACGTGATCGTGTTCGAAGGCGTCAACGATTTGGGCTTCGCGTTCGGCCGGTTCGAGGGCCCGCTCGCGGCACTGCGAAATCTCATGCCGCCGGGCATTACCGTCGACGAGGACACGCTCATTGCGGGCTATCGCCAGCTCATTGCCCGCGCGCATGCCGCGGGTCTCTCAATCTACGGCGCGACGATCGCGCCGTACGAAGGCGCCGCGTATTTCTCCGCCGAAGGCGAAGCGGCACGTCAAGCCGTGAACGCGTGGATGCGCGACAGCGGCGAGCTCGACGCGGTGCTCGATTTCGACGCCGTGCTCCGCGACCCCGCAAAGCCCTCGCAAATGCGCGAGGGCTTGCACAGCGGCGATTTCCTGCACGGCAGCGACTTGGGTTACCGCGCGCTCGCCGAGGCGATCGATTTGAGTCTTTTCTAGCGGCGCGAACGTCGGCCGGCCCGCCGACGGCGTCGAGGTCGGCTACAGCAGCTCGATGAGCGCCGCGGCAATCGCGGCGTGCGCGGCGCCGGTCGGATGAATGCCGTCCCAGAACACGAAATTGCCGAACCTCGGCGTCTCGCCCGCTCCCGGCGCACAGTCGGGATGAAAAACGCGCTCGGCCGTCTGCGACTGCCGGTAGGCATCGCTGTCGAAGCATGCGTCGAGCCCGTTGCCTCCGCCCGCGGCCGCCGCGTCCTGCGCGGCCTGAAGAGCCGCCCGCAAGTCGAACCGCACGAGCATGAGCGGGACCGGCGCAAGCGACTGTCGCTCGCTTTCGATTCCGTCGAGCAGCGCGTCGAGCTCGCCATCGAAGGCCTCTGAAATCGCGCTCGCCGCCGCGAGCACGGCCGCTTCGTCCTCGGTCTCGGCGGCACGGGCACGCACGCCCGGCAGCGACGCGAGATCCGGAACGTTCGCGACGACGATGCGGCGCGCGCCGTAATCGATGAGGCGCCCGAGGTTCGCGGCAACTCCCGCGACCGCCTCCGTCACGATCGCCGCGCTCGTTGCCGCAGCATTCGGCGCGCCCGAGACCGCGGCCTGAAGCGCGTCGATCGCGTCGTTGCCGCCGATCATGACGACATAGAGCGCGTCCGCGGGCAGCTGCAACCCGTAATCGAGCAGCAGCATGTCCACCTGCCGCGATAAATCCTCGTCGCCCTGGCTCCCGGCCTTCGCGCTCGAGACCGCATAGTTCGTGCCGGCGCCCGGACGGTCCGGCAAGAGATGCAGCGACGGCGCAAGCTCGTCGAGGCCGAGATGCGCGGCGACGTGCTCGACGGCCGTCGCACCGTCGCTAACACGGCTCTGGCGATAAAAGAGGTCGTCGCAGGGGCGGGGCACGACGAGCACGTCCGCCGGATTGCAGAGACCGACCGTCGGGGGATGAATCGGCAAGCTCAGCAGATAGTCGAACACGGCCGCGGCGTTGCCGACGTCCGAGAGGCTGTCGCCGAGCACGAGCAGCGCTGACGTTGCCGCCGGCGGCGCCTCGCCGTCGTCGGGCGGCGGCGTCCCCCCGTCGTCGGGCGGGGGCACCTCGCCGTCGTCGGGCGGCGTCATCGGCATATCGTCGGCCGGCGGCGGGGGCGTGCCGGCGCCCGGGGCGGGGCTTGCCGCCACGGCGGTGCCGGAGTCGCCCGAGCTCGACGAGCAGGCCCCGAGCACGAGCCCGAGCGCAACCGCGACCGCCATCGTCCTTAAGTAGCGCATGCAATAACGCTACCAGGGTTGCGCCGGCCGCGCCAAGCGGCGGTTATGGCAAATGCGAACTAGGCAGTGCTCGATGGCGACGCCGGTGCCGGACGTTCGCGCGCCCGGCCGCTGTCAACCGAATCCGCGGTTGCGGCGTTAATCTGGCAGCGCTGCCCACCGCAGCACAGAGGCGATATTGCGATGCTGACGGAGAGAGCGGCGATCGCCGCGAACCGTTTCGGGCTCGGCGCCCGGCCCGGCGACGCCGAGCGGATCAGCGGGGATCCGGCCGGCTGGCTCGGGGACCAGATCGAGGCGGCTGCGGGGGGCGCGCCCGAACCGAAGCGCCCGCCCGAATCGGCGGCCGTGCTCCAGGAGATCCGCGATCTGCGCCTCGCGCGCGCCGTCGCGGCCCAAGCCCGCACGCGATTCCGCTCCGACCAGCCGCCCGCGGAGACCGCGTCCGCCTCCGCCGAGGAACCCCAAATCGACGCCGAAGCCATCCGCGATTACGCGGCATTCATCCGCGAACGCTACGTCGCGCAGGTCGCCGAGCGTCACCGACGCGCGATCACGACCGAGGCCCCGTTCGTCGAGCGGCTCGTGCACTTCTGGTCGAACCACTTTGCGGTCTCGGCCGACAAGCAGCCGATCGGTGCGATCGCGGGTCTCTACGAGGAGGAAGCGATCCGCCCGCGCGTGACCGGCAACTTTCTGGATCTCTTGACGGCCGCCGAGCGCCATCCCGCAATGATTCTTTACCTCGATAACCAAGCGTCGATGGGCGCGAGCTCGACGGCCGCGCGCACGTTGCGGCGCAATCGCGACGTCGCGCTCGGGCAGAACGAGAATCTCGCGCGCGAGATTTTGGAGCTCCACACGCTCGGCGTCGACGGCGGCTACACGCAGGCGGACGTCACCGAATTCGCCAAGGTGCTGACGGGCTGGTCGATCGGCGGACAACTCGGTCAAGGCGCCGCGCTCAGCCCGCGCCTCGCGCGCGCGCTCGCGCCCGGCAACGGCGGTGATCCCGGCGAGTTCCACTTTCGCGCGGCGATGCACGAGCCCGGCGATAAGACGATCCTCGGCAAGCGCTACGCGGAACGCGGCAGCGACGAAGGCGAAGCAGTGCTCGAAGATCTCGCGCTGCATCCCGCGACGGCGAAACACTTGGCGACGAAGCTCGCGCGCCATTTCGTCGCCGACGAGCCGCCGGCCGCGCTCGTCGAGCGGCTCGCCGCGACGTATCTCGACCACGGTGGCGAGCTCGTGCCCGTCTATCGCACGCTCGTCGAGTCGCCCGAGAGCTGGCGCGAGCCGCTCGCGAAGTACAAGACGCCGGAAGATCTCGTGATTTCGGCCTATCGGGCGTTCGACGCACTCTCGGAAAAATCGCGAGCGAAGCTCGCTCCCACGGACTTCGGTCGCGCGACGGGATTCTTGACGCAGCTCGGACAGCGTCCATACACGCCGGGCTCGCCCGCCGGTTGGCCAGACACGGCCGCGCACTGGGACAGCGGCGACGCGCTTCTGAAACGCATCGAGTGGGCCGCCGCGATCGGCCGCGCGGCCGGCAACCGCATCGATCCCGTGCCGTTGGCCGAAGCGATCTTGGGCGCCGTCGCCGACGAGCACACGATCGCGAGCATCGCGCGCGCCGAGAGTGGCGGCCAGGCGCTCGGACTCTTGCTCGCCGCACCGGAGTTTCAAAGGAGATAGCGATGGTTGATCGTCGTACGTTGCTCAAGGCTTCAGCGCAACTGACGTTGCTCGCGCCATTCGCGCACATTGCGCACGCCGTCGCGAATCCGGACGCGCGCTTCGTGCTCGTGATTCTGCGCGGCGGCCTCGACGGGCTCGCGGCCGTGCCGCCCTATGGGGAGCCGCAATATCGAAACCTGCGCGGCAGTCTCGCGCTCGACTCGCCGGGCAACGGCGGCGGCGCCGTGCTCAAGCTCGACGGCCTGTTCGGACTGCATCCGGCGCTCACGAATTTGCATGCGATGTACGGTGCCGGCGAGCTCAGCGTGTTGCACGCCGTCGCGACGCCGTATCGCGAGCGCTCGCACTTCGACGGCCAGAAAGTGCTCGAGGCGGGTCTCGCGACACCCGCGACGGCCGCCGGCGGTTGGCTCAATCGCGCGCTCGCGGAGCTCGCGAAAACCGGCGATGCGCGCGATGCGATCGCGCTCGCCGAGAGCGTGCCGCTCGTGCTGCGCGGCGACTTCGCCGTCGATGCCTGGGCGCCGTCGCGCCTGCCGGGCACTGACGACGATACGCTCGCGCGCGTGCGTGCGCTCTACGAAACGACAGATCCCAAGCTCGCGCGACGCTTGAGCGACGCGCTCGCGGCACGCGAGCTCGCCGGTGACGCCGGCCTCGGCGGACGCATCGGCGGCGGCGGTCGCGGCGGCGGCGCGCAACTAGCGCCGCTCGCGACGGCCGCGGCGCGGTTCCTCGCGAGCGCCGACGGGCCGCGCATCGCCGTCATCGACGTCGGCGGCTGGGACACGCACGCGAATCAGGGCGCGGGACAAGGCGCGCTCGCGCTACGCTTGCGCGGGCTCGATTCGGGCTTGCAGACGCTCAAGACGGAGCTTGGACCCGTGTGGGGCGACACGAGCATGCTCGTCGTGACCGAGTTCGGCCGCACCGTCGCCGTCAACGGCACGCGCGGCACCGATCACGGCACGGCCGGCTGCGCGTTTCTTGCGGGCGGCGCCGTCAACGGCGGTCGTGTCATCGCGGACTGGCCGGGACTCGCGTCGCGCGATTTGCACGAAGGACGCGATCTGCGCGCGACGACCGATTTGCGCGCCGTGTTCAAAGGCGTGCTCGCCGAGCGCTTCCGTCTAGCCGAAAGCGTGCTCGGGCGCGCAGTGTTCCCGGGCAGCGAGACGGTTCAGGCGTTAACGAGCCTCTAACGCGCGCGTGCGCGCACGCGGGCTGCGCGGCACGTCAGAAACGCCAGGCGGCCGTGAGCCACACGGCGTCCGCGTCGTCGAGCTCCTCGATATCGACGCGCTCGTATTCCGCCGTGAAGCTCAAGCGCTCGAAGAACGTCAGGCCGACACCGACGCCGATAACCGCGTCCTCGCCGTGCGAGTCGATGAGCTCGCCGCCGGGCGTGTCGACTTCTACGTCATAGAAAAGCACGCCGGCTTTCCCGAAGAGCTCGACGGGCCCGACCGGCAGCGTGCCGACGATGGTCGGCGCCAATCCTTTGGTGTCCGACCTGATGTCGAGCTGATTCACCGCCGCTCTCGATTCGCCGAAGTCGGTATAGTCGGCCTGCACGGCGACGAAGCGATTGAAGCGCCACCCGGCCATAATTTTCGTCGCATCCTCGTCCGAGTCGAAATCGACGTCGTCGACAGCACCGATACCGTCGACCTTGCTCGAAAAATCGCCCAAGCCGGCGCCGAGATAGAAGCCTTCATTGTTCTCGGCGACCGCGGGACCCGCGATCAAAACGAGCAATGCCGCTACGGCAGTCCATAGTTTGTGCATGACACTCTCCCTATGTGCTTTCGGTAGTATTCCAGCAACATTCGTGCCAGTAGCCGTGCGTGGGAAGCTCGGCTAGGTCACGGGCTCCGGGCCGCCGCGGGTTTCGGCCTGTTTCACGAATGTGAAGGTGAGTTCCAGTATCTGGATTCGCGGGGGCGGTGTTGCTGTGCCGCACCAGCGGCCGATGTCTTGCTTGTAGGAGCGAGCTTCGCTCGCGAATAAGAGAATCGCGAGCGGAGCTCGCTCCTACATGACTTCGCAGTCGCCGAAGTACATCTCCGGGCGCGTCGCGAAGCCCGGCAATGTCGTTGCCGCGTATTCGAGGCGCGTGTGCACGGCTTTCATGCGGCCGTTCTCAGATTCCATGGCGAGGACCGTGGTGATCCAGAGCGGCCCCACGTCGCTGATCTGCATGAAGTGCAAGTAGCCCGACGAGTAGCGAACCGAGATGAACGAATCGCCGTAATCGCTGCCGGATTCGGCGGTGCCGCCGTCGATGTCGATGTCGTGGAAGTGCGCCTCGCGCTCGGCCGGCGCCGCCTTCGCCTGCGGGGCGCCGCTGTCCCACTCCACCGTCGCGACTTGCGAGAACGCGCAATCCACGATTTTCGCCGCCTGCAAGCGCCGCTGCAACTCGCGCGACTGCCCCGCGGCCGTCGGCGGCTGACCGAGCGCGATCACGAGCGCGAAGAACACCGTCGCGAGCCTTCTCATGAGCCACGTATTTAACACGCGCACCGCGCCTTTCGCCATGGCGCAGCCGAAATTGACCCATGCGCGAGCGGGCCCTGATAATCGGCGCACCATCGAGGAGAGACTGGTGTTGCGAATCGCGGCGTCCGCCGTCGTCGTGGCTTCGGCCCTGATATTGCTCGTTCTCGCCGCTGCCACGGGACAGACCGTCGACGACCCCGTGCTGCTCGGCCAGCTCAAACGTCTGTTCCCGGCGGCCGCGACGTTCTCGACGAAGAGCGGCAACCCGCCGCACTACAAAGCGTTCGCGCCCGCCGCATCGGGCGCGGAGCCGGAAGTGCTCGGGCTGGCCTGGTGGACGACCGAGCTCGAGCCGCTCGAGCGCGGCTACGACGGACCGATCAAGATGCTCGTCGGCATGAATATGCAAGGCGTGCTGACGGGCGTCATCGTCACCGAGCATCGCGAGCCGTACGGCGACTTCTCCGTGGAGACGCCCGAGTTCGCCGCGCAGTTCGAAGGCAAAGACGTGCGCGACCGCTTCCGCGTCGGCGAGGACATCGATGCAATCACACGCGCGACGATCACCGTGACGAGCGCGAGCCGCGCGGTTCGCAACAGCGCGCGCAAGATCGCGCGCGCCTATCTTGTGCCGCCGGCGACACAGTGAGCGCGTGCGGTTTCGGGGAGGATCGAGGATCGCGAGCGGAGCTCGCTCCTACGAAGAGAGAGCGCACGCGGCTATTGTGGGAGCGAGCTTCGCTCGCGATTCTTCTCTTCTTCTGCGCGATCACCGCCCGCTCCCAACCCCCTGCCGAACCCGGCTGGAGCTTCGACGATCTCGACGCAGCCGATCCCACGCTGCTCGAGCTCCTGAGCGACCAGGGATGGGACATCGGCCTCTTCGCCGCCTTCGCGACGCTTGCGATGGTGAGCTTTTTGCGCAAGAGCATTCCGCTCAAGTACCTGACGCTCGTCGTCGCCGTGCTCTACATGGGCGTCTACAAGAGCCAGCTCATCTCGGTCGTGAACATCTTCGGCGCGATGACCGGCAATCTGCCGATCTTCTCTTACAGCATCGCGTGGTACGCGTTCGCCGCATTCACGGTCGTGACGACCGTGCTCTGGGGCAGGCTTTATTGCGGGCGCATCTGCGCGTTCGGCGCGTTGACGCAGCTCATCGACGCCATCGTGCCCGCGCGCTTTCGCTTCGAGGTGCCGAAAGCACTTGAGGAGCGCGCGAGCTATATCAAGTACGTCATTCTGTTCGGCGCCATCGGCTACTACTTGCTGACGCGCGAGATCGAGTTCTATCGCTACATCGAGCCGTTTTGGATGTTCACGTTCGAGGCGTCGACGGCGCTTTGGATCGGCCTCGGCGTGCTTCTCGTTGCGAGCATTTTCGTGCGTAATCTTTACTGCCGATTTTTTTGCCCGCTCGGCGCCGCGCTCGGGCTGATCTCGACGCTCTCGGTGTTCAAGATCAAGCGCTGGTCGGAGTGCAATCAGTGCGCGCTCTGCGAAAAGACCTGCGAGTGGGGCGCGATCCGCAAGCGCCAGATCATCATGGCCGAATGCGTGCGCTGCGACGATTGCGAGATCCTCTACGACGACAGAGAGCGCTGCCCGCATTGGCTGCTCGAGGTGAAGCGTAAAATCCGCGCCGTCGTCGGTTCTTCGTCATTGTAGGAGCGAGCTTCGCTCGCGACTT
>DATCIQ010000433.1:0-19581 GCA_036507635.1 Gammaproteobacteria bacterium
GCGGCGACCGGAATCTTGTGACCGATAAACGCCTCGATATCGGGCAACGAAGTCACATAGTCCTCGCAGCCGAAACTGATGGCATCGCCGGTGGCGCCTGCGCGCGCCGTTCGGCCGATGCGGTGCACGTAGTCCTCGGCATCCTGTGGCAGATCGTAATTGAACACGTGGCTCACGTCCGGCACGTGCAGACCGCGCGAGGCGACATCCGTCCCGATGAGCACCGGCAGCAAGCCGCGTTGAAAGTCACGCAGCATGCTGAGCCGCTTACGCTGCGGGACGTCGCCTGAGATCGCGGCCGCATGAATCCCGTTGCGCCCCAATTGATCGCGCAACCGATCCGCCTCGCGACGGGTGTTCACGAATACCATGGTCCGGCGGGCATCCATTTGCTTGAGCAGCATGATC
Organism: Gammaproteobacteria bacterium; assembly: GCA_036507635.1. GTDB lineage: Bacteria > Pseudomonadota > Gammaproteobacteria > Steroidobacterales > Rariloculaceae > DATBLZ01. Next base: position 409 of record DATCIQ010000433.1, read on the forward strand.
AATAGCGGCGCTTTTTCCTCGTTCGACGGAAAATAGATCGATTGCCGCACGCTATCCACGGTGACTTTGTCGGGCTCCACGCGTACGAGCTCGGGATCGTTCATGTGCTCGTACGCCAATTCGAGCACGCGATGCGATAGCGTCGCGGAGAACAGCAAGTTCAACCGCTGGTCCCGTTCGGGAAGGCGACGCAACACGAAGCGGATGTCGCGAATGAAGCCGAGGTCGAACATCCGGTCGGCTTCATCGAGCACGAGAACCTGAACGCGGCGAAAACCGAATACGCCTTGCCTGAAGAAATCGATGATCCGGCCCGGTGTGCCGATCAGAACATCGACGCCTTCGGCGAGCTCCCGGCGCTGTTTGTCGTAGTCGGTGCCGCCGTAGGCGAGACCGAGTCGGTACGGCAGATGCCGGCCGAGCGCGGTGGCATCTTTGTGAATCTGTACGGCGAGCTCCCGTGTTGGCGCGAGTATCAGCGCGCGCGGACCTGCCTGTTTCGCCGGCAGCGCCGCTCGCGTATCGAGCATGTGAAACAGCGCGATGAGGTAGGCGGCGGTTTTGCCGGTGCCGGTCTGGGCCTGGCCCGCGACGTCGCGTCCCTTGAGCGCGAGCGGCAGCGAGCGACTCTGGATCGGCGTGCAAGCCGTGAATCCCGAATCGACGATGCCCTGCTGTAACGCAGCCGAGAGCGGCAATTCGACAAAACGCAGGGGTAAAGCGGCGGCATGCGCGGGTGTCGCCGACGCCGAATGTGACTCCAATACTTGCAAATTATGTTTCCTGCGGTTCAGAATAGGGCCATCAGGCGAGGACTCTCGCTCTTCCAGACACCCACTTGATTCCCGCGAGCCTCGAAGAAAGCGACCAGCAGCGACATTTTGCCTGAGCGGCGGGGCTCCGTCACTTTCAGTTTTTCCGCGGCGTTACTAGGGTACATACCGTTTCACCGCTGGAATCTTAGCAGGGGATACGTAGGACCGGAGGTTTATCGACCGTGAGTGATCAGATCGTTCATACGAGCGACGCCAAGTTCCAAGCAGACGTCATCGAGTCGGACGTGCCCGTCCTGTTGGATTTCTGGGCGGAGTGGTGCGGTCCTTGCCGCATGATCGCCCCGATACTCGAAGCGATCGCCACCGAATACGCAGGTAAGGTGCGCGTCGTGAAGCTCAACATCGACGAGAATCCCCAAACGCCTCCCAAGTACAACATTCGTGGTATCCCGACGCTGTTGCTGTTCAGCGGCGGCTCGGTCGCGGCACAACAGGTCGGTGCAGTCTCGAAGGCGCAATTAGAATCATTTCTGAGCGCGCATCTGACGCCGGCGCGTCGCAACACGGCTTAAATTCTTCCAACACAAGCGGTAAACATTCGTGAGGGGATATTTGGGTAATTCAGCACGTGCCCGCGTCAAAGGCGGCCAAAGGCAACCACGAGACGGAAACGGGAAGAGGGGGCCGGGGCCGCGTCGGGACCACGAAGAATTTCCGGACGATGAGGAGTTTGATGTGATTCCTGCCGCCGAGCTCGAGCTCTCCAAGAACGCGATGAAGCTGTCGGAGCTCAAGAATCGGCCGGCGACCGAGCTCGTGGCGCTTGCCGAGTCGATGGGCCTCGAAAACCTCGCACGATCCCGCAAGCAAGACATCATTTTCTCCATTCTCAAAGCCCACGCACGCAACGGCGAGAACATCTTCGGCGACGGTGTCCTCGAGATCCTGCAGGACGGCTTCGGCTTTCTGCGGTCTGCGGACGGGTCGTATCTCGCGGGGCCCGACGATATCTATGTGAGCCCAAGCCAAATTCGCCGCTTCAACTTGCGCACCGGCGACACAGTGTCCGGGTTGATCCGCCCGCCTAAGGACGGAGAGCGCTATTTCGCGTTGCTCAAAGTCGGCGAGATCAATCACGATGCCCCGGAGAATGCGAAGAGCAAGGTCCTGTTCGAGAACCTGACGCCGCTTTTCCCACGGGAGCGGCTCAAGCTCGAGCAGGGCAACGGCAGCACCGAGGATCTCACCGCCAGAATCATCGATATGGTCGCGCCGATCGGCAAAGGTCAGCGTGGCCTCATCGTGTCGCCGCCCAAGGCCGGCAAGACGATGCTGCTGCAGAACATCGCCTCGGCCATCGCGGCGAACGATCCCGAGTGCACTTTGATCGTGCTGCTCATCGACGAGCGTCCCGAGGAAGTGACCGAGATGGAGCGCACGGTGCGCGGCGAAGTCGTTTCGAGCACTTTCGACGAGCCGGCGACGCGTCACGTGCAAGTGGCCGAAATGGTCATCGAGAAGGCGAAGCGCTTGACCGAGCACAAGCAGGACGTGGTCATCCTGCTCGATTCCATCACGCGCCTCGCGCGCGCCTACAACACCGTTGTGCCGTCCTCGGGCAAGGTGCTGACGGGCGGCGTCGACGCGAATGCCCTGCAGCGTCCGAAGCGGTTTTTCGGCGCGGCCCGCAACATCGAGGAGGGCGGCAGCCTCACTATCATTGCGACCGCGCTCATCGATACGGGCTCGAAGATGGACGACGTGATCTACGAAGAATTCAAAGGCACGGGCAACATGGAGATCCATCTCGATCGCCGCATCGCCGAGAAACGCTGCTTCCCGGCGATCAACATCAACCGTTCCGGCACGCGCAAAGAGGAGCTGCTCACGCAGCCTGATGAGCTCCAAAAAATGTGGGTGTTGAGGAAAGTCCTGCATCCCATGGACGAGCTCGCCGCCGTCGAATTCCTGCTGAGCAAGCTTCAGGATACGAAGACCAACGCCGAATTCTTCGAGGCGATGAAGCGCTAAGAACCGCTTCCTGTTCCCCTGTAGGAGCGAGCTTCGCTCGCGATCTCTAGAAGAATCGCGAGCGAAGCTCGCTCCTACAACATCTAGCCGCGCCCGAGCGCGCGATGACCGATATCCGTGCGCCAGAAGGCGCCTTCCCATTTGATCCTCGCAACGCCGCGATAGGCGCGCTCACGCGCTTGACGCACGTCGTCGCCGAGCCCGACCGCGCACAGCACGCGGCCGCCGTCGGTCACGATCGCCTCGCCCCGACGACGCGTGCCGGCATGAAAGATCTTGAGCGACTCGGCGTCGGCTTTGTCGAGACCCGAGATCGGCCGCCCTTTCTGATAGGCGCCCGGATAGCCGCTGCTCGCCATGACGACGCCGACGGCCGCGCGGCGATCCCACTCGATCGGCGTCGCCTCGAGCCGGTTCTCGAAGCATGCGAGACACAAGTCGACGAGGTCGGAGCGCAAGCGGCACAAGATGGGCTGCGTTTCCGGGTCGCCGCCGCGGCAGTTGAATTCGAGAACTTTGGCTCGGCCCGCAGCGTCGATCATGAGGCCGGCATATAGAAAGCCGCGGTACTCGATGCCCTCGGCTGCGAGGCCTTCCACGGTCGGCCGCATGATCTCGCGCATGATCCGGTCGTGCACGGCCGGCGTGACGACGGGCGCCGGCGAATAGGCGCCCATGCCGCCCGTGTTCGGCCCGCGATCACCGTCGTCACGCGTCTTGTGGTCTTGCGAAGTCGCGAGCGGCAGGACTTGACGTCCGTCGACGAGCGCGATGAAGCTCGCTTCCTCGCCGCGCAGAAACTCCTCGACGATGATTTCGCGCCCGGCAACACCGAACTCGTGCCTTTCGAGCATGCTGCGCGCAGCCTGCTCCGCGGCTGTGCCGTCGTCTGCAACGACGACTCCTTTGCCCGCGGCCAGCCCATCCGCTTTGATCACGACCGGGAAGTCGTGCGCGCGGAGATGCTCGAGCGCCGCGTCGATCGCCGTGAAGCGCGCATACCGTGCCGTCGGTATCGCGTGGCGCTCGAGGAATGCCTTCGCGAACGCTTTCGACCCTTCGAGCCGTGCCGCCGCCGCGCGCGGTCCGAAACAGCGGAGCCCCGCGTACTCGAAGCGGTCCACGATGCCGGCCACGAGCGGTTGCTCGGGGCCGACGATCGTGAGATCGATCGACTCGCGCACGGCCAGTGCAACCATGCCGTCCAAGTCGTCGACGGCGATCGGAACGTTCCGTACCTTGGGCTCGGCCGCCGTGCCGGCGTTGCCGGGCGCGACGAGCACCTCGCCGACGAGCGCCGACTGCGCAGTTTTCCACGCCAACGCGTGCTCACGGCCACCCGCGCCGATGATGAGGATCTTCAAGAGTGACCGCTCCCGGTGGACACTTAGTGCCTGAAGTGCCGCATGCCCGTGAAGACCATCGCGATACCGTGTGCGTCGGCTGCCGCGACGACTTCGTCGTCGCGCATGGAACCCCCAGGCTGGATCACCGCGCCGATCCCGTTTTCGGCGGCGACGTCGATGCCGTCTCGAAACGGAAAGAATGCATCCGAGGCCATCACGGCCCCCGCCAACGCAAAGTCCTGCTCCGCGGCTTGCATGGCCGCGATCCGCACGCTCAAGACGCGGCTCATCTGACCCGCGCCGATGCCGAGCGTTGCGCCGTCGCGAGCAAATACGATCGCGTTCGACTTGACGAAGCGCACGACGCGCCATGCGAACCGCAAGTCGCGGAGCTCCGAGGCATTCGGCTCGCGGCGCGTCACGACCTTGAGCTCAGTCTCGATGAGGTCGGCCGTATCGCGCTCTTGGACGAGAATGCCGCCTTCGAGCGATTTCAACTCCCATTCCGTTGCGCCGCCGGTGGCGACGCCGCACTCGAGCACGCGCATGTTGGGCTTCCTCGCAAACACGTCGCGCGCCGGATCGGCGACACGAGGCGCGGCGATGACCTCGGCGAACTGATTGTCGAGAATCGCTTCGGCGGCCTCGGCGTCGACGACGTCGTTGAACGCGATCACGCCGCCGAATGCCGACGTCGGATCGCAGGCGTAGGCCTTCTCGTAGGCGCTCGCGAGATCCTTGCCGGTGGCGACGCCGCAGGGATTGGCATGCTTGACGATGACGCAGGCGGGCTCCTTCCAAGACCGCGCGCACCGCAGCGCCGTGTCCGCGTCGACCAGGTTGTTGTAGGAAAGCGCCTTGCCCTGTAGCTGCGTTGCGGCCGCGACGGAGCCCGGGGACGCCGCCGCATCGACATACAGTGCCGCGGACTGGTGAGGATTCTCGCCATAGCGCAGCAGTGTCTTGCGCTGCCAGCCGAGCGCGAGGCGCTCGGGGTACGGCAGGCTCGAAGCGAGGCGCGAGCGCAGATAGCTGCTGATCTCGGCGTCGTAGGCGGCCGTGTGCGCAAAGGCTTTGGCGGCGAGATGACGCCTGAAATCGGCGGACGGCTCGCCGGCGCGGTAGTACTCGAGGATGCGCTCGTAGTCGGTGACGTCCACGACGACGCTGACGCGCTCATGGTTCTTGGCCGCGGCCCGGAGCATCGCCGGTCCACCGACGTCGATATTTTCGATGGCGTCGATCTCCGTGCTCGCAGGATTCGCGGCAACTTGCTCGAACGGGTATAGGTTCACGACCAACAGGTCGATGAGCTCGATGCCGTGCGCGATACGCGCGGCGTCGTCGACATCGTGGCGCGCGAGCAGGCCGCCGTGAACTGCCGGATGCAACGTCTTGACGCGCCCATCCATGATTTCCGGGAACCCGGTGAGCGTTGCGACGTCAGTGACCGGGACTTTGGCCTCGCGGAGCAGTGCGGCCGTTCCGCCCGTCGAGATGACCTCGAAGGACAGGGCGACGAGCTCCTCGACAAACGGTACCAGACCCTTCTTGTCGGACACGCTCACGAGGGCCCGACGTTTGCTTCGTTTCCGGCGGCTCATCCGCCGGTCAGCTTATAGGACTTGAGCTTTTTTCGTAGGGTTCCGCGATTAATGCCAAGGATTTCAGCGGCTTCGCTCTGGTTGCCGTTCGTGTATTTGAGCACGGCGCTGAAGAGCGGCTTCTCGACTTCGCCGAGGACGAGCTGGTACAGGTCGCCGCCCGGCTTGTGGCCGTTGAGATGTGTGAAATAAGTGCAAAGAGCCTCGTCCGTCAACATGCAAAGGGATTTGTTCCTTATGCCTACCTTCGTTGTCTTGACGAGAGGTTTTTGTGATCTTTTCGCTGTCGGTTTCTTTCGGCTGCTTGTGCTAGTCACGACGTTCCCCCCTAGAACGCGCATCACCCAATTTCAAATCGCGTATCGTCCCCCACGATTTACGCTACCGCTCTTTGTGAAAGCAACTTGTCCCGACTGTCGGTCGGAACAACCTGCGCAACACTGGCCCCGTTTTAAATTTTCGGCAGAGGTACCGAGAGCGGGTGACAAAATCATAGCACGGAACGGAGCGGAATTTTCACGCTATCGAAACACGTCGTCGGCCGCACAGATGAGCGCGGATTCCGTCTGCACGCAGACGTCGAGCTCGAATCCATAGGCATCGGGTCCCGGATCGACGACGACCAGTTGCGCTTCGGCGGTTGCGCCGGCTCGCATCATCGCATTCGCGTCGGTTGCCGCGACGAGATACTCGGCGGGGGCGAACACGCGCCTGCCGACGGCGGCTTCCCATCGATCCAGCAATTGCAGTTGGACCTGCGGGTAAGGTTGCGCTTGCGGGCCGCGATTGTGAATGCGCGCCGTGATGACAAGATTGCCTTTGCCGCTCGCGTTAGGCTCGGCCGCAGCGACCCAGTCGACGAGCTCGTATTGCTCGACGTTCCACCGCGGCGTAATCGTCATGCCGAGCAAAGCATAGGTGCGCTGAATGACGGGACCAACGCTCGCGAGCGTCGCAAGCTCCGCGCTGAAATGGTGCAGCACCTGAGCCGCCAGCACGAGCACCGCAAGCCCCGCTCCCACGTGCCACTTGAGCGTACGCGGCTCTCGCACCTCGTCGACCAATTCGAGATCCCACGCCGACAGCATGTGCGTACTGCGGTCCGTGTTTTCGAGCACGGCGTCGACCTCATCCGCGCCGATGCCTTCATCGGGGCGTGCCTCCGGCGGCGGTTCCAAGCTTGGCGGGGTCAGCGGCGGCTCAGTGGCGGGCAGCACCTGCGCGGACGGGGGTGCCGCCGCGGGTTCCGCCGCGGGTTCCGCGGACGCTGCGTCCGGGCGCTCGTGCAAGTCCGCGTAGGCGTTGAACACGTTCGAGCAGCGGCCGCAGCGAACTTGACCGTCTGCTTTGTGGAGCGCTTCGTTGGTTATCCGAAACGTCGTGTGGCAGTCGGGGCAGCGCGTGAACAACATGGGGGCGGTGGGTGCTCGTTCGCTCTCATTCTACTCAGATGGTCGAAAAAGCTCGCGCGTTGCGTCGTGCCACGATGCATATCCAGCCGTCGCGCTGCATGTGGCGAAAATCCTCGAAGTACGCAGCGTACGCGGATTCTACGTCGTTGCGCTGCTCCGCGAGTATGCCACTCAGGGCGATCGCCGCGCCGCGCACCGCACACGCGGCGAAACGCTCGACGAGCGCGGTGAGGGTGCCGGCGACGATGTTTGCCAAGATCACATCCGCTTGCAACGGCGGCAGGGACCGTGGCTCACCCACCCACAAAGCTCCACGCAAGTCATTGAGACGAGCGTTAGCGTCCGTTGCCGCGAGCGCTTGTGGGTCGTAGTCGCAGGCATAGGCTCGGGCGGCGCCGAGCTTGAGCGCCGCGAGCGCCAGAATCCCGGAGCCGCAGCCGAAATCGAGAACCGTCAAGCCGTCCAGGCGCAGAACCGTGAGCCATTCGAGGCAGAGCGCCGTCGTTGCGTGTTGGCCGGTGCCGAAGGCGAGGCCCATGTGAAGCTTCAAGTGTCGCGGCGGCGCCGCTGGCGATGGCGTGTCGGCCGGAATCACCGTGAAGCCTGCGCCGAACTCGCGCACCGCGATGTGCTGGCGCCAAGCGTCGGTCCAGCGCTCGTCCGCTAGCACCTCGATTTGGGGCACTCGTTCGGTATGGAGCGTCTCGCGCAACACCGTGCCGAGTCGGCGGAGGTCGCTATGCTCGCCGAATAAAGCGCGCACCACGACCTGGGGCCACAACGGCGTTTCGCCGGGCGCCGGCTCGAGCAGGGGATGGTCGGCGGCGTCGCCGACGGAGAACGCCAGCGCGCCTGCCAGCTCGAGCAGCGCTTCGGCCTGCGGCAATTCCTCTCTGCGCACATGCAGAATGAGCTGCTGCCAGGCCACGGCGGTTACTTGAGCCCGAGGCGCTTCTCGAGATAGTGGATGTCCGTGCCCCCGGCTTTGAACGCCGAATGCAGAAAGATCTCCTGATGCAGCGGCACGTTCGTATGAATGCCTTCGACGACGATTTCGCTGAGCGCGGTGGTCATGCGCGCGATGGCGGCGTCCCGGTTCTCGCCGTGGGCGATGACTTTGCCGATCAACGAATCGTAGTACGGCGGCACCACGTAGCCGCTGTACATGTGACTGTCGACGCGAATGCCCGGGCCCCCCGGCGGATGCCACAACGTTGCCGTTCCCGGCGAAGGCATGAGCGTTTTGGGGTGCTCGGCGTTGATGCGGCATTCGACGGCATGGCCGGTCCAGCGGACGTCATCTTGCGTGAACGGCAAGCGCTCGCCGGCGGCGATCGCGAGCTGAGCTTTGACGATATCTAGACCTGTGACCATTTCCGTGACGGGGTGCTCGACCTGGATGCGCGTGTTCATCTCGATGAAATAGAACTCGCCGTTCTCATAGAGAAATTCGAACGTCCCGGCGCCACGATAGCCGATCTGGCGACACGCTTCGACGCAGCGGATACCGATTTTCTCACGCTCCTCGACCGTGATGCCCGGTGCCGGCGCCTCCTCGACGACTTTCTGGTGGCGCCGCTGCATCGAGCAGTCGCGTTCCCCAAGATGAACCGCGTTGCCGTGCTTGTCGGCGAGCACCTGAAACTCGACGTGTCGCGGACGCTCGAGAAACTTCTCCATGTACACCTGGTCATTGCCGAACGACGCTAGCGCTTCCGTCTTGGTGATGGAGATGGCATTGAACAACGCGGCTTCGCTGTGCACGACGCGCATACCGCGTCCGCCGCCGCCGCCGGCCGCTTTGATGATCACGGGATAGCCCAAGGACCGTGCGAGACGTGCGTTCTTCTCGGTGTTGTCGTCGAGCGGCCCGTCCGATCCCGGCACGCAGGGCACGCCGGAAGCGCGCATGGTGCGAATCGCCGATACCTTGTCGCCCATGAGCCGGATCGTCTCGGCTCGCGGCCCGATGAATTCGAAACCGCTCTCTTCGACGCGCTCGGCGAAATCGGCGTTCTCGGCCAAGAATCCGTAACCGGGATGGATTCCGACGGAGTCCGTGACCTCCGCCGCGGCGATGATCGTCGGCATGTTGAGGTAGCTCTCCTGCGACGATGCCGGGCCGATGCAAACGGTTTCCTCGGATAGGAGCACGTGCTGGAGATTGGCGTCGGGCACGGAGTGCGCGGCGACGGTCTTGATGCCGAGCTCGCGGCACGCGCGCAAGATTCTGAGCGCGATCTCCCCGCGATTGGCGATCAAGACTTTATCGAGCATCGCAGATTTAGGTGTCTATGACGAAGAGCAACTGGCCGTACTCGACGGGACTGCCGTTCTCGGCGAGGATGCTCACGACTCGACCGCTGACGTCGGAGTCGATCTGATTCATCATCTTCATCGCTTCGATGACGCACAGGGTGTCTCCGGCATTGACGACCGTGCCGATCTCGACGAACGGCTTTGCTCCGGGGCTCGGCCCGGCATAGAACGTGCCGACCATCGGCGCAGTGACCTGGTGTCCGGACGGCGCGCTTTCGACCGGGCGGCCGGGCGGCGCGGGAATCTGTGCCGCGGCGGGGGGAGCGGCGGCGGGCGGAGCGTGTATCACGGTCGGTGCCGTCGTAGCGACAACCCCGCCTTGCGGATAGCGGCTGATACGCACGGACTCTTCGCCCTCGGAGATCTCGATTTCCGCGATCCCGGATTCTTCGAGGAGCTCGATGAGCTTCTTTACTTTGCGTATGTCCACTAGTCCCCCCCTCGGGCCAACCAACGGTTCGCAGCCGTGAGCGCGAGCTCGTAGCTCGTCACACCAAAGCCGGCGATCGTGCCGACTGCGATGTCGGCGAAGTAGGACTTGCGCCGAAACGTCTCACGTGCGGCCACGTTCGACAGATGGATCTCGATGAAAGGAATCCGCACGCTCAGGAGCGCATCGCGCAGCGCGATGCTCGTGTGCGTGAACGCGGCCGGATTCAGCAAAATGAAATCGATTTGCTCGCGCGCGGCATGAACGCGCTCGATGAGCGCGTGCTCGGCGTCGCTCTGAAAGGTGACGAGGTCATGGCCCAAAGCTTTCGCCTGGTGCAGAAGCAGCGCCTCGATGTCGGGGAGCGTCGTGCTGCCGTAAAGCTCGGGCTCGCGCTTGCCGAGCTGACCGAGGTTGGGACCGTTGATCAACAGAATCCGCGCCATTGCCGCCTTCCCGCAAGATATGCGCGAGTTTACCTCTTTTCGGCGCAAATGGCGGCATTTTCCCGCTTTTGGCGGCCGGCCGTCCTGTAGGAGCGAGCTTCGCTCGCGATCGTCGGTCGGCTAAAGAGTACGTGCGAGGCGCGCGCGAGCTTCCGCGCGATCGAGGTTCCCACCCTCGAGGTCCGCGAGCACGCTCACGTAGTACTCGAGCTGCTCGGCGTGCAGCTCGCCGGTTCGAACGCCGAGGACCGCGCCCGCGGAATCCGTGAATACGGTGATGGGCAGCGCGACCACTTGGATGCCGAAGGCGGCCACGGCTTCCATGGCGTCGGTCTGGCCGACGAGAATCGGATAATTGAAGTCCATTTCGGCGGCGAACGACAGCACGGGGTCGACGCGATCGACGGCGATGCCGACGACCTGAACGCCGGCGTGCTCGGTCTGGAACTCCTCGAGCATCGGAATCTCGCGCAAACAAGGCGCGCACCAAGTGGCCCAGAAATTGACGATCATCGGCTGCCCGGGCCAGCTGCCGATCGAGGTCGGCGCACCCTCGAGGTTGTCGAGGACGATTTGCGGCAGGCTGTCGGCGAGCACGCGGTCGGCACTGCTCGCTTCTTCGACCGCGGCCGATGGAATCGCCGGTGCCGGCGCCAGGAACCGATAGCCGAGATAGCCGCCTGTCGCGACTACCGACAGCAACAGCACGACCAGTGTCGGTTGCGAGGGTCGACCCATGCCGCCAGATTCTACAGGGCGGCGACGCGTTCTACATGGCTTTTGAAATCGGCGGCGGGAACGTAGCCGACGAGCTTGAAGGCCGGTTGCTCACGCCCGGCGGAGTCGAAAAAGGCGAGCGTGGGCGGGCCGAAACTCTTGAAGCGGGTGAGCAGCGCCTGATCGTCCGCGTCGTTCGACGTGACGTCGGCACGCAGAAGCATGAACGGCTCGAGCGCGGCGATGACGCCGGCATCCCGGAACGTGTACTCCTCCATTTCCTTGCACGACACGCACCACTCGGCCGTGAAGTCGACCATGACGGGCCGTCCCGCGGCGCGTGCTTGCCCGAGCAGCGCATCGAGTGCAGCGACGCTTTCGACGGCCGTGAACGCGGGCTCGGCGACGGCGTTCCCGGCGGCGCCGCTCGCAAACAATCGTCCTTGCGGCAGCGGCCGCAACGGATCGTCGCCGCCGAGCGTCGCGCCGATCAAGAGCAGCGCACCATAGAGGCACGCGAGCACGCCGACGCCTTTGGCCAGACGCCGCGTCGCGGTCGCTGCCGGCGGCAGCGGCTCGAACGCACCGAGGAAGACGCCCGTCAAGAAAACCAGCACGGCCCAAGACGCGAGCGTGACGGCGCCCGGCAGCACGCGTTCCATCATCCAGATCGCGATGCCGACCATCATGACGCCGAAGGCCGCTTTGACCGTATTCATCCACGGGCCGACTCTCGGCAACAGGCGTCCCGCCGACGCGCCCACGAGCAGGAGCGGCGAGCCCATGCCGATGCTGAGCGCAAAAAGTGCCGTGGCGCCGCGCGTGACGTCGCCGCTTTGTCCGATCACGGCCAGCGCGCCGACGAGCGGCGGCGCGACACAAGTCGTGACGATGAGCGCCGACAACGCGCCGATGATCGCTGTGCCGACGAACGTGCCGCCTTTCTGGCGATTCGCGAGATTCGCGAGCCGCGACTGTACGGCCGCGGGCATTTGCAGTTGGTAGACACCGAACATGCCGAGCGCGAGCACGACGAACAATCCCGCGAACAGCGTGATGATCCAGGGTTTCTGGAACATCGCCTGAATCTGCCCGCCGGCGATCGCCGCGAGCGCGCCCGCGGCCGTGTAGGTCACCGCCATGCCCAAGACGTAGGCGAGCGACAACAGAAAACCGCGGCGCGTGGAGACGTTTCCCTGTCCGGCGATGATGCTCGAAAGAATCGGGACCATCGGCAGGACGCACGGCGTGAACGCGAGCAGCAACCCGGCGGCGTAGAATCCGCCGAGGAAGGTCCACCAAGAATCGCCGAGAATTCGCGCCGACCATCGATCCTGCTCGGAGATCATGACGTCGCCCGTGGCGGAGGCAAATTCGCTCGTCGCCGGCAACGTCATCGCCATCGAGTACTCGGACGGCGGATAGCATACGCTGGCTTCCTTGCAACCTTGGAAGACGGCGCGGACAGTGACCGGAATCTCGTCGGGGCTCGCGCGCGAGAACGGCACGACTCCTTCGACGTAATCGTAGAAGACTTCCACGTCGCCGAAGTTATCGTCGTAATGAGCGACGCCTTCGGGGAAGCGGGCAGTGCCGAGCTCGATGTCGCCGTCGGCCGTGATCTCGAATTTCTCGCGATAGAGATAGTAGCCGGGCTCGATTTGCCAGCTGATGGTCAATTCGTTGGCGCCGTCGAAGCGCGCGTTCGGCACAAATGCTGCCTCGACAGGCAAGAGTGCACCGGCATCGCCGCCGGGGAGAAATGCGCTAGCCGACGCCGATCCGGCAGCCTCGGCGGGCAGCGCTACGGCGCTCGTCCAGGTTTGCGGCAGATAGCACAGGCCGACATCGGCGCAGCCTTGCAAGCGCAGCTCGAGCTCGATCTCGTCGACTCGACCCGAGCGGCGATACGGGAGGGCGATCTCGAAGTCGCCGCGATAGACCTCTTGCTCGCCGAAGAATTCGTCCTCGTGGATTTTGCCGCGAGGAAAATCGGGCGCACCCAAGCTCACCGCGCCCGACTCGACCGCGAAGCCGAAACGCTCGCGGTACAGGTAGTAGCCGTCGAGCACGGCAAAGCGCAACAACAATCGGTCGGCCGTGGCTTCGATCGAGTACGGAAAGGCCTCCTGTGGCGGCACGACCTCGGGGTCCTGAGCGTGCGCGACCCCGAGCCCCGCACTCCCAGCGAGAGCGGCGAGCAACGCGAGCAGCTTCGAGCGCTTACGCATGGTCTCGTATCCTCAGGTGGCGACGCACGCCTCGACCCAACTCAAGTACTCGGCCGACCCGCCATCGACTCGGACCGCGAGAACCTCGGGGAGTTCGTAGCGCGATCGCGCTTTGATTTCCCGTTCGAGCGCAGCAAAGCGGTCGCGGGTCGTCTTGATGAGCAACAAGCACTCCTCGGACCGCTCGATCTTGCCGTCCCAGCGGTAGGTAGACGACACGTGCGGCAGCGAGTTGACGCAAGCTGCGAGCCGCTGCGCGACGAGCGCCGTCGCGAGCTCCCGGGCTTGGACAGCGTCGGCGCACGTCGTCATGACGAGTAATGGATCGGCGCTCAACGTGAGACCTCGAGGCACACTAGGCACGACCTGTAGCATACCGGCCCGCTGTCCGCCAAGTCATGACCAGCCTCCCAAACACTTGAAATTGAGAAATCGGGCATTATCCTTAGCACTCCTTCCGGTCGAGTGCTAACAGGCTTTCGGCCGGGCGTAATTTATGTGACAAATCAGAAGCTTGGAAAGGGAGACCTCCATGAAGATCCGTCCTTTACATGATCGCGTCGTGATCCGGCGCACCGAGGAAGAGCGCACCTCCGCCGGCGGCATCGTGATTCCGGACACGGCGGCCGAGAAGCCCATTCGCGGCGTAGTCATCGCCGTCGGCAAAGGCAAGATTCTCGAGAGCGGCGAAATTCGCGCGCTCGACCTCAAGAAAGGCGACAAAGTCCTGTTCGGCAAGTACTCGGGCACCGAGGTCAAGGTCGAAGGCGAGGATCTATTGGTCATGCGCGAGGACGACGTCATGGCCGTCATCGAGGGCTGAGGTCGAGCCTTGTAGTTGGTTTTTTTCTTTCGTTATCCAGATCTAAGAGGACGATTTTATGGCGACTTCAAAAGAGGTCAGATTTTCCGACGACGCCCGGCAGCGCTTGCTCAAGGGCGTCAATGTGCTCGCGAACGCAGTCAAGGTCACGCTTGGGCCCAAGGGCCGCAACGTGGTGCTCGAGAAATCCTTCGGCGCGCCGACCGTCACCAAGGACGGCGTCTCGGTCGCGAAGGAGATCGAGCTCGAGGACAAGTTCGAGAACATGGGCGTGCAGATGGTGAAGGAAGTCGCGTCGCAAACCTCCGACGCGGCCGGAGACGGTACGACGACCGCGACTGTGCTCGCTCAGGCCATCTTGCGTGAAGGCTTGAAGTCGGTGGCCGCCGGTTTCAATCCCATGGATTTGAAGCGCGGCATCGACAAAGGTACGGCGGCCCTCGCCGAGCAGCTCAAGAAGCTCTCGCAGCCCTGCAAGGACGACAAGTCGATCGCACAAGTGGGCACGATCTCGGCGAATGCCGACGAGGAGATCGGCAAGATCATCGCCGAAGCCATGAGTAAGGTCGGCAAGGAAGGCGTGATCACCGTCGAAGAGGGCTCGGGCCTTGCCAACGAGCTCGAAGTCGTCGAGGGCATGCAGTTCGATCGCGGCTACCTCTCGCCGTACTTCATCAACGATCAGCACAATCAATCGGCGGCGCTCGAGAATCCGTACATTCTGATTCACGACAAGAAGATCTCGAACATCCGTGAGCTTCTGCCGTTGCTCGAGGCTGTGGCGAAGTCGAGCCGGCCGCTGTTGATAGTCGCCGAAGACGTCGAGGGCGAAGCCCTTGCGACGCTCGTCGTCAACAACATCCGCGGCATCGTCAAGGTCGCGGCCGTCAAGGCGCCCGGCTTCGGCGATCGGCGCAAGGCGATGCTCCAGGACATCGCGGTTCTCACGGGCGGCCAGGTCATCTCCGAGGAAGTCGGCCTTGCGCTCGAGAAGGCGAGTCTCGACGACATGGGCGAGGCGAAGAAGGTCCAGGTCACGAAAGAGAACACGACGATCATCGACGGTGCGGGCCGCACGTCCGAGATCAAAGGACGCGTCGAGCAGATCAACCGCGAGATCGAGGAATCCACCTCGGATTACGATCGCGAGAAGCTCCAAGAGCGCGTCGCGAAGCTCGCGGGCGGCGTCGCCGTGGTCAAGGTTGGGGCGGCCACCGAAATCGAGATGAAGGAGAAGAAGGCGCGTGTCGAGGATGCCTTGCACGCGACGCGTGCGGCCGTCGAGGAAGGCGTCGTCCCGGGCGGCGGCGTCGCGCTCATTCGTGCGCGCAAGGGAATCGAGAAGCTCGTGGGCGCAAACGACGATCAGAACGTCGGTCTCAACATATTGCGCCGCGCCCTCGAGGAGCCGTTGCGCCAGATCGTCGCGAATGCCGGGGGCGACGCATCGGTCGTGCTCAATGCTGTCGCATCCGGCAAGGGCAACTACGGCTACGACGCGGCGACGGGAGAGTACGGCGACATGGTGGCGCTGGGCATCATCGACCCCACCAAGGTGACGCGCCTCGCATTGCAGAACGCAACGTCCGTTGCGGGCCTTTTGTTGACCACCGAGGCCATGATCGCCGAGCAACCGAAGGAAGAGCCGGCGGCGCCGATGCCGCATGGCCACGACATGGGCGGCATGATGTAGCCTGTGCAGGAGCGACCTCGTTGTTCGAGCGAGCTTCGCTCGCGATTTCTTTAAGATCGCGAGCGAAGCTCGCTCCTACATAGACGAGGTCGCTCCTGCAACGTGGCACAGCAATCGACCGCAACCGAGACGTTCCCGCGCGAGCTCGCGGCGCGCGCGTCGCGCGTCGCGGAGCGGCTCCAAGCCTTGCAGTACCCGCTGCCGCAGCATCTTGCCGCGACTGCTCTGCAGGTCGGCGTCATCAGCGAGTTCGTGCTCGACGTTTTGCTTGCGGAGCCTCGAGGTCTCATCGAGCGTGTCCAGGATGCCGCGCCGCTCGAAAGTCCCGAGATCGCCGCGCGCATCGCCCTCGCCGATTGCGCCGACCGTGCCGCTAAGGCCTTGCTGCGGCGTTTCCGCAACGTGGAAATGGCGCGGATCGCGTGGCGTGACTTGGCCGGATGGGCCGATCTCGAAAGGAGTCTGCTCGACCTGTCGGCGCTGGCCGACGGCATGATCGCGGCGGCGATCGCGTACGCGGGGAAGCAGCTCGAAGCGCGCTTCGGACGTCCGCAAGACGCATTTGGGGCGCCCGCGCCCTTGCTCGTGCTCGGTATGGGCAAGCTCGGCGGGCGCGAGCTCAATTACTCGTCCGATATCGACGTTGTGTTTCTCTATCCCGACGACGTGACGCTTCCGAGTCGCGACGCGGCCGACACGGAAGACTACTTTCGGCGCTTGGCGCAGCTCGTGATCAAGCTGCTCGATGAGATGACGGAGGACGGCTTCGTCTTTCGCGTCGATACGCGATTACGCCCGTTCGGCGCGAGCGGGCCGCTCGTGCTCAGCATTGCCGCGTTCGAGGCGTATCTCGTGCAGCACGGACGCGATTGGGAGCGCTATGCGTACGTCAAGGCCCGGCTCATAACGGGAACGGAGTATCGAAGCGCGGTTTTCGACGAGATCCTGACGCCATTCGTCTATCGGCGCTATCTCGACTACGGCGTGTTCGATGCGCTGCGCACGATGAAGCGTCTCATCAGCAAGGAAGTGGCGCGCAAAGACATGCGCAACAACATCAAGCTCGGCCCCGGTGGGATTCGCGAGATCGAGTTCATCGCGCAAGTGTTCCAGCTCGTGCGCGGCGGGCACGAGCCCACGCTTCGCACCGAAAGTCTGCTCAAGGCGCTGCCGTTGCTCGGCGCGCACGGCCACTTGCCGGAGACGACGGTGGCGACACTGCTCGCGGCTTACCGGCATTTGCGCACCGTCGAGAATCGGCTCCAGGCGCTCGAGGACCGGCAGACTCACGAGTTGCCGGCCGACGCCGAACAGCGGGCGCGACTTGCTTGTGCGTTGCGCGCGGCCGACTGGCCGACGCTCAGCGCCGAGATCGACAGTGTGCGCTCCGGTGTCGAAGCGGAGTTCAAGCGCGTCGCGTGGGACTTGCGCGACGCGCCCTCCGAGGGCGGCGAGCTCGAGACGCTGCGCTCGGCATGGGAGGGCGGCACGCTGGCCGAAGCGCTGCGCGGGACGGCGCTCGGCGAGGATCCGGAGGTGGCGCGCCTACTTACGGAGTTTCGCGCGAGCGCATTGTATCGGCGCATGGACGAGTTGAGCCGGCAGCGCTTGGCCGCGGTCATCGCCGTCACGATCGCGCTGCTCGACCAGCGCCCGGAACCGGCGCTGACGCTGACGCGCACGCTGCCGATCTTGCAGGCCGTTTGCCGCCGCAGTGCCTATTTGTCGCTGCTCGAGGAGAATCGCGTAGCGCTCGACCGACTGCTCACGGTGGCGGGCGACAGCCCCTTGCTTGCGCGTCAGATCGCCGAGCACCCGCTGTTGCTCGACGAGCTCCTGGATACGCGCCTGTTCGAGGCCCCGCCGAGCCGCGCCGAGCTCGAGCAAAGTCTCGCGCAGCATGTGCGCAGAGCTGCGAGTGGGGACATCGAGTCTTTGCTCGATGCCATGCGCCAGTTTCAGCGCGCAGCGGTGTTTCGCATCGCCGTGGCCGACCGCTTCGGCGGGTTGCCGCTCATGAAGGTCAGCGATCGCTTGACCGACACCGCGGAGCTCGTCCTCGAGCTCGCGCTCGGCGTCGCGCGCGACGAGATGGAAGCGAAATTCGGGAAGCCGATGTGCGGCGATCGCGAAGATCTGCGCGAGGCCGGCATCGCGATCATCGGTTACGGCAAGCTCGGCGGACTCGAGCTCGGCTACGGCTCCGATCTCGACCTGGTTTTCTTGCACGACTCGAGCGGCGGTCATCAAGAGACGACCGGCACGCGCCCGCTCGACAACGCGCGGTTCTTTGCGCGCCTCGTGCAGCGCCTGATTCATTTCCTCACCATTCAAACCAGCTCCGGAAGATTGTATGAAGTCGACACACGGCTCCGCCCGAGCGGCGGCGCGGGCCCCATGGTCGCGAGCCTGGACAATTTTCGCCGCTATCAGCGGGAAGAGGCGTGGACTTGGGAGCACCAAGCACTACTGCGCAGCCGGTCGGTCGCGGGTTCCGGCTCCTTGCGCGCGACGTTCGAAGCCGAGCGTCGCGACATTCTGGTCCATCACGTCGATCGCGCGCGTCTCAAGGACGACGTTCGCGCGATGCGGCAACGCATGCGCAAGGAGCTCTCGAAGGGCACCGGCCAGGCATTCGATATCAAACAGGACGCGGGCGGACTTGCCGACATCGAGTTCCTCATCGACTACTGGGTGCTTACGAACGCCGCCGAGCATGCGGAGCTCGTGACCTACCCGGACAACGTCCGGCAGCTCGAAGCCCTCGACAGCGCGGGGCTGGTGCCGGCCGAGCACTGCCGCGCGCTCAAGGAGGCGTATCTCGAGCTGCGACAACGCACCCACGAGCTCGCGCTCGGCGAGGTCGAACGGGTCGTCGACACTCGCGAATTTGCGGACCTGAGGGCTTTTGTCACGGCGCGCTGGAGCGAGGTCTTCGGACCGGAACCGCCCGACTGATGCGCCGCTTTCTAATATAATTGTATGTATTGAGGAGCCGCGGAGTAGAGCACGTGCGACAACGTTCCGGCACGATTCGGGAGAATCTCGATCCCCCCAATGCCGCAAAGATCTATAAGGTGACGCGCGCCGACTTGCCGTTGCATTGTCCGCTGCCCGGGACTTACCTCTGGAGCTCGCATCCCAAGGTCTATCTGGCCATCGAGGCGACGGGTCGCGCCAAATGCCCGTATTGCAGCGCGAGCTATGAGCTCGTCGACGATCAGCGCCGAAGATAATGACTCGTTCCGCCCAGGCGAGCGCGGACCTTTGCCATATCAATTTCGCCCGCGGCTTCCGCGGCGGAGAACGCCAGACCGAGCTCCTCATTCGTGCGCTGGCGGCGGT
>DATCIQ010000434.1:0-27522 GCA_036507635.1 Gammaproteobacteria bacterium
GTGTATGGGATGCCGAGGGTCTCGAGCAACGCGGGTACGATGTGGATCAGGCGACCGCTTCCGGCGATCGATTCCATGAGATTGAAAACGACGTGCGGTACGAGCTCGGCAAGCTTGGCCTCGAGCTCCTCGAGATTGAGACCGACCGGCACGGTCACCGTCTCATAGCCCAACGCGGCGAGGCCGCGCGCAATGTGCCTCGCCTCATTGAGCACGTCGCTCGCGTCGGGGGGACCGTCGACCGCGTAGGCGTCGTGCAACAGAACGACTTTCGGTGACATGGGCTGCAACGCCGCGCCGGCAAACGATCAAGCGGCGGCGACACGCTCCAAGCGCGCGCCGAGCCGGCGCACCGCGCACGCGAGAATCTCGCCGATGAGATCGCGATATTCGAGTCCCTTGAGCTCGGCCATGATCGGCAGATCGGAATGCACCGGCATGAGGCCGGCCAGCGGATTGACCTCGATGAGCTGCGGCTCTGCCGTTTCGTCGAGCCGCACGTCGACACGGCCGGCGTCGCGGCAACCGAGGCAGCGCCAGGCGGCGAGCGCGAGCTCCTCGACGCCGTCGCGCAACGGACCGAAGCCGAGCAGCCGGTAGTCGACGAGCTCGCGCCACTGCGCTTTGTTTCGATAAGAGTACACCTTGGCGTCGGCGTGCTCCCGCAATACGACCTCGAGTGTCGCGAGCGGCCGAGCGTCGGCACCCGTCCCGAGTATGCCGACCGTGAACTCGCGGCCCGGCAAAAAGCGCTCGACGAGCACGGGTTGATCGAAGCGGCGCAAGAGATCGTTGCATCGATCGACGAGCTCCGCCCGCGTCGTAATGAGCGACCCCGCGTCGATACCCTTGCTCGTACCTTCGGCGACGGGTTTCACGAACAGCGGTAGCGGTAGGTCGACGGCCGCGGCGTCCGCACGAGTGACGACGAGGACGAAGTCGGGCGTCGCAATGCCGTGGGCGCGCGCAATCTGCTTCGTTATCGCCTTGTGCAGCGTCAGCGCGCACACGAGCGGGTCGGAGAACGTATAAGGGACGTCGAACGCCTCGAGCAGCGCCGGGACTTGTGACTCGCGCCCGAAACCCGCGAGCCCCTCGGCGATGTTGAACACGAGGTCCCACCGTTCACCGGCCACGAGTCTCTTGGCGAGCGCCTTCACGTGGCCGATGCGCACGCACTCGTGGCCGAGGGAAGTGAGCGCGCCGCACAAGCCGTCGATCGTCTCGCGCGAATCGAATTCCGCAACCTGCGCCTCGTTGAGGCCGAGCTGCAAGTACTCGTCCTTGAGGTCGTACGTGAGACCGATGCGCATCGTCAGTCGGTCGGCGCCTTGCCAAGCCGGCCACCCGGGTCGGGATAGCGGCAGGTCTTCCCTTGGAAGTTGCGCAGCAGCAAGTCGTCACCGTCGCGGCCGATCACGGCGTCCGGCAAGAGCGCGATCTTGCCGCCGCCGCCGGGGGCATCTACGACATAGCTCGGCACGGCGTACCCGGTCGTGTGCCCGCGCAGACCCCGCATGAGCTCGAGGCCCTCGTCGACGGTGGTGCGGAAGTGGCTCGAGCCGCTGATCGGGTCGCACTGGTACAGATAATAAGGCCGTACTCGTATTTGCAGCAGGCGATGGAACAGCCGCTTGAGAGCCGCGACGTCGTCATTGACACCTTTGAGCAGTACGGTCTGGCTGCCGAGAGGAATGCCGGCGTCCGCGAGGCGGCCGCAGGCCTCGGCAACCTCCGGCGTGATTTCGGCCGGATGCGTGAAGTGCAGGCTCATCCACAGCGGATGGTACTTGCGCAGCATGCGCGTGAGCGCCGGCGTTACGCGCATGGGTTGGACGGCCGGCTGCTTGGTGCCGATGCGGATGAACTCGAGATGCTTGATGCGGCGCAGGCGCGACAAAATGTACTCGAGCCGCTCGTCGTCGAGACTCAAAGGATCGCCGCCCGAAATGAGAACGTCGCGCACGGCCGGCGCGTTCTCGATGTACTCCATAGCCCGGTCGACGTCGGTCTTCTTCAAGGCGCGCTCGCCGCTCGCCCCGACGAGACGGGCGCGCGTGCAGTAGCGGCAATATACGGAGCAAAAGTTCGTGACCAACAGCAGCACTCGGTCGGGATAGCGGTGCACGAGACCGGGGACGGGGCTCGTGCTGTCCTCCCCGAGCGGATCGTCCTCCTCGCCCGCGACACGATTGAACTCGTCGAGTGTCGGGATTACGGTCCGGCGCAGCGGCTGACTCGCGTCCTCAGGATCGATGAGGCTCATGTAATACGGCGTGAGACCCACGGGTAACGGCCCCGTGTGGCGCAGAATCGCTTCGCGCTCGTGATCGGTGACCCGGATGATGCGCTCGAGCTCAACGAGGCTGCGGATGCGACTGCGGTTTTGCCACCGCCAATCGTTCCAGTCTGCAAGCTTCGCAAGCGGAAAGAAGCGCTTCAGGAAAGCTTGGCTCTCCTGACTGACGGCAAACCGAGGCTTGGCCGGCAGGACGCCGACTGGACGGCCGGTGCCCTTCCCTTTGCGTGATTCAGTTGTCGGATCGGTGAGCGAGAAGTCTTCGGCGGGAGCCGAACTTGGAGGTTCCTCCTCCAGCGACAGCAGCTTTTTCACCTTGCGGCGTATCCAGGGCCCGGGGCCCGTTGCACCATATGGGTCGCCAGCAGTCCCGTTCGTCTAGCTGACTAAGGCAGACCTTCTGCCTAAAAATGGCGCAAATATAAGACTACGGTGCAGGAATGCAAGTGTTTTTTCCGCGGTTTCGCAAGAATGCTTTCGCAGCGTTCAACATGTCGATTGACACACTTGCGCAGAGGAACATACGGTGCCCGTATATCTAGTCGTTGCAAACCCCCGACGTTGGCCTCTTTCCGCCGTCGCGCACGCGTGTGCGATCTTCGGCAAACGAGAGCCGCCGAGCGGCCGCGGCTCCGGCGGTACCGATTCGGCTGTTACAGGCCACTAGCCATGGTCGGCATTCTGTCACGCGTCACTGCCTTGCTCCTGTCCGTCGCGATCCTGCTGACGGGTCACGGCTTGCAGCTCACGCTCTTGCCCGTGCACGCGCAAGGACTCGCGTGGACGCCGTATGCGATCGGCGCGACGGGCTCGGTCTATTTCCTCGGTTTCGTGCTCGGCTGCGTCGTCATCCCGTCGATCGTCGCGCGTGTCGGGCACGTGCGCACGTTCATGGTCATGAGCGCCATCGCAACGATGGCCCTGCTCGGCGCGGGTCTCTGGGCCACGTTACCGTCGTGGCTCGCGCTGCGCGCAGCGACCGGGTTCGCGTTGTCGGGACTCTACATGGTCATCGAGAGTTGGCTCAACGAGGTCAGCCCGCGTGAGCAGCGCGGTCGCGTGCTCGCCGTCTATTCGATGATCTGCCTGCTCGGCATGGCGCTTGGCCAGCTCTTGATGGTGCTCGGCACGCCCGACGAGCTCGATCTGTTCGTCGTCGGCGGGATTCTGTTGTGCCTCGCAATCGTGCCCGTCGGCCTGACGCGCGTGGCATCGCCGCCACCCCTTCCGTCGATACGCTTCAAGCCAAGCGTTCTGCTCGAAGCCTCGCGCGTTTCGGTCGTGTGCGCCCTCTTCGCCGGACTCGTGACGGGCTCCTTCTGGTCCTTGGGGCCCGTCGTCGGCCAGGCGTTCGGTCTCGACGCCGGCGCGATCGGCGCGCTCATGGGCGCCGGCATCCTCGGCGGCGCGCTCGCGCAAATGCCGATCGGTCGCCTCTCGGACCTCACCGATCGCAGGCTCGTCATCGGCGGGATCATGACCGCGGGTGCCGCCATAGCCGCAATGGGCGCGCTGTTCGCCGCCGACAATGTGCTGCTCTTGTATGGCGCGATATTCTTGATCGGCGCGACGACGATGCCGATCTATGCGCTCTGTATCGCGCATGCGAGCGACAATACGCACGTACCCCTCGTTGAAGTCGCGAGCGGAGTGCTCATCGTGCACAGCGTCGGTTCCATTGTGGGACCCGTGATCGTCGCGGCCCTCATCGATCTCAACGGCGCGCCGAGCTATTTCTGGTACGTGCTCGCTTGCCTCGCGGTTGCGTCGATCTGGACCTTCCATCGCTGCTTCGTCGTGGAACGCCCTCGCGAGCACGCGCGAACGGCGATTCTGCCGCGTACGACCCAAGTGATTGCGGCGCTGTCCGACGAGGCGCCTCCGCCACGGTAAAAAGCGTCAGCGCGCCGCGGTCTCCAAGTACGCACGCGATGCGGCTTCGTCCATGAGCGGCACGACCTTGTCGGGATCGACGCGCACCATGAGGTAAGTGACGTGATCGTCGATCTTCGTGAACTGGTGCCCCGTGCCGGCCGGAATCACCAGCACGTCTCCGGCCTCGAGCCGCTGCTCGGCGGGATCGCGGATCGCGGCGGCGTTTTGGCCGGGCCCGTTCAAGAACTGCACGGCGCGGTTGTCCGCGGGACGCCGCTCGGCATCGATCAACGCGGGGCCGGTACGATTCGTACCCGAGCCGCTCAGGATGTAGTAGACCTCGGTCACGAGATCGTGCTCGGCCACGGAGCGCGGCGGCGGCGCCTCGAGCCGGCCGCGGTGGACGAGCGCGATTTGCACGTTGGCTCGGCCGATGTCGATCGAGCGCACTTGCTGGTCGGTGACGCCGGTCGCGACCGACACGGCCTCATAAGCGGCCAATTCGCTCGCCGGAATATACGTCGCCGCGCACATGTCGCACGAAGGCTCGACGTCTTGGGCGGAAATTCTGCCGAGGAAAAACGCGATCGCGACGGCGGCAATGCCGTACAACACTCTTGTCATGGCTACCCCCCGAGGCTTTACGAAGCTGCCGTTTTCGCCGTTCTTTTGAGTTGCGTCAGCTGCACTCGGCCGCGCTTCGGCGAGCGCCTTTCATTCAAGCCGACGACGATTTCCTCGGCCGCGCGCTTGATGGCCGCGATGCTGCCGCGGCGATACCCCGTGATGAGGTTCGATCCTTGTCCGATCTCGTAGCGCACCCAGTCGTTGCCCTGGCTCCCCTCGGGGGGCTCGGACTTGTGCACGGAACGAAGCTCGAACGGCTTGTCGTTTGGATCACGCCAGCTCATGTGGGGCTCGAGGACGGGAACGGGAAATGTCGGGCCAGCATATCAAGAAAACCGACCCGGCGAAACGCGGTGCCCGCCGGAAGCGGCGGCTGTGGCCGCGTTTGACGCGACGCCGGGCTTCACTAGACTCGAGCACTGGCGCCCTTTTGGAGCTCCATCGATGGCTGCTGCACGTCACGAGCCCGCACAACACCGTTTCGTCACCGAGCTCGACGGCGGCGCTCTTGCTCTGCTCGAGTACCGAGAGGTCGGCAACGGCGTGCTCGACTACTATCGTACCTATGTGCCGCGCGAGCACCGCGGCCAGGGGGTCGCAGCCGGCCTCGTCCAATTCGCCCTCGACGACGCACGCGAACGTGGTTTCAAAGTGCGGCCAACCTGCCCGTTCGTGGCCAAAATCATCGCGGGGCGCCCGGACTACGCGGACCTCGTCGATCCGGTAAAGAAGTCGACCCGATGAGGGGGCGCCGCGTGTGGATAACTTGGTGGAAAACTCTTATCCCGCAAGCGCTTGAGATTGAGTCCGCTAGTCGTTTGGCACCCTCTCGAGACGCAGGATTGCAAAAAACGACTTTTGAATCATCCGCTTATAAACGAGCGCTCAGAGGCGTTCGTAATAACTTTGCGCAACATGGCTCTTTTGCCGCTTTGCTACCGGCTGTGGAAGGGGCGCGCGACGGGGCAATGCCCGGCCAAGCTCGGTGCGGCGCCGGGGGAGCCGCCTAGTTGCCGAACGAATAGCGGAGCCCCACGCCGATGCTGCGGGGCCGCAGCACGTCGCGATAGTACCGGCGCAACGCAAAGTTCCCGACGTCGCGCACGTACGAGAGATCTTGGCGGACGGACGTTGCCGCAAGCTTGTTGGTGAGATTGTCGGCATAGAACGTCGCCGACCACTGCTGGTGCGACAGCTCTACCGATGCGCTATGCAGGCTATAACCGCCGAGTATCTCGCCGTTGCCGCGCAAACCCACTTTCGTCACGACATCGCTCGTCACCGTGATGCCGTAGGCGGCATCGAGGTCCCAACCGTTCGTGAGCCGCCGCTCGAAGCCGACGTAGAGGCTTGCCATGTGCTTAGGAGTGCCCGCGAGGCGGTCGCCCGGGCCGGGCTCGTCGTCTTGATCGACGACCCCGTCGCCATTCTCGTCGCCGATCCCGTCGACGATGCCGGGCGCAGCGCTCGCGAGCTCGGCGTCGGTGTAGCCATAGGTGCCCGCGAACGTCCACGGCCCGTCACCGCGAGTCTCGAACGACACTTCGAGACCGCGGCTCACTGCGCTGCCGCCGTTGACGGTGATCGGTATCGCGCCGTTCTCGGTGACACCGAGCGTCTGGATGCGCTCCCAGTCGATCGTGTAAACGGCGCCGTTCAACATGAGGCGGCCGTCGAAAAGCGTGCTGTGCGCGCCGACCTCGAGATTCGTCGTATGGTCAGGCTCGATGAGCACCTCGTCCGGCAGCGCACAGACGTTTTGTCCAGGTGGAAGCGGCGAAATGCACGGCGCGACCGAGTTTACGCCGCCGATGCGGTAGCCCTCACTCAAGGTGGCGTAGCCGCTCACGTTGGACGTGAATCGATACGCGGTGTTGAGCTTGCCGAGAAAACCGTCGTCGGCGGCAACGTTATCGGCCGCATTCGCGAGCGCAACGAACGGGATGTCGAAGCTCAGGAACCTGTCGGCATCATAGTCGAACCATCGCCCCCCGACCGTCGCGCTCCAACGGTCCGAGATCTCGTAGGTGAGCTCGCCGAACAGGGCTTGCTCGGTCAGGGTTTCGCGCGTGATCTGCAAATACTCCAGATCGCCGGTCGAGAGGGTTAGTCCGATGAAATCGGGGAATCCCGGTGTGTACTCGGCGCTCTCAGCATCGAGCTCGTACTCATTGTAGAAAGCCCCCGCAATCCAGCTCCAAGCCGCCGAACCGGTCGAGACGAGGCGAACCTCCTGGTTGAAACGGTCTTCGCTCGCAATCTCGCGCGTGAACGCCGCAAATGACGGAAACGTCTCGTAGCCAAACTCGAAGCCGAGCAGCAAGTCCGTTTGGTCGCGCTGACCGTCTTCGTCGTAGCTCGAAACGCCCGTCGCCGAGGTCAGTTGCGCGAAGCCGAGATCGGCGATGACCTCCGCGACGAACAGGGAATTCTCACGGTCGTTCGGCTCGAGGAACCGATGTGCCGACTCGTAGTGACCGGTCTGAAACGCGTCGCGGTGACTGACCGTGCGTGCGCCCACGTGCTGGTCTTGGTAAAAGTGACTGAACGTCGCTTGCACGGAGTCGGTCACGTTCCACTTGAGCGCCAAACGGCTCTGCCGCGTCGTCTCTCGATCGGCATCCTCTTTGCGGCGCAGGTTCTGCGCGACTTCCGTGGGATTCGTGAAATCCGGCTCGGGATTCGACACGCCGGGCTCGCGGACGAGAAACGGATAGTCGATGAATCCCGGGTCGTCGAGATACGAGAACGAGCCGCGCAGTGCGAGGCGGTCCTCGAGGATCGGAACGTTGACGACGACGTCGGTCTCGTAACCTAAGCCGTCGCTGGCGGCGACATCGAACGCGTCGCCGTGCACGTCGAGCGAAAACCGCTCGGTATCCGGCGCTCGTGGAATATAGCGAACGGCGCCACCGAGCGTGCCGGCACCGTACAGCGTGCCTTGCGGCCCGATCAACACCTCGACTCTATCGATGTCCTTCATCTTGAGATCGACATAAAGCGGGATCTCGCCGACGTAGGTGGCGACGGTACCGCCGCTGCCGTTGTCGAGATACTCGCTCGCATTCAGCGACAGCACGTTGAGACCGCGTACCGTCATGAGGCTGCCGCTGCGGGCACCCTGCTCGACGACGGTGAGGCCCGGCACGGAGCGCGCGACCTCCGAGAGCGTCGTCAAGCGCTGGCGCTCGAGGGTTGCGCCGTCGATCGCCGTGATGTTGAACGGCACCTCGTGTACGCGCGTCTCGCGACGCGACGCCGTCACCGTCATCTCTTCGGGCGCGACGGCGCGCGACGTATTCTCGTCTTGAGCGCGGACTGCTTGCAGCATGCCGCCGCCGAGCGCAACGGCGATGGCCGCGGTCAGGGGACGGACCGCGAGCCGCGGCGGAGCAAGTGGCTTGGGCATCATCCTGATCCCACTATGTAAACTCGAGCTTATGTAGCACGGTATCGCGTGAGCGTCTGTGCGCTGCATCACGCGCGGACGGCCCTTAAGCTACACTCACCGCCGTGAATGCCCCCGCCCATGCGAACAGCGGGCTCGCGCGCCGCCTGGCCGCGATTTGCTACGACGCGCTGCTGCTCACTGCCGTGCTGTTGGTGCTCACGGCGATCCTGCTGGCCACGCGCCGCGGCACCGCCATTGCGCCGCAAACGTGGTGGTTCCAGATCTTCGTCGTCGGCGTGTGCCTGCTGTTCCATGCGTGGTTCTGGACCCACGGCGGGCAAACGCTCGGCATGCGCGCGTGGAAGATCCGCGTTGTACGCGACGACGGTACCGCGCTGACCTGGCGGCACGCGGTGCTGCGCTTCGCCGCGGCATCGCTCTCTGCGTTACCCGCCGGGCTCGGATTCTGGTGGTGCCTCATCGATGCCGAGAAACGTTGTTGGCACGACCGCCTCACGCACACGCGCGTGCAGAACGTCGACCGCGCGCGGTCGCTCCCGCGCGCGCTAGCGGATCCTCAAGAGCGCGACCGCCGTCACGAGCAGCAACACGGCACTCGGCGCCCATGCGACGACGAGCGGGTCGACATCAAAGACCTGCCCGCTCTCGGCCGAGACGCGCACGACCACGTAGTAAGTCAAGCCGATAACGAGCCCGACCAACAGGCGCGCTCCCGCTCCCGCGGAGCGTAAGCCCCCGAACACGAACGGCAACGCCAGCACCGTCATCAAGACGACGGACACGCTGTTCGCCCAGCGGCTCCAATAAGCGATCAAGTACCGTCGCGCGTCGAGATCGTTGGCCTTGAGATATTCGATGTAACGCTCGAGCGCGAGCGTATCGAGCAAGTCCTCGCGCACGACCGATAGACCCAGCAAATCCGGGCTCAAACCGTAGGCTTGCCGCACCTCGGGGACGCGGCTCGCTCGGACGCCCTCGGGGGTGAACGAAGTTTCCCCGTAGTTCCTTAAGACCCATTCGTTGGCCGGCCCGATGTCGGCCGTATCCGCGCGCGCGACCTTCGTGAGCCGCTGCGCGCCATCGAGCTCGAACAAAAAGACTCCTCCGGAGAACCCGAACGCTTGGTCGGGCCGGCGCAAGTTGATGATGCGTTCGCCGTCCTTGAGCCAAGTGGACTGCCCGGCGTCCAGGTCGACGTCGTCGTGCAGGGCGGTCGTGCGCATTTCGCGCGCGTATGCACCTAGCGAAGGCGCGAGGGATTCGCCGAGCAATACCATGACGACGAGCAAGCCGAACCCCGCGAGCGCCAGAGCCCCGAGCATGCTGAAGTGCGACACGCCGCTCGCGCGCATGACCATAAGCTCGCGATGCACGGCGAGGTTGCCGAGCCCGAGCAATGCGCCCACGAGGGCCGCCGCCGGCAGTGTCTCGAAAATCATGCGCGGAACCCGCAGCAACATGTATGCGATCGCGTCGGCCAAACCGTAGTCCGCAGTGCCGACGTCGGGAAGCTGGCCGACGAGTTGCACGAAGCCCCCGACCACGACGATCACGGTCAACGCGAGCGCCACGCCCTTGAGGACGCTCACGATCAAGTAGCTACGCAGTTGGTTCATGCTTCGTGCCTGCGGCGTAAGAGAACGGCCGCGGTCTTCTGAGAACGCCCGAGTGCTTCACCAGCATCATTACGGCGACGAGCGCGAGCGCGCCATGAACCCACCACATGCCGAGCCACAGCGGAAGCTCGCCGCGCTCGAGCACGATCCGCGCAATGGAAAGCAAGTTGGCGTAAATGATGTAGATCAAAAGCCCCACGCCGACACGCGCGTAACGGCCCTCGCGCGGGGACGAACGGCTCAGCGGCAAGGCCAAGAGCGCGAGCACGAACAAAGACAGCGGCACGGACAGGCGCCATTCGAGTTCCGCGCGCTCGGCCGCGCCCGTCGACTTGAGGAGCGCCGCCGTAGACATGATCGCCGCGGATTCGACGAATTCCTCGGGCTCATCGCCGCCGACCGGCACACCATGCTCGGCGAAATCGGCGATCACGAACTCCCCTTCGCCGGGCGTGCCTTCGGTGCGCCGGCCGTTGTGCAACCTGAACGAGAGGCTGCCGTCGGTTCCCCCCTGCACGCGTTCGCCGCGGTCCGCCGTCACGACCACGACGCGCCCGCCTTGCTCACGCTGGATGAACACGCCGCGGAGCTGGTTGCCCTCGACCTCGCGCGCGTAGATGACGGTGCGGCCGGAATCGGGCGTCGTGAATCGGCCCGCCTCGATGACGCCGAGATCGAGCGTCTCCCGCGCCGCGAATCGGATTTCCTCGATGCGGCGCGCGGCTTGCGGTGCCTGCACGAGCGCGAGCCACGCCGTGAGCGCCGCGAGCGCGAGCGTCAAGACGCCAATGGGACGCAACAGTCGCGCGGGGCCGACGCCGCAGGCGCCGATCGCGGCCATTTCCGAGTCACGGTTGAGGCGCGCGAGCGCAAACATGATGCCGAGCAACAGCCCGATCGGCGTCACCAGCATGAGGTAACGCAGGAACGTCAGACGCAACACTTCGAATACGGCGTCTTTGGGCAGAGAGTTCGCCGCGGCGTCGCCCAAGATCTCTGCGAACTGGTTGCTCATGAGGATCGCGAGCAGGACGCCGATCACGACGAGCGAGGCGCCGCACGCTTCACGCAGAACGTACCGACTGATCAAACTCAACGCGTGATTCCGTTCCAGTCCTCGGAGTTAATCGAGTACACTAAACCCGCTCTTTCGACATGACCGGGCCGCACGATAGCACAGGCTACTCGCGAGGAGATTACTCATGCAATTTCCCGTCAAGGCGGGACGCCCTGCGACTCTCAAAACGGCGTGTGCGATCGTTCCACTCTTCGAAGGCGAATCACTGTCCGGGCCGGCGAAGGATTTGGATAAAGCGTCCGGCGGCGTCATTCGGCGTTTGCTTCGATCGGGAGAAGTCTCCGCCAAGACGGGCCGAACGCTCATGGTGCGCGAGGCTCGTGGGCCCGCCAAGCGGTTGCTCTTGGTCGGCTGCGGCAGGCGCGCGCTGTTCGAGTTGAAGCAGCTCGGCAACGCGCTCGCGTCTGCAGCGCACGCGCTCGGCGAGGGCGCGGTCGGCGACGCCGTGAGCTACCTGAGTTACGAAGCCGGCGAGTCGATCGAGCCGTATTCCGCCGCTCGCATCACGGTGCAAACGCTGCGCTCGGCGCTCTATCGCTTCGACGAGCTCAAGAGCAAGTCCGAATCCGCGCCCAAATTGAGCCGCATTGCCGTCGCAGTGGCGGACCAGGCGCAGGCGGCTGCGGCGCGCCGCGGAGTCGTGCACGGCCAAGCGATCGCGGACGGCATGGACCTGGCCCGCGACCTCGGCAACCGACCTGCCAACATCTGCACGCCGACGCATCTCGCGGAGGTCGCCAAGGACGTTGCGCGGCGCTCTCCCAAGATGACCGTCAAGATTCTCGGCGAGCGCGAGATGAAGCGCTTGGGAATGGGAGCGCTCCTGGCCGTGACACAGGGCGCCGCGGAGCCGTCCAAGCTCATCGTGCTCGAATACCGCGGCGCGGCGAAGCGCTCCGCGCCGATCGCTCTCTGCGGGAAAGGAGTTACCTTCGACACCGGGGGCATTTCCCTCAAACCGCCGCCGAAGATGGATGAGATGAAATTCGATATGTGCGGCGCCGCCGGCGTATTGGGCACCATGTTGAGCGTCGGCCGGCTCGGGCTCGATTGCAACGTCGTTGCGGTCATACCGGCGTGCGAGAACATGCCGGGAAGTCGGGCGACGCGTCCCGGCGACATCGTCACGAGCCTATCGGGTCAGACCATCGAGATCATCAACACCGACGCCGAGGGCAGGCTCATCCTCTGCGACGCATTGACTTTTGCCCAGCGCACGTACAAGCCGCGCATCGTGCTCGACGTCGCGACGCTGACGGGTGCTTGTGTCGTCGCGCTCGGCGCCGTCTATACCGGAATCTTCAGCACCGACGACGAGCTCGCCGTGTCCCTGCTCGACGCCGGTCGGCGCTCGCTCGACCACACATGGCGCATGCCCGTCGATGAAGAATACGGGGAGTCGTTGCGGAGCAATTTCGCCGATTTCGCGAACTGCGGCAGTCGCGACGGCGGCGCGAGCGTCGCTGCCCAGTTTCTGTCGCGCTTCGTCTCCGGAACGCCGTGGGCGCATCTCGACATCGCCGGCGTCGCTTGGCGCGCGAATGCGAACAAGGGCGCGACCGGTCGACCTGTTCCGTTGCTCGTGGATTTTCTATTGAACAGCGCTCATTGAACGGCTGCTCGTGACCCAGGTCGACTTCTATATCCTGCCCAATGATTCAGCCGACGCGCGCCTTCTGCTCGCGTGCCGCATCGCCGACAAGGCCCTTGAGCAAAGTCAGCACGTCCTGATCAACACGGACTCGGCGGCAGAAAGCGCGCGCCTCGACGATCTACTCTGGACGTTCTCGCAGGGCAGCTTCATTCCGCACCGCGTGATCGAGGCAGGTGGGAACGGGGAATTCGCCGAGCCGGTCCTGATCGGCTGCGGGATCGCCCCGGAAGCCGAGGACTGGCACGTGCTCATCAACTTGGCGGGCGACGTACCCGAGTTCTTCAGTCGTTATCAACGTGTCGCGGAGCTCGTCGACGGCAACGAGCAGCGCCGCGAGCTGGGACGCCGGCGTTTCCGCTTCTATCGCGACCGCGGCTACGAGCTCAATACCCATCGGATGTGAACGGCATGAGCACGCATCGATTCGAGACCATCCCCGTGCTCACGGACGCCCTCCCTGTCGCCGAGTCCCGCGACGAAGCGGCAGAGGCGCGGGCCGAAGACGCCGCAAATACCGGCGACGCGTTGATCGCGGAGCAGGCACTCGAAGCGGCGGTGCCGCCCGACGTCGAGAGCCTCATCGCCGAGCTGCAAACGCGCCTCGCGTCAAGCACGTTCGCTTTGACCGAGAAGCTCCTGCGCGAGGCCTTCAATGAAATGGAGGCCAAGCTCTACGAGCAGATCTCGGCTCGCCTGCGCCGCGAGCTGCCGGAGCTCATCGACACATTATTAAGAGAGCACTTGGCCGGCGATAGAAACTCGTAGCGGCGCACCCATGAGCAAGGAATACCGGCCCGCAGAGTTCGAGACGCGCCATTACGCGCGCTGGGAGCAGGCGGGGTATTTCGCGCCCGCGGGGCGCGGGCAGCCCTACTGCATCGTGATTCCGCCGCCGAACGTCACCGGTACGCTGCACATGGGCCACGCGTTCGGCCACACGATCAAGGACGCGTTGACGCGCTACCACCGCATGCGCGGTTTCGACACGTTGTGGCAACCGGGCACCGATCACGCCGGTATCGCGACACAGATGGTCGTCGAGCGCCTCTTGAACCGCGAAGGCACGAGCCGCCAAGCCCTCGGCCGCGAGAAATTCGTCGAGCGCGTCTGGCGATGGAAGGAGCAATCCGGCAACACGATCACGGCGCAAATGCGGCGTCTCGGCGACTCGGTCGATTGGTCGCGCGACTGCTTCACGATGGATCCGCGCCTTTCGGGCGTCGTGATCGAAGTGTTCGTGAGGCTATACGATGACGGCCTCATTTATCGCGGCAAACGTCTCGTCAATTGGGACCCGGTGCTGCACACGGCGTTGTCCGACCTCGAGGTCTTGAGCAGCGAGGAGAAAGGCAAGCTCTGGCGCCTTCGCTATCCGCTCGCCGACGGCAGCGACGCGCTCGTAGTCGCAACCACTCGCCCCGAGACCATGCTCGGCGATACCGCCGTCGCCGTGCACCCCGACGACCCGCGCTACCGGCACTTGATCGGCAAGTCCGTTCGCCTGCCGCTCGCCGAGCGGGTGATTCCCGTAATCGCCGACGGAGAGGTCGATCCCGAGTTCGGCACCGGCTGCGTCAAGATCACGCCCGGGCACGATTTCAACGACTACGACGTCGGCCTGCGCCACGCGCTGCCCGTTCTCAATATTTTCGACGCGGACGCAAAGCTCAACGCGGAAGTGCCGGAGCGTTATCGCGGTCTCGACCGCTTCGTCGCGCGCGAGCGCGTCGTCGAGGACCTGCGGGCGGCGGGACTCATAGCCGGTATCGACGATCACGTATCGATGATCCCGCGCGGCGACCGCAGCGGCGCCATCCTCGAGCCGTTGCTCACGGACCAGTGGTACGTGCGCATGGCGCCGCTCGCCGCGGAGGCGATCGCGGCGGTCGAGCAAGGGCGCGTGCGCTTCGTGCCCGAGAACTGGTCAAAGACCTACTTCGAGTGGATGCGCAACATCAAGGACTGGTGCATTTCGCGGCAGCTCTGGTGGGGCCACCGTATTCCGGCCTGGTACGACAACCATGGCCACGTCTATGTAGGGCGCGACGAGCGCGAAGTGCGCGCGAAGCACAGGCTCGGGGATGAGCACGTGCTGCACCAGGACGAGGACGTGCTCGACACGTGGTTCTCGTCGGCGCTTTGGCCGTTTTCGACGCTCGGCTGGCCCGAGCGGACGCGGGAGCTCGACCGCTACTATCCGACGAACGTGCTCGTCACGGGCTTCGACATCATTTTCTTCTGGGTAGCCCGCATGATCATGATGGGTCTCAAGTTCACGGGCGAGGTGCCGTTCCGCGAGGTGTACCTTCACGCCCTGGTGCTCGATCACGAAGGCCAGAAGATGACCAAATCGAAAGGCAACATCCTCGATCCGCTCGACCTCATGGACGGCGTGGACCTTAAGACCCTGCTCGCAAAGCGCACCGAGGGCATGATGCAGCCGCACTTGACGTCCCGCGTCGAGCAAGCGACGCGTGCCGAGTTTCCGGACGGCATCCGCGCTTTCGGGACCGACGCGCTGCGGCTCACGTTCACGTCGCTCGCCACCACAGGACGCGACGTTCGCTTCGATCTCGGCCGCATCGACGGCTACCACCGTTTCTGCAACAAGATCTGGAACGCGTCGCAATACGTGTTCGCGCAGCTCGTCGAGCCCGAGCACGGCGAAGACCTGCGCTACACGGCCGCGGATCGCTGGATTCGTTCACGCTTGCGACGCTGCATCGAAGCCGTGCACGAAAGCTTCAAGAGCTACCGTCTCGATCTCGTCACGCAGGCGCTGTACGAGTTTACCTGGTACGAGTTTTGCGACTGGTACCTCGAGCTCACGAAGCCTGTTCTCGGCGAGGGCCCAGCGACCGCCGCGGAGCAGCGCGCCACGCGCGCGACGCTCGTCGAGGTGCTCGGTGCACTGTGCAAATTGTTGCATCCGCTTGCCCCGTTCGTAACCGAGGAACTGTGGCTCGAGCTCGCCGCGAAAACGGGAGCGGAGACTCGCACCGTCATGCTCGAGCGCTTTCCGGAGAGCGACGACTTTCCGGCCGACGCCGCCGCCGAAACAGAGATCGAATGGCTCAAGAGCTTCGTGGTCGGAATCCGTCAGATCCGCAGCGAAATGAATCTGAGCCCGAGCAAGCCGCTGCCCGTCAAGCTCGCGGGGGCGACCGCTGCGGATCGTGCGCGCCTCACAAGCTTACGCATGTACATCGAGAAGCTCGCGCGCGTGGCGAGCATCGACCATGTCGCGGACAGCCGGGCGGTGCGCGGCGCAGCCAGCGCGTTGCTCGGCGAGCTGCACGTCTTGGTGCCGCTCGCCGGCCTCGTCGACGTCCGCGCCGAGATCGAGCGCCTCGACAAGCAGCTCACTCGAACGCGCAAGGATCTCGACGCCTGCCGCCGTAAGCTCGACAATGCCGACTTCGTGGACAATGCGCCTCCGGAGATCGTTGCCAAAGAGAACGCGCGCGCCGTCGATCTCGGCCAACGCATAGAACGGCTCGACCTGCAGCTCAAAAGGATGCGCGAGATTCAATGATCGCTTGAGGGCGGTGTTTATGCGCACTGGTTCACAAATGTCTTGCCGCGGAGTGTCGCAGTGAGCATTTTTCGGCGACCATCGGTCCCCATGCCCGCACCGCATATCAGCACGGCCCGCGCAGAGCACTCCGAGCGCATCGCGTTGATCGAGAGGGTCATCGCCGCCCTCGATCGGATCATCGTGGGCAAGACGCTGCAGCTCCGCCAATGCGTCGCGTGCCTCCTCGCACGCGGCCACCTGCTCATCGAGGATGTGCCCGGAGTCGGCAAGACGACGCTCGCACACGCGCTTGCCAAGACCCTCGGGTTGAGTTATCAGCGCATCCAATTCACGAGCGATTTGTTACCCGCCGACGTGATCGGCGTATCCGTGTACCGGCGCGACAACGGCTCATTCGAGTTTCATAAAGGGCCGATCTTCGCGCACGTCGTCTTGGCGGACGAGATCAACCGCGCGACACCGAAAGCCCAGAGTGCGTTGCTCGAGGCGATGGAAGAGCGCCAAGTGACGGCCGACGGCACGACCTATTCTCTGCCGGCACCGTTCTTCGTCATCGCAACGCGCAATCCCATCCATCACGTCGGCACGTTTCCGTTGCCGGAGTCGCAGCTCGATCGCTTTCTGATGCAGATCGCGCTTGGCTATCCGGAACCCAAGGAGGAGCGTCAATTGCTCGCCAACGGCGAGCGCCGCAGCATGGTAGACGCGCTCGAGCCCGTGCTCTCCCCCGAAGCGTTGCTGCGCCTGCAAGAAGCGGTCCCCAAAATCCACGTCGCCGAGCCCTTGCTGGACTACGTCCAAGCTTTGATTGCCTACACGCGCGAATCCGGCGAGTTCGTCACGGGATTGTCGCCGCGCGGCGGCATGGCGCTCGTCCGAGCCGCGCAAGCATGGTCTCTCATGGCGGGCCATTCGGGCGTGCATCCCGAGGACGTGCAGGCGGTTTTCCCCAGTATCGTGGCGCATCGCCTCGAATCCGGCTCCATGGACGGGCCGCCGGACCCGGGTCCCGCCATTCTCACGGCCGTGCCGCTGCCGTAGCGACGTCGCTCTCAAGCTCATGGGCAGATAGCGCGATGCAGAACGCCTTGTCGCAGCGCATGTCCGGCTGGGCGGCCAACTGGGCGCAACGCCGCCAAGGCCGCGATGCGCGCGCCGTCACGCTGCAGCGCCGCCGAATCTACATTCTGCCGACCCGGTTCGGCATCGTGTTCGGCCTACTCGTGCTCGCGATGCTGCTCGGCTCCCTGAACTATGACGCGAGCTTGGGCTTTGCGCTCACATTCCTACTCGCGGGCTTGGGGCTCGTGATCATGCATCACTGCCACAACAACCTGCTCGCGATGCAAATTCGCTTCGCGGGCGCCCTGCCCGTTTTTGCGGGTCAACCGGCGCTCTATCGCATCGCGCTCGTCAACAGCGCGCCTGCGGCGCGCTACGAGCTCGAGCTCGCGCACGCCGGCCAGATCTCGGGTCCCGTGGATCTCGCACCGGGGCACTCGAAGACGCTCGAGATCGCAGTCCCGACCGACGCGCGCGGCTGGCGGAGACTCTCGAGGTTCGCGATCGCGACGCGCTATCCGGGAAGCTTGTTCCGCGCCTGGACCTGGATTCACATGGATGCCCTGTGCCTCGTCTATCCCGCCCCGGCACCCGTCGGCCGGCCCATCCCCACGGGCCCGAGCCATCATGGCACCCGCGGCATGCCGGCACAGGATGACTCGGACTTCGTCGGCTTGCGGCGCGCGACACCCGCCGACTCGCCGGGACGCGTGGCATGGAAGGCCTATGCACGCAGCGGCCAGCTCATGGTCAAGCAATTCTCGGGGGCAGCCGAGGTGCCGAGCATGCTCGACTGGGACTCGCTGCCGGAGCTCGGGACCGAGGCGCGTCTCGCGCAGCTCACCCGCTGGTGCCTCGACGCGGCCGCGGAGATGCGCAGCTTCGGCGTGCGACTGCCGACCACGGCTGTCGCGCTCGGCAGCGGCGAGAAACACTTGCACGAGTGCCTCCAAGCCCTTGCGCTCTTCGAGATGCCGGCGTCGTGAGCAGCCGCGACCACACGCTCGTGCCGACGGAGCGGCTGCTTTGGACGGGCGGCGTCGTGCTCGGTGCGAGCTTGCCGCATTGGCCCATGCTGCCGGTGTGGATTCCCGCGCTGCTCGGCGCCTGCGTCCTATGGCGTCTCGCGGCGAAGCTCAAAGGGTGGCCGCTGCCGAACCGGCCGCTGCGACTCACGCTCGCGCTCCTCGCGTTCTCCGGCGTCGTCGTGCGCTACGGCACGGTAAACGGCTTGAGCGCCGGCAGCGCGCTCTTGGTCGTCATGGTCGCCCTCAAGTTTCTCGAGTCGTACACGCATCGCGATCAGGTCGTGCTCATGATCATCGCGTACTTCCTCGTCTTCGCGAGTCTGCTTCACGAGCGCGGCCTTCTGACCGCCGCTTATCTGCTCGGTTACGTCTGGATCACGACGGTGGGGCTGCTGCAGCTGGGGCGCCACGGTTCGCTGCTGCCGAGCTGGCCGACTGCGAAGCTCGCGGCACGCCTATTGCTGCAAGCGGTGCCGATCATGCTGATCCTGTTTCTCTTGTTCCCGCGGCTGCCCGGTCCGATCTGGGCCATTTCCGGCGGCACGAGCTCCGGAACCACGGGCCTTTCCGAGACCATGAGCCCCGGCGACATCACGAACCTGGGGCTCTCCGACGAGGTCGCTTTTCGCGTCGAGTTCTTGACGGGCGCACCGCGTTTCGACCAACTCTATTGGCGCGGCCCTGTCCTCGCGCAATTCAATGGTCGCACATGGTCGCGCAGCCCCGGCATGCGCCGCCGCGTTCTCGATACGCTCGCGCATTCGGGCGAGCCGACCGAATACCGCGTCATGCTCGGGCCGAACGGCGACAACTGGGCGTTCGCGATCGACATGCCGCAGACCTGGGCGGCCGAGGGTCGGCGCAATATCGTCATGGGCAGCGACTATCAGTTACGCGTGCTCGCCGGCCAACCCATGGAAGGTCGCATCGCCTACCGCGTCACCTCGTACCCGAGCTACACGGCGCTAGAGGCGCTCACGGCGAACGAGGTCGCCGTGTTCACACGTCTGCCGGACGGGAGCAACCCGCGCACGCGCGCGCTCGTCGCGCAATGGTTGGTCGACGATCCGTCGCCCGACGAAATCATCGCGCGTGCGCTCGATGTCTTTCGCGCGGAGGGCTTCTTTTACACGCTGACTCCGCCGGCACTCGGCCGGCATACGGCGGATGAGTTCATCTTCGACACGCGCGAAGGCTTCTGCGAGCACTACGCGTCCGCGCTCACGATCATGCTGCGTGCGGCCGGGTTGCCTGCGCGTGTCGTGACGGGCTATCAAGGCGGCGAGCTCAACGGCATCGGCGATTACTACATCGTGCGCCAAATGGACGCGCACGCATGGACCGAAGTATGGCTCGACGAGCGCGGCTGGGTACGCGTCGACCCGATTGTGGCCGTGGCGCCGGAGCGCATTGCGCTCGGCTCGTGGCGCTCGGCGTTGCAAGGCGCAACGGCACGCACCCGCGCGCTCACGCAACTGCCTTGGCTGCGCCAGGCGTTGTTGGCCTACGATGCGGCCAACACTTACTGGAACCAGTGGGTCGTCGGCTATGGGCCGCAATTGCAGCGGTCGTTGCTGCGTTACTTGGGATTCGAGCGAGCGCGTTGGGCCGAGCTCATGACGCTCGCGGCCGTTTCCACGGTCGCCATTCTCGCCGGCCTCACGTTGTACCTCGGCTGGACGTTTCACCGCCAGCGCAATGTCGATGCCGCGGCACTCTGCTTCGCCGCATTCAGTCGAAAACTCGCCAGGGCGCGCGTGCCGCCGCTCATGCCCGGCGAAGGGCCGACGGCCTTTGCTCGACGCGCAGAGCTCAAGCTGCCCGTCGTCAGTGCCGACATCCGGCGAATCGTGCAAAGCTACCTCGCCGCCCGCTACGAGCCCGGCGGCCGCGCCGCCCTCGTCGAGCTCAAGCGCCTCGTCAAGCAATTCCGCGCCGTGCGGGCGCGTTTGTAGTAGGAGCGAGCTTCGCTCGCGATTCCAATATTCGCGAGCGAGGCTCGCTCCTACGAAGACATCACGCTGTGCTCGCGGGTTGCCAGGAACTCGACGCCCGGCCATCGCTCCTCGGTGAGCGTCAGGCCGATCATCGTCGGCGCGAGAAACACGAGCTCCCCCGCATGATCTTCGGCGAGATTGCCGCGCAGCTTTCTCTTGAGCTCGTCGAGCTTCCTCGTGTCGGCGCACCGTACCCAACGCGCAGCAACGACGTTGACGGCTTCGAACACGCACTCGACGCCGTACTCGTCCTGCAAACGGAACGAAGCGACGTCGAATTGCAGCGGACCCACGGCGCCGATGATGAGCTCGTTGTTGACGAGCGGCCGAAACAACTGCGTGGCGCCCTCCTCGCAGAGCTGCGCGAGACCTTTTTGCAGGGCCTTGAGCTTGAGCGGGTCCTTGAGCACGGCACGCCGAAACAACTCGGGCGCAAAGTTCGGAATGCCAGTGAACGTGAGGCTTTCGCCCTGTGTGAAGCTGTCGCCGATGTTGATGGTTCCATGGTTGTGCAGCCCGATGATGTCGCCCGCAAAAGCGGTCGACGCCTGATGCCGGTCCGCCGCCATGAACGTAATGGCATCACCGACCCTGACCTCGCGCCCGAGCCGCGTGTGATGCATGCGCATCCCCGGCTGGTAGGTTCCGGAGCAGACCCGCAGGAAGGCGATGCGATCGCGGTGCCCGGGATCCATATTCGCCTGGATCTTGAACACGAATCCGGTGAATGCCGGCTCGTCGGGCTCGACGAGCCGCTGCACCGTTTCTCGCGGCCGCGGGGCGGGCGCATGCTCGACGAATGCGGTGAGCAACTCCTCGACGCCGTAGTTGTGCAGAGCGGCGCCGAAGAATACGGGCGTTTGCTCGCCCGCAAGGTAACGGCCTCGATCGAAACGCGCCGCCGCGCCGCGAATGAGCTCGACCTGCTCGTGTAACTCCGCGGCGCTCTCTCCCAGCCTGCTGCTCATCGCCGCAGACCGCCAATCTTCGATGCGCTCGGTTTGCGGCAACCGGCTGCCGTCCCGGCCCTGATAGAGATAGACGCAATCTTCCTCGAGATGATAGACGCCGCGGAATTCGCGCCCCATGCCGATCGGCCAGGTCACGGGCGTACACTCGATCTTGAGCACCGACTCGATCTCGCCGAGCAACTCGAGCGGCTCCCGAGCATCCCGGTCGAGCTTGTTGATGAAGCTCATGATCGGCGTCGTGCGCAGGCGGCAAACTTCCATGAGCTTGATCGTGCGCGCCTCGACGCCGCGCGCGGCATCGATGACCATGAGCGCGCTGTCAACCGCCGTGAGCGTGCGGTAAGTATCCTCGGAAAAGTCCTCGTGGCCGGGTGTATCGAGAAGATTCACGACCCTGCCGCGATACGGAAACTGCATCACCGAGGAAGTCACGGAGATTCCGCGCTCCTGCTCGAGCCGCATCCAGTCGGACGTTGCGTGGCGGCGTGCCTTGCGGCCTTTGACGGTGCCGGCCATCTGGATCGCGCCGCCGAAGAGCAGAAATTTCTCCGTGAGTGTGGTCTTGCCCGCGTCGGGATGCGAAATGATGGCAAACGTGCGCCGCTTGAGATACTCGGACATGGAGGGTCGAGCGTCCGCCCGTCAGTCGGGCGAGCGCAGCGTATACGACAGCACGACCGCGTCTTCGCGGCCGTAGGGTGCCTGATAGTAAGCCGGCCGGATGCCGATTTGGACGAATCCGCAAGAGTGATACAAATTGAGCGCCGCCTTGTTCGACGGACGCACCTCGAGAAACACTTTGCTGACGTCGCTTTCCCGGGCTCGGTGCAGCAACGCATCCAATAGCTGGCGTCCGTAACCCACGCGCTGTGCGGCCGGGTGAACGCAAAGGTTCAAAATGTGTGCCTCGGCCGCTGCGATCGACATGATCCCGTATCCCGTAAGGACACCGCCGACGTCGAGGACGAGGCTGTAGTAGCCGGCGAGCATGCAATCGCGGAAAATCCCCAGGCTCCATGGATACTCGTACGCCGTGTGCTCGATGCGGGCGACGGCCTTCAAGTCGGAAGGCACCATGACACGGATCTGGGTACGAGGATGGACGGCGGCGCTCATTGCTTGATCTCGATCACTTCCCTTATGAGGCACAGATCCTGCCAGGACTTGGCCTTGGCGAGCGGGCTGCGCAGAAGATAGGCCGGATGGTAAGTCACGACCAGCGGAACGCGAGCCTCACCGTACTGCAGCACTCGTCCCCTGAGCCTACCGAGGGGTAATTCGGACTGCAATAGCCACTGTCCAGCAATGCGCCCGAGGGCAAGAATCGCGCGCGGTCGAATCAACGCAATCTGGCGCTCCAGGTACGGCGTGCAAGTAACCGCCTCCTCGGGTTGCGGATCCCGATTGTTCGGCGGCCGGCACTTGAGGATATTGGCAATATAGACTTCCTCGCGCTTGAGCCCGATCGCCCGCAGCATCGTATTGAGCAATTGCCCGGCCGGGCCTACGAACGGCTCGCCTTGGCGGTCCTCCTCCGCGCCGGGTGCCTCGCCGATGATCAACAGCGCCGCGTCTTTTCGGCCTACGCCGAATACGGTTTGCGTGCGGGTCTTGTGCAGCGCGCAGCGCGTACAGCCGCGCACGGCCGCCGCGAGTCCCTGCCAATCCATCGCGCCCACATAGGCGCGACCCTCCTCGTAGGAGTGACTTTGTTCGTGGGAGCGACTTTCTTGGTGGGAGCGAGCTTCGCTCGCGATCTTCTCCTGGGGCGCGGCTCCCACGTCGGCCCGAGCTTCGCCGGCGCTCTTCGCGCGCGGCATCCACAAGGGTATGCCCATCGCTTTGAGGCACTGTTCGCGCAGCCCCCTCATGGCTCGTCGCTTTCCTCGTCTTCGTCCATCCGGATGGGTTGACCGCGCCGGCGCCACAGCCAGTAAGCAGGCCCGGAGAATGCATAAACCGTGCACAGCAAGAAGATCATCAGCGGCGGCTCCACTGCCACCACGATGATCACGAGTGGGATCAACAAGAGATGCGCGAAACGGACACGGCGGCTCGGGCTGATGTCCTTGAAGCTCAAGTAACTGAACCGCGACATCATGAGCAATCCGGCGACGGCCGTGATTGTGATGCCCGCGACGAGCGCGACAAGACCTTCGATTCCGTATTCCGTGCTGAGCCAGACCATCGACGCCACGCTGCCGGCCGCAGGCGGGCTCGCAAGACCTTGAAAATAGCGCTTGTCCTGCCACGTGACATTCGCGTTGAAGCGTGCCAAGCGAAATGCCGCGGCCGCGGCATACAAAAAAGCGGCCAGCCAGCCGAGGCGTCCCCAAACCGCTCCATATTCGGCCAGTCGCTCCACGCCCCACTGGTAAGTCACGATCGCAGGGGCAACGCCGAACGAAACCATGTCGGCGAGACTGTCGTACTCCTTGCCGAAGTCGCTGGCGGTGCTCGTCAAGCGCGCGACGCGCCCGTCCAGGCCGTCGACGAACCAGGCGATGAAGATCGCCCATGCCGCCGCGTGGAAATTGCCGTCAATCGCCGCGACGATCGAGTAGAAGCCCGCGAACAATCCGCCCGTCGTCAGCAGGTTCGGCAACAGATAGATGCCTTTGCGCCGCACCGGCGCCTGCCGGCCGTCCGAGTCTCTTTGCACGAAATCGTCCACCGCGGAACATGCTGCGCGAATCGGTTGGACGACGCAACCGGGCGCCACGTCTGGCCCTGCGGAGCAGCGCGCCGCTACAATGCCGGCCATGTATTTAAGCCAACTGCCGCTCAATACGTTCAAGGACAATCCGTCGGATGCGGAGATCGTGAGCCACCAGCTCATGCTGCGCGGTGGATTCATCCGCCGACTCGCGGCCGGTCTCTACACGTGGATGCCGCTCGGCATGCGCGTGCTCAATAAAGTGCAGACGATCGTCCGCGAGGAAATGAACCGGGCCGGCGCACTCGAGGTGTTCATGCCCGGCGTGCAACCCGCCGAGCTGTGGCGCGAATCAAAACGCTGGGATGCCTACGGCGCGAGCTTGCTGCGTCTCAAGGACCGTCATGAGCGCGAGTTTTGCCTCGGACCGACTCACGAAGAAGTCATTACCGACATCGCGCGCAATGAGCTCAAGAGCTACCGCCAGCTGCCCGTAAACTACTATCAGATCCAGACCAAATTTCGCGACGAGGTCAGGCCGCGCTTCGGCGTCATGCGCGCGCGCGAGTTCATCATGAAAGACGCATACTCGTTCCATATCGACGAGAGCTCGCTCGCCGAACATTACCGCCTCATGCGGTCGACCTATCAACGCATCTTCGATCGCATGCAGCTCGAGTACCGCATCGTGCAGGCCGATACCGGCGAGATCGGCGGCAGCCGCTCCGAGGAGTTTCAGGTGCTCGCGGCGTCCGGTGAGGACGTCATCGCGTACTGCGATGCCGACGGCTTCGCGGCGAACATCGAGGTCGTCGACCTTGCACCTCCCGTCGCTCCGCGGCCGGCCCCGAGTCAGGCGCGCGACCTCGTCGCAACACCAAAAGTCGGGAGCATCGACGCGCTCAGCGCTTTTTTGAGCGTGCCGCCCGAGCAGTGCATGAAAATGCTCCTCGTCAAAGGCAGCGACGCGCCGGCTGTCGCCCTGCTGCTGCGCGGCGATCACGAGCTCAACGCGCTCAAGGCGCAGCGACTTCCGCGTGTCGGGACGCCGCTCACGATGCTGCGCGCCCCGGAAGTCGAAGCGGCGACGGGTTGCCCGCCGGGCTTCGTCGGCCCGATCGGGCTCGATCTCCCGATGTACGTGGACCGGGCGGCTGCCGTGGTCGCCGATTTCGTCTGCGGCGCCAACCGGCCCGACCACCATTGGCGCGGCGTCAACTGGGATCGCGATCTGCCGTTGCCCGACGTCGCCGACATCCGCAATGCAGTCGCCGGCGATCCGAGCCCCGCGGGCGGCGGCGCGCTCTCGATCGCGCGCGGCATCGAGGTCGGGCAGATTTTCCAGCTCGGCACGAAGTACAGCGAAGCGATGCAGGC
This sequence comes from Gammaproteobacteria bacterium, assembly GCA_036507635.1. Taxonomy (GTDB): domain Bacteria; phylum Pseudomonadota; class Gammaproteobacteria; order Steroidobacterales; family Rariloculaceae; genus DATBLZ01. The sequence continues at coordinate 25,191 of DATCIQ010000434.1, forward strand.
CACGGTGCTGAACGCCGCAGGCGAGCCCTGTTTCATGCAAATGGGCTGTTACGGCATCGGTGTGACGCGCGTCATAGCTGCCGCGATCGAGCAAAACCATGATGACAGGGGCATTATTTGGCCCGAGGCGATCGCCCCGTTCGACGTGATTCTGATCCCGCTCAACATGGACAAGTCGGAGCAAGTGGCCGCGGCGACGCACTCACTGTATGCACGACTCGTCGAGGCGGGCTTCGAAGTGCTCGTCGACGACCGTCCGCAACGGCCGGGGTTCAAGTTCGCCGATGCCGACCTCATCGGCATTCCGCACCGCGTGGTCATCGGGGAGCGCAGCCTAGCGGAGGGTCGCGTCGAGTACAAACGGCGGGATGCCACCGATCCGGAGCACGTCGCGCTCGATACGTTCGCGGAGTTTCTCGAAGCGCACCGCTCGACATGAATCGCAAAGCCCACATGCACGCAGCCTGCACGGTCGTCGCACTGTGCTCGTGCGCGGCCGCATTCGCGCAACCGATGAACGCCCCGACGGTACCCGAGGTGGATCCCGAGCTCAGGGCCGTGCTCAAGCGCGCCGTCGCCGAAGCACGGAGCTTTGACGATCGCTTCACGGCCGAGGTGTGGCTGTCCGACATGTCGCGGCGGCTCGCGAAACAAGTGCCGAACCTCGACGAGCGCCTCTTCATCTTGAAGACCGTGCATCAGCAAGCGATGCGCGCGGATCTTCCGCCGGAGCTCGTGCTCGCGGTCATCGACGTCGAGAGCGATTTCGACCGTTTTGCGATCTCATCGGCGAGCGCGCTCGGCCTCATGCAAGTCATGCCGTTCTGGGTCAAGGAGCTCGGGCACGACGACAAGAATCTGCTGTTCGAGATCGACTTCAACTTGCTGCTCGGTTGCCACATCCTCAAATACTATCTCGACATGGAGAAAGGCGATCTCGTGCAGGGCCTCGCGCGCTACAACGGCAGCACGGGCCGGCGTTGGTATGCGGACCGCGTCATCGAGCGCCTGCGCGCGAAGTGGTATCGTATTTAACGGATCGAGAAATCGTCGGGCACGGCGCCCGTCCACTCCTCGACGCCGACCGTGGCGACTCGCGCCACCGGAGGACCCTGCCATAACCATGCCGTGAGGGCGCCGACGGCGTCTACGTCGCCGGCTGCGACAACCTCGACGCGGCGGTCCGGCAGGTTCCTGACCCAGCCGCGCAAGCCGAGCTCCGTGGCCCGCTCGCACGTCGCGGCTCGATAGTAGACACCTTGAACGCGGCCGGACACGACGCAACGGACCGTGCGCCCGCGGCTCATTGCGGCGTCAATCGGCCTCGGACTCCGCGGCCGACTGTGCCTGGACGAGCGCGCGATTGGCGCGATTCTTCGCCCGCAAGGCATTCATGCGCGCGGGCCCGTAGGCTTCCTCGCGCAACAGTTGCTCGGCATCGGCGAGGTAGCGACGCGCGTTGGCGAGCGTCGCGGCCGCATACTGGTCGGCGTCGGCCGCTTCGGCCGCCATGATCGCTTGCCGCGCGTCGCTCATCTCCTGAACGGGCGGAGCGGATGCGCAAGCAATGAGCAAACTCACCCACCACATCGGCGCTAGACGGCGAAGCGCGAGCCTGTGAAACATTCGGGCTGTTTTCTTGTTGTTGCAAACGGGACCGGTTTCGGAAATTAGCAGGGACATCTCGGCATCGTCAAGAAACCGCATGACAGGCGGCGCGGCCCTGGCAAGCAGCGCGCGAGCTTTCTACACTGATCCCGCGAGGCTCTTGGCAACGAGCGATCATCGAAACATCTTCTCCTCTCCTGACAAATGGTTACACATGAAAGCTAGAATCTATCACAATCCGCGGTGCTCGAAGTCGCGAGCGACGCTCGCGCTGCTCGAAGAACGCGACGTCGATCTTACGATCGTCGGGTATCTCGTCGAGCCGCCGTCGAAAGCGACGCTCAAGCGGCTGCTCGGCAAGCTCGGCTTGCGCGCCCGTGATCTCGTGCGCAGCGCCGAGCCCGAGCTCAAAGCGTCGGGACTTTCGCTCGATGCACCGGCCGATGCGCTGCTCGATCTCATGGTGCGCCATCCCAAGCTCATCCAGCGTCCAATCGTCGAAACCGACGCAAAGGCGCGCATCGGACGCCCGCCGGAACAGGTCCTGGACATGCTCGAATGACGCGTCCGGCGACGGTGCTCATCCTCTACTATTCGCGCAACGGCAGCACCGCCGAGCTTGCGCGCTGCGCCGCCCGCGGCGTCGAGAGCGCCGGCGCCGTCGCGCGCCTGCGCACCGTGCCGGCGGTCTCGCCGACCACCGAAGCGGTCGATCCGGACATTC
>DATCIQ010000435.1:0-2369 GCA_036507635.1 Gammaproteobacteria bacterium
GCCACCCGGCTTCGATCCCCCGCTTCTTCAAACGCTTCCGCCCGCAGTTCCTGGAAGGGGTCGCCTACTTCATCTATCGGATCATGGGCGTGCCCCACATAGCGGAGGGTAAGTGGGCAGACGTCGTCGTGGTGATCCCCGCGACCTGTAATTCAGTGGGCAAGATCGCTGCCGGTATAAACGACAGTTTTCCATTGCAAGTGATCCGGGCCGTTCCTCGAACGAAAAGAGTCATCGTTGTCCCCTCGATGAACCCCGAGATGTGGTTCGACCCCCTTTTCCAGCGCAACCTTGACTTGCTGAACACGACCGAAAAATACATCGTGGTCAGCCCGCGAAAGGGTCTGATGGCGAGCGGTGACCAGGGCTTTGGAGCCCAAGCGAGCTTCGACGACATAGTGGGCGCGACGTATCGCGCGTTGGGCCTGAGCGATGTTGTCGAGTCCATCTTCTCCGGTTCTTCTCCTGATGCTCGTCCGGCCGCGCTTTCCACGTTCGATGTGCCGAAGGCGGACGGCAGCAGTATCGTGATAGTCGAGAGCAGCGATGAAGTGAGAACCAAGATTGTGGACGCGCTGGCCGCGACGTGCCCGAACGCCTCCGTATACCCCTTCGCAGCGCCAAGCAATGCTCTTGCCTGGACAAAGGAACGTCAGCCATCGATCTTGCTCACCGAACTCGCCTTCCCAGACGGTTCGACGAGCCGCGAGCTCATCGAGTGCTGCCACCGCAGTCTGGGAGGAAACCGGACTGGCGTAATTGTCACGAGCACCAAAGATCGCATCGAGTGTCAAGCCGAGCGCTTGGCTCGCGAAGATATCCAGTTTCTTCGCAAGCCGCTGAATGTGGAATTTACGGTTGGAATGATCGCCGGTTCGCTCGCCGGCACCGTATCTGCGCCGCACGTGGAGGTCAGGAAGCTGAAAGCGGGCGAGATGCTCTTTCGCGAAGGTGATCCTGGGACTGAAGTTTATGTTATCGAATCCGGTGGAATCAGGATCTGCAAGGACCACAATGGCTGGGACAAAACGATTACGATCCTTGGTCGCGGGGAAATCATCGGCGAAATGGCCTTTCTCAATCGATCGAAGCGATCGGCGAGCGCGATCGCAACGGAAGAGTGCGATCTGGTCGTGCTCAATATGGACCAGTTCCGCGATTATCTCGACCGCCAACCCGCGTGGCTACGCCGGTTGATTACAACCCTGCTGACGCGCCTGCGGGACAGAACGGAAGAGTTCGTGACGAGAGTGGAAACGAGCACGCCGGAAAACGAGGCGGAGCACCGGAAAATGAATGCTTGAAAAATGGCAGGTCACTCAGCCTTCTGCCCCACGGTCTCGAGATATTCCATCGCCATCAAGAACGTCCCGTCGTGAGCTTGATTTCTGGAATCGTATAGCTCGTAAAGCGCATCGGCGTACGAAGGACGCTCACCCTCGGGCAGCCCATTGAACGCATTGATCGCCGGGGGGTACGTGGTGCGTAGCGTATCCAGGTAATGCTTGGTGTTTTCATACCGGTACATGACGTTGCGTTTTCGGCCATCCAGAGCTACAGCGCTACCGAACAGATCGCGTAGATATTCCAACGATCCCCACAACGCAGCAGTCGGTACAGTGGGGTCGGCGGAAATGAATCGGGCCGTTACCTTGGTCGATTGGCCGAAGACGCCTTCCGGCGTCCAGTTAGCCATGCCTATGGTCCCGCCAGGCCTGCAGATTCGAAGCATTTCAGTTGCCGCTCTGCGATGATTCGAGGTGAACATCACCCCAAAGGCCGAGAGCACAACATCGAAAGAGGCATCGGGAAACGGCAGCTCTTCGGCGTTCGCCATGACTAGAGATACCGCGATGCGTAGCTTGTCGGCACGTGAACGAGCGAGCCCAAGCAGCGGAGCCGCGTAATCAATGCCGAATACTTCGCATCCTTGCGCTGCCGCGGCAACAGCTACGTTACCGGTTCCGCAGGCAATGTCGGCGAGACGCTCCGGCCCGCGTAGATGTACAGCCGCGCACAGTTCCTCGGCCACGCCATGAAGGGTGGACCCGATAACCGAATAGTCGCCTAGTGCCCAGACGGGAAGTGACTGGTTGGTTCGACCTGAGTTGCGGCTCAATTCAAGATCCTTGAATAGCCGGGTTTATCGAGGAGGCGAAAGCTGACCTGCCCCCTTTAGCGCTACCAGCCGGCAGTTCGTAAAGTCCAGGTTGCAAGATTAAACGATCCCTGCGGACACGACTACGTGCTGAGTTACTCGTGCAAAACCAGGTACTTCTGTCCGAGCTGCCATCAGAAGCGCGTGCTGCTCTACGGCGAGTGGGTGGAAGAACACGTCCTCGCGCCGGTCGCGCACCGGCAGTACGTGT
>DATCIQ010000436.1:0-4163 GCA_036507635.1 Gammaproteobacteria bacterium
GGCTTCTTCGTACCCTGCGATGGTCATGCCCGAAAATCCGAGCCCATTGCCGATGAATCGCACACCGCTCGGAAAAAGCCGATTGGCGTCGGGCGGAATCGGATAATCGAGCGGCGGGAAAATCAAGCCGATCGTGGGCTCGGCTTGCGCGGCGGCAGGTGCTCCGAGCGCAGCGAGCGCCGTCGCCGCGCTTGCACGCTTCAAGAATTCGCGACGCGACCTCGTCATTGAAGGCATCCGTAGTCGGGCATCCGGTCCGACGCTACGCAAACCGCGGAATGGCGTCAAGGGAGGGCACGCCGTCAAGGCACGGGCCCGCGCGCCCGCTCATCCGCGAGCAACCCTCGGTGCACGCTCACGATCATCAGCAGAATCACCGCGGCAAACGGCAGACCGGCCGAAATGGCAGCCGTCTGGAGGGCCACGAGTCCGCCGCCTGCGAGCAGTACCGCGGCCACGACGCCTTCCGCCGTGGCCCAGTAGATCCGTTGCGCGACCGGCGGATTCGCCTTGCCGCCCGACGTGATGATGTCGATCACGAGCGAGCCGGAGTCGGAAGATGTCACGAAGAAAGTCACGATGGCGACGGTCGCGAGCGCGGCTGCCCCCGCCAGCACGGCTTCCGGCACTCGTGCACCCGTGGCCTGCGGCAGCAACTCGAGAAACACGAACAATGAGCGATCCAAGCTCGCCTGCACGGCTTCCACGAGACCGCCAGGGCCTGCGAGCTCGATGTAGAGCGCCGCGTTGCCGAATACCCCGAGCCATACGAACGTCATCAGCGTCGCGGCCAACAGAGTGCCGGCGACGAACTCGCGGATCGTTCGGCCGACCGAGATCCGCGCCAGAAACAATCCGACGAACGGCGACCACGCGATCCACCAGCCCCAATAGAACACGGTCCATCCGTTCTGCCAATGGCCGCGCGTGTACGTTTCAGTCCAGGTACCGAGCGCGACCAGGTCATTGAGATACGCACCCGTGTCCTGAATGAAACCCTTGAGAACGAACAACGTTGGTCCGACGAAGAAGACGAAACCGAGCAACGAGACAGCCACGACCATATTGACCACGGACAAGCGTTTGATGCCCTTCTCGAGCCCGAGGACCACGGACACAGTGGCCAACGCGGTGATCCCGGCAATCAACGCGATTTGCACCGCCGGGCTCGCCGCGACACCGAACAGATGGTTGAGGCCGCCGTTCACCTGGATCGCACCGAGACCGAGCGACGTGGCTACGCCGAACAGCGTCGCGACCGTCGCCAGAATGTCGATGACGTGCCCCCACCAGCCGTGCACGCGCTCGCCGAGCACGGGCGTGAAGATGCTGCGCACGCTCAGCGGCATGCCGCGGTTGAAGGCGAAGTAGGCGAGAGACAGACCCGTCAACGCGTAGACGCCCCAAGCGTGAAGCCCCCAATGGAGGAACGTGATCTTGATGGCGTCTCGGTAGGCATCGGGGCTCTCGGGGGCGACACCGCGCGGCGGAGTCGCAAGATGATAGATCGGCTCGGCGACGCCGTAGAACATCAGTCCGATGCCCATGCCCGCCGAGAACAGCATCGCGAGCCAAGCCGCACGGCTGAAATGCGGACGCGCCGCAGCGCCGCCGATGCGGACGCGGCCGAATCTCGAGCACAACAAGTAGAGCGAATACGCGAGAACGACGTTGACGGTCAACACCAAGAACCAACCGGTGCGATCGGCGATCCATGCCTGCACGGCCTCCGCCCCGCCGCCGAATTCCTCGCGATACACGACACCGGCAAACACGAGGGCGCCGATGACAACCGAGCTCGAGACGAAGACCGCGGGGTTCAAGTCGAGCAAAACGCGGCCGTCGCGGCTGCGCAACATCCAGTTCGATCGGTCACTCACGCGTTGCGCACGGCACGTTGGGAGCTACGGCGGCGCACTTAGATTCGCTAAACCCGCTTCCGGAAATGCAGGATTCCCCACGCGAGGTAGCCGCTCTCGCCAGCGAGAATCCAGTGCGTCAACCCTTCGATCATACGCTCGGCGTATTGCGCCGATACCGCCGCGCCAAGCTCCGCGCGCCGCGCCAGCAGCTCCTGTCTCACGCGCGAGTAGTGCGCGACGAGTTGCCCGGATAAATCGAGGACCAGGCGTTGTTCCCAGCCCAACAGCGCGGCCTGTTGCCGATAGAACGCGAATGTTCCCAGCGAAGCGAGGTGAATTCGCTCGAGCACCGGGGCGAGCACGCCCGCCGGGCAGCCCTCGGCCTGCATCGGATCCGTGAAAATGATCTCCCCGCCCGGTTTCAGCACACGATCGATTTCGCGCAACACGCGGCCGCGGTCGCCCGAGTGCAGGATCGAATCCTGCGACCAAGCGACATCGAACTTCCCGTCGCCGTACGGAATATCCTCGAAGCTTCCGTCGACGACCTCGATGCGGCCGTCGAGGCCGGCGGCCGCCGTGAGCTCCCGATTGCGTGCGTTCTGCACGTCGCTCAAGTTCAAGCAGGTGACGTGGCAACCGGCCGTGGCGGCGAGCCAGCGCGCCGCGCCCCCGTATCCCGCGCCGAGATCGATGACGCGGCTGCCCGCATTCAGCGCCTCGAGCTGCCCGGCCATCGTCGCAACAGTGCGCTGCGCCGCGTCGCGGATATCCTCGCCGGCGGCATCGTAGAGGCCGATGTGGATGTCCTCACCGCCCCAGATACTGAAATAGAAATTGTCGGCGTCGCCGCTGTTGTAGTAATCGCGCGCCGTGCGAACTGCGCTCGATAGTCTCGCGCTCACTCGCGAGCCTGCCGGCGGTCCTGCCCGCCGTCCTGACGGGAATCCGCCGCCACATAGGTCTTCTCGGCCACGTGAATGAAGAAGTCCGGCGTGTCGTCATGATAGCTTTCCTGGAAGTCCCCATAGGTGGTGACCTTCTGGAATCCCACTTCTCTCATGAGCCGCTGCGTGTAGCGCTTGCGAAGCGGAAACATGTTGAGGTGATACACGTCCCCATCGGCGAACGTGTAACGGAATCTCGCGAGCGATTCGTCCACGTGCTCGGGTTCCGCCGCGACATCCCCGCCGCAGTAGTAGTATTTATGCGACGGCTCGGTCTCTTTGTCGAGAATGGCATCATAGTTGCGCTGATCCAGAATCAATACTCCGTCGTGCCGCAAAGTCGCGTAATACTCGGCCAACGCTTTGCGCCGATCATTCTCGCTGTGCAAATGCGTGAACGAGTTGCCGAGACAAATCACGGCGTCGTAGAAATCGTGGACGTCGCGATTCAACCAGCGCCAGTCCGCCTGCACGGTTCGAAGGATATGTCCGTGCCGATGGGCGTTCTCAAAGGCCTTCGCGAGCATCGTCGCACTGCCGTCTGCGCTCGTTACTTCGAATCCTGCCTTCAACAACTGCACGGAGTGAAAGCCCGTGCCGGTTGCGACGTCGAGCACTTTTCGCGCGCCCTGCTCGCGCAACACCTTGATGAAGAACCCGCCCTCGGCTTTGGCGCGAGCGTCCCAGTCGATGAGCTCGTCCCATTTCTCCACGAACGGTTTCGCGTACTCCGACCGGTAGTGACCGGACTTTCGGACGCCCAGAGGATTGGCCCCGAAGCCTTGAACTCGAGCATTACTCATGACTGCCCCCCAAAAAAGAAACAAAGAAACAGCCACACCGCGCCGAGCACGGGTAACCGCCAGTCTGACCGCGAGGCGATCGGCTATTTTTATTGGAGGTTTCCCAGACTAACGCCGTCGACTGACGAGTTCAACCCCAATGTCAGTATGGTCTCGACGGCGAGAACTTACGCACAATCGGCCCGCGGGCGCAGCACCAAGAAAAGCGCCAGCAACCTGTTCAACACCAGGAGGCCAGCCGGCGTCGGCACGAGCCGGCCGGGGTCTGCTTTAAGCCAACCGCGGCGGACGGCTTCTCGAAGCGGATCCTCGAGCGCCGCCAACGGCCGACCGGTACGTTCCTCGTAACATGCGGCGCTGACTCCATCCGGTAGGCGCAGCGCGTTCATGAGGAATTCGAGGGCGATCTGCTCTGCCGAGTCGATCCGCTCCGTTGCGACCGCGCCTTCCGATCCCGCTTGCTCGAGGTAGGTGCGCGGATTGCGCTGCTTCGCGCGCCGCTCGATCGTCCCGCACTCGGGATCACTGACCTTGCCGTGCGCGCCGGCGCC
>DATCIQ010000437.1:0-6048 GCA_036507635.1 Gammaproteobacteria bacterium
GCGTCGAACGTATCGGTCGCTCCGCCGACGAACTCGCCGCCGACGAAGATCTGCGGGATCGTCTTCCACGTCGTGCGTGCGGCAAGCGCCGCACGAATCTGACCGCCCCAATCGTCCTTCTGATAGTCGACGGAGTCGATGTCGACGGAACGATAAGGAATCTTGTACTCGGCGAACATTCTGCGCACCGACCAGCAGAACTCGCACCATTCGAGCGCGAACATGACGACGGGCTGCTGCTTGTCGCCCGTCGCTTCGGCCACAAACGCGGCGGCCGCAGGAGTGACTTGCGGCGGCGGCTCGGGCGTTTTGACCGGCGGGGCTGCGGCGCCCGCCGCCGTAGCGGGCTTATCGAATCGATAGCGCGGCGTCGAGCGCGAGATCTCGATTTCCTCTTCGGTCATGTCGGCGGGAACATCTGCGAACAACGGCGTGCTCAAATAGCGCTCGCCGGTGTCGGGCAGCATGCACAGTACGTTCGCGCCGGCCGCCGCGTCCTTGCACACGGTCAACGCACCGGAGAACGTCGCGCCGCTCGAGGTGCCGACGAAGATGCCCTCCTTCTGCGCAAGCTCGCGAGCGAGCTTCAGCGCCTCGCCGCCATTGATCGGAACGATGCGGTCGATGAGCTTCGCGGCGACCGCGTCCTCGGTGAGCTTCGGAATGAAGTCGGGCGACCAGCCCTGCATCAAGTGCGGGCGGAAGAGCGGGTGGCTGCCGGCCGGCGAGCCGTCGGGCGTGCGCGCCTGCGCGATGCCGCTGCCGAGCATCTGCGAGTTGTCGGGCTCGCAAACGACGATCTGCGTCCTAGGGCTGCGGCGCTTGAGCACGCGCGCCACGCCCTTGAGTGTCCCGCCCGTGCCGAATCCCGTGACCCAATAGTCGAGGTGCGTGTCGGCAAAATCCGCGAGAATCTCCTCGGCCGTGGTTTGCGTATGAATGTCGGGGTTGGCCTCGTTCTCGAATTGCCGGCACAGGAACCACCCATGCGTCTCGGCGAGCTCGACGGCCTTGGCAAGCATGCCCGTGCCCTTCTCGGCCGCCGGCGTCAACACGACCTTGGCGCCGAGAAAGCGCATGAGCTTGCGCCGCTCGACGCTGAAGTTCTCGGCCATCGTCACGACGAGCGGATACCCCTTGTGGGCGCACACCATCGCGAGGCCGATGCCGGTATTGCCGCTGGTCGCCTCGATGACCGTCTGTCCCGGCTTGAGCTTCGCCGTTCGCTCGGCATCCTCGATGACGCCCAACGCCAAGCGATCCTTGACCGAGCCCATCGGATTGAAAGCCTCGATCTTGACGTAGAGATTGACGCCCGCCGGCGCAAGCTTGTTGATGCGCACGGTGGGCGTCCGGCCGATGGTCTCGAGAATGTTGCCGTAACGCTTGCCCATGGCGTTCCTCAGCCGCCGATGAAATCGCGCTTGCCGAGCTGTACGCCGTTGTGCCGCAGAATCGCGTACGCGGTCGTGATGTGAAAATAGAAATTCGGCAGCACGAAATTGAGCAGATAATCTTTGCCGGTGAAATTGAACGTCGCGTTCGGAAACTTGAGCTCGACCGGGCGGGTCTCGGCGCCTTCGAACTGCGCGGGCTTGAAAGTCTTCAAGTAGGCGCTTGCCTTTTCGACGCGGGCGCGCAGCTCCTCGAAAGTCTTCTCGTTATCCTCCCAAGTCGGAACTTGGACGCCGGCCAGGCGCCCCATACCGCCCTTGACCTGGTCGGTCGCGATCTGAATCTGGCGCGTGAACGGCAGCATGTCCGGCGCGAGCCGCGCTTGAAGATACACTTGCGGGTCGATCTTGCGCGCCTCTGCATCGGCTTCGGCTTTGCTCAAAATTGCCTTCAAGTTCGGCAGCATCCTGGAAAAGATCGAGTTCATGAGATCGTACGTCGGATTAGACATCGCTGACTCCTTTCAAGCCACGCGTTTGTTGTTGGTTGCGCGCACCCGCGGACCGGCAGCCAGCGAGCATGCCAGCGAATGATACGGCTCTTGCATGCGTGCGGGAATCACCGGTAGTCTGCACGCAAAACAACTCGATCGCACCCCCGACGAGCGGAAAGGAGGTCGCATGCGTGCTCGCCACGCCCTAGCCCTGACGTGCTTGATTGCACCTTGTTTATTGGTCGCGTGCTCCAAAGCCCCGGAGAGCGCCGTGGACCTCGTTGCGCGGGCCGGCGCCCCCCTGTTCGAGGGCATGGGCGACCATCACCGCGCCATCACGACGACGGAGCCCGGCGCGCAGCGCTATTTCGATCAAGGCATGGTGCTCGCCTTCGGCTTCAATCACGCCGAAGCGATTCGCTCGTTTCGCGCCGCGCAACGCCTCGATGATCGCTGTGCCATGTGCTTCTGGGGAGAAGCGCTTGCCACGGGACCGAACATCAATGTGACGGCCAAGGGCAAAGCCATCATGTCCAGCGACGAGCAGGTCGCGGCGTATGCGGCACTGCAAAAGGCCGTCGCGCTCGCGGACGGCGCGAGCGAGATCGAACGCGACCTCATCGACGCGCTTGCCAAGCGGTACGGCGCAATGCCCGTCGAGGACCGCGATCCTCTGGACCGAGCCTATGCCGAAGCGCTGGGTGAGCTCGCGGCCAAATATCCGAACGATGACGACATCGCGGCGATGTATGCCGAGGCGTGGATGAACACGATGCCATGGAACTACTGGTCCGACAGCGATACGCCGCGACCCGAAACGGTTCCCGTCATCGCAGCGCTCGAGACCATCATTGCGCGCGACCCACGCCACCCGCTCGCGTTGCACCTCTATATCCACGCCATGGAGGCGTCGTCGAATCCGGGTCGTGCCGAGACTGCGGCCGACACGCTAACTGGTCTGGTGCCGGGCTCTGGCCATCTCGTGCACATGCCCGCGCACATCTTTTGGCGTGTGGGCCGCTATCACGACGCCGCTGAAGCCAACGTGCGCGCGGCGGCCGTCGACGAGGCCTATATCGCGCAATGCAACGCGCAAGGTTTCTATCCGGCGCTCTACTACCCGCACAACATTCATTTCTTGTGGGCCGCGGCCTCGATGGAGGGCCGCAGCGCCGTCGCTATCGAAGCGGCACGCAAAGTCGCGGCGAACGTGCGCCTCGAGCAAGTCGACCAGTTTCCGGCCGTCGAATTCTTCCGCACGATACCGCTGCTCGCGCTCGTTCAGTTCGGGCGCTGGGACGAGGTGCTCGCCGAGCCCGAGCCGCGCGCCGATCTTGCCTACTCGGCCGCGATCCGGCACTACGCGCGCGGCATCGCATTCGCCAATCGCGGCGATCTCGATGCCGCACGCACGGAGCAAGCCGCGCTCATGTCGCTCAAGGCTAACGACCGCGTGATGCGATTGGACGGCAACGACTACCCCGCGAGCGCGCTGCTCGCGATCGCGGACGAGCTCCTGCTCGGCGAGATCGCGCTTGCCGCCGAAGAGCTCGATACGGCGATCGCGCATTTCACGGCCGCAGTCGCGGCTCAGGACATGCTGCCGTATATGGAGCCGCCGTTCTGGTACTACCCGACGCGGCAGTCGCTCGGGCTTGCGTTGCTTCGCGCCGGCCGCGCGGCGGAAGCCGAGGCCATCTATCGCCGCGACCTCGAGATTTACCGGCACAACGGCTGGTCGACATATGGGCTCGTGCAAAGCCTCGAGATGCAGGGAAAAACCGACGAGGCGAACATGCACCGCGAGCACTTCGAGGCGATGTGGTCTCTGGCCGACGTCGAGCTGTCGGCGTCGCGGCTCTTGTAGGAGCGAGCTTCGCTCGCGATCTTCGTGACTTGCGAGCTTGAGCCTTGAGCCCGCTCTCGCGAGGAGAAGAATCGCGAGCGAAGCTCGCTCCTACAACAAGAAGAATAAGAAGATGTCTCTGCCACAAGGCACGCGGTCGCTATTGACCTACGAGAACGGGCTCTTGCTCGTGCTGGGGCTCGCTTTCGGGATCGTCTTCTTCGATCGATTCGCGATCGGTGTACTCATGCCGTTCATCGTCCGCGACTTGGGGCTCGATAACACGCAGGTCGGCCTCATCAATTCCGCGCTCGCACTGTCGTGGGCGGCGTCGTCGCTCCTCGGCGGGCGGCTGTCCGACACGACCGGCCGGCGCAAACCCTATTTGATCGTCTCGTTGATCGCGTTCTCGGCGTGCTCGATGCTGTCAGGCCTCGCGACGTCTTTCGTGTTCCTGCTGACCGCGCGGTTTCTCATGGGCGCGACCGAGGGCCCGGCGCCGCCGTTGATCCTCGCGATCATGGCGCGTGCCTCGTCGGCGACGCGGCGCGGCCTCAACTTCGGCTTGATCCAAAACGGGTTCAACAGCCTGTTCGGGCAGATTCTCGCGCCGCTCGTCCTCGTGCCGCTCGCCGTTGCATTCGACTGGCGCGTTGCGTTTTTCTTGGCCGGCGTGCCGGGGATTCTCATCGCGCTCGTGATTCTCAAGGTCGTGCGCGAGCCCAAGGACAGCGCCGCAGTGAAGGTGGAACGACAGCCCGCGAGCAACGAGCTTGAGCTCGGCGTGCTCGACATCTTCCGGCGGCGCAACATCTGGCTCAGCGTCGTCATTGCGTCGCTGTTGCTCGGGTATCTCACGGCGGGCATCGCGTTCATGCCGCTCTACCTCACGGAAGTGCGGGGGCTCTCGCCTGCGCAAATGAGCGTGCTCATGAGTCTCATCGGCTTTTGTATTTTGACCGCGGGCGCGATCGTTCCGGCATTGTCCGACCGCTTCGGCCGCAAGCCCGTCGCCGCGCTCTTCTCCCTGCTCGGCGTCGTCTCGCCGCTTGCGTGCCTCTACTTCGAGGGGCCCGTGTGGATGCTCGGCGTGCTTGTATTCGTCGGCTGGATGGCCGCGCCGATCATCACGCTCGCGATTGCCGCAGTGCCGACCGACAGTTTACCGGCCGGCTATCACGGCACGGCGATCGGGCTCGTCGCCGGCATCGGCGAGCTCGTCGGCAGCGTCGTGACGCCGACGCTGGCGGGCATGGCGGCGGATCAGACGAGCCTCGCGGCGCCGCTCGTCATTCAAATCGGCTGCGCGGTCGCGGCAAGCGCGTTCGCGCTGCTGCTCACCGAATCGGCCCCTGCCCGCGCGGTCGCGCAACCGGCGCCTATCTGATCGTCATATAGCGCTCGAGACGCGCGACCTCGTCCTCGTCGACGTACTTGCCGATCTCGCGGCGGAATTGCTCCATGCTCGTGTACGGCCGGTACTCGAGAAACTCGCGAACCATGCGCTCGCCGGCGCCCGGGATGGTCAGAAAATCCTCGCGCGTCGCGGAGTTCAAATCGAGCGGAACGAAAACGTACTGCTCGAGGCGCGCGACTTCTTCTGCATCGACATACTTGCCGATCTCGCGGCGAAACTGCGTCAACGACGTGTACGGTCGATACTCCTCGAATTCGTGTGCCATGCGATTGCTCATGCCGGGGATCAACAAGATCTCCGTCTCGCTCGCCGAGTTCAAGTTGATCGGCAGAAACAGCTTGCCGTAGACCTCTTTGCGCTCTGCCTCGCCGAGCGATGGGCGAAGCAGCGCGTCGAGCGCGAGCATGTCGCTGAAGGGTCGCTGCTCGACGATCGCGGTGACGAGCGTGTCGTCGAGATGCGGAACGTCGCCGAGCGCGGCCTCGTCCGCGATGTCCGGATTCAGCACCGCCGTGTTGTTGCCGACTTGTGCGTGCGCCGCGATGCAGAGGCCACTGCTCGCGAGCAAAGCCATGAGCGTGTTCGAGAAAGCCTTCATATAGATTCTCCCGCCGATCGAAGCATGCTAGGTAGGCCCTCGAGGACGGTCAATACCGGTTCGCGCGAAGGCGACGTTTCGGTATTCTGCGGCAATGCTGCGACGCTTCATCGACTCGCGTTATTCACTGTGGCTGCTGCTGACTCTGCCCGGCGTCTACATACTCATTCAGTATTGGCGCGGGGAGACGTTTTACGGGGAAATCGTGCACTTCACGGGCGTGCTCGCGACCCGCTTGCTGATGCTGACGCTTGCCGTCACGCCGTTGCGCCTGATGTTCCCGACGGCGCGCTGGACGG
>DATCIQ010000438.1:0-4319 GCA_036507635.1 Gammaproteobacteria bacterium
GCTAGTGTATTGATTCAGCTCACTTTATTCTGGAGAGTTTCCATGCTCAAAGAATTCAAAGAATTTGCGATGCGCGGCAACGTCGTCGACATGGCGGTGGGCATCATCATCGGTGCAGCCTTCGGCAAGATCGTGACGTCTCTCGTCAACGACGTCGTCATGCCGCCCATCGGCCTGCTCATGGGCAACGTCGATTTCAGCAATCTGTTCGTGAGCTTAAGCGGCGGCCATGCCACGGTCGCGGCGGCAGAGGCGGCCGGGGCACCGATCATCAAGTACGGTATTTTCATCAATACGGTGCTCGATTTCGTCATCGTCGCTTTCGCGATTTTCCTCGTGATCAAAGCGATAAACCGCTTCAAGAGGCGGCAGGAAAAGCAACCGCCTGCCCCGCCCGCGCCGTCCACCCAAGAGAAGCTGTTGATGGAGATCCGTGACGTGCTGAAGGCGCAGCACGTTCGTTGATTTGGGCGGCGGCCCGCAGAGCCGTGGACAGGTCGTGGAGCTAGCCGCCCGCGTACGCGCCGCGGACGAGCTGCCACGCGCGCCCGTCGAACTCGGTGCCGGTCTCGAGGGCCACTTTGCGCAGCGACCGCTCGAGCCTGCCGAGGCCCGATTGCTGCCAGCGCCCGGACGGTCGCAGCTGCGCGTTGTCGAAGTCGACGAGAAAAGCCTTCTGCCCGGCGAGCAGGATGTTGTGGGCGGTCAAATCCGGATGATCGACGCCGTACCGATGAAAGTCACGCAGCATCGCGCCGATGCCGATCCACTGCTCGTCGGCGACATCGCCGTCCCGTAGAAACATCGATAACGGGCGCGTACCCGAGATGAAGCTCGTAACGATGTCGGCCTGGTAGATCGGCCCCTGCCGCACGATGCGCGCTGCAATCGGGCGGGGAGCAGGCAGCTCGAGATCGTGCAAGCGCGCGAGCAGGCGCCATTCGCGAAAGGCGCGGCAGCGCTTAAGGCCCGTCCACAGATAGTGGTCGTAGATGAATCTCGCGACGACTCCCCCCCGATGATAATGGCGCAGCACCCAAGTTTCGCTGCCGCGTTCGAGGATGAGCACACCGCCGCGGCCGGTCGTCGAGTGCAGCACGGCGCCGTGCTCGCGATAGTAAGGCTGATCGAACCAACGCGGATCGAATGCGGCATACCGGCTCGCATCGTAAATCGCGGCGCGATTTCCGCTCGTGCAAGTCGTTTCAATCACCATGGGGCGTCGCCTTGCCGCGCGGGCTGCGGCGGCCTTGCACGGGCCGCACGCACGGCATCGACCACGGCGTCGACACCGATGCCGTTCAGGCAATTCAAGTGCTTGAGCGGGCATTCGCGCGCGAAGCAAGGGCTGCACGAAAGCGCCCGGTACAGAACCGTCTTGCGCCGCGTGAGCGCCGGCGTGAAGCTCGGCGACGAAGAACCGTAGATCGCGACGACGTGCGTGCCGACGGCCGCGGCGACATGCATGAGCCCCGAGTCGTTGCTGACTGCGACGCTTGCCTTTGCCAACAAGTCCGCGGCCTCGGTCAGCGACGTGCGCCCGCACAAGTTGAACACGCGCGCGCCGGCATGGCCTCGAATCTGCTCCGCGAGCGGTGACTCGTTGGCGGAGCCGAGCACCCACACGTCCATGCCGTCGCCCACCAAGCGCGCCGCGAGCTCGGCGTAGTACGCGACCGGCCAACGTTTGGCGGGTCCATACTCGGCGCCGGGTATCAACGCCGCTACCTCGGCATTGCGCGGCAACTCGAAGCGCTCCATCAGCGCATCCGCCGCGCGGGCGTCGACGCTGAGCGCAGGCTCGGGGACCGCAGGCAAGTCACGCTCGTTTTTGGGCTGTCCGAGCGCCAAGAAACGCAGCACGGTCTGATCGAGCCTTGCGGGATCGAAGGGCCGCATGTCATTGATGAGGCCGTAGCGCCACTCGCCGCGGTAACCCGTGCGTATCGGAATCCGCGCGAAGAACGGCACGAGCGCGGCTTTCAACGATCGCGGCAGGACGATGGCCCGGTCGAAGCGCGCGCCGCGCAAACGTTTACCGAGCGCGCGGCGCACGCCTAGCCTAAGGTCGCCGTGACCGAGAGGCAGCTCGATGCCGGAAGCGACCTCCGGCATGCGCGCCAAGAGCGGCAGCGACCACCCCGGCGCAACGACGTGAATATCGACGCCGGTGTCGCGTTGCTTGAGCAAGCGATACAGCGACTGGGCCATCACCATGTCGCCGACCCACGCGGGACCGACGATCAGAAGCTTTTCGCCGGAGCTCACGAGCGTGCTTGCATCGCGTCGAGATAGGCGGAGGTGCCGGAGCGGACGTCGGCGAACGGCTCGGTGTAGCCGATGTTGCGCAACGCGCGCACGTCCGCTTCGGTGAAGCTTTGATAGCTCGACTTCAAGCCGTCCGGAAACGGAATGTAGCGGATCTTTCCGAAGCCGTGCCAGTCGATGACGGCGCGGGCGAGCTCGTTGAAGCTCGCGCTCGCTCCGGTGCCGACGTTGAAGATGCCGCTCCGGTCGGGGTGGTCGTGGAACCACAGGTTCACACGCACGACGTCGTCGACGTAGATGAAGTCGCGTCGCTGCTCGCCGGCTGCATACCCGCCGCTGCCCTCGAACAAGCGCACCTCGCCGCTTTCGGCGATCTGCCGCGTCAAGTGATAGGCGACACTGGCCATCGGTCCCTTGTGGGCTTCTCGAGGTCCGTAGACGTTGAAGTAACGCAAGCCGACGATCTGCGATCGCGCCGTCGGCAAAACGCGGCGCACGCGTTGATCGAACAGGAGCTTGGAGTAGCCGTAAATGTTGAGCGGGCGCTCGAGCCGCGCATCCTCCTCGCTGAACGATGTGTTGGCGCCATAGACGGCGGCCGACGACGCGTAAATGAGCGGCACGCGCTCGGCAACGCAGTACTCGAGCAGCGCCACGGAGTAGCGGTAGTTCGTCTCCATCATCAGGCGGCCGTTCCACTCCGTCGTCACGGCGCAAGCGCCTTGATGGAAGACGACGGACGGCTTGCGGCGTCCCGAGGAAAGCTCCGACAAAAGCCGGCCCTTGTCCCAGTAGTCGCTGACTTCACAGTCCCCGAGGTTTGGGACCGTGCGGCCGTTCGCGAGATCGTCGACGACGATGACGTCCCCGAGACCCTTACGGTTGATGGCGGAGACGAGATTGCTGCCGATGAACCCACCACCACCCGTGACGATGATCATGACGTGCCTCGAGGTAGGTGCAACTGCGGCGCGAGCTCCACGTAAAGTGCCAAATACCGCTGCGCCATGATCGCCGGAGTGTACTCGTTGGCGGTTTGCCTGTTGACGCGCGCCATAGCATTGCGCAGGGCCGGATCGGAGAACAACCGCAGGATCGCTTCGGCCAGCGCGTCGGTATTCTGTACCGGCACGAGTAACCCGTTGCGCTCCGATTTAACGAAGTCCGGAATGCCCCCGGCGCGCGTGGCGACGATCGGCAACCCGAATTGCATCGCGTCGAGCAGAATCGACCCCATGCCCTCCCAATTCGACGGGTAGGCGAACAAATCGAAAGCCGCGAGGTAGTCGCCGACATTCTCCGTCCAACCTTCGACCGTGACGTTGCTGAGTCTTGACGCGAGCTCACGGAGCGCCGCCTCATCGCGGCCCGAGCCCACGAAAACGAAGTGAATCTCCGGTCGAATGCGCTCGATGCGCGCCGCTGCCGCGAGCAGGTGCGGTTGGCCCTTCTGCGCGAAATCGAAGGCCGCGACGTGCCCGACGAGAAACTTGCCCTTGTGGCGCTCACGATAGCGCTGCGCTCTTTCGGCATCGAAAGGCAAATTGCTGCACGCGTCCGGAATGCGGCGCACGTCGAGGCGTGAATCATAGGCATACAGCACATCGGCGATGGCCGAGGACAGCGCGACGACACAAGCGGCGCGCCGGTACATTTGCCGGGTCAAGAAGAACGCCTTGGGCATGTAGTCGACGCGGCGCGTGATGAGGTAAGGGGTCGACGCGAACCAGCTGTTGATCCACGCGGCCTGTGCGCCGCCGGTCTCGTGCGCATGAATGAGCGCGGCACCGCGACTGGCCCTGACCGCCGCACTCCGTCCGTTGATCGGGATCGCCTGCAATCCTCGAACGTCCGTCAAGCGGGCTCCGAGCGGCGCGCCGGCGCGGAACAGCAGGCGTTGGCTCGGCAAGACCGCCGCCAGCGCACGAATGAGGAGCTCGGTCTGGCGTTCTCCGCCGCGGAAGCCGCGGGCGAAATTGATATGGCAAAGGTCCGCGCTCGCCTGGGCGGAACGAGTCATTATCTTCGGCGCTGATCGTCGACGAGCTCAT
>DATCIQ010000439.1:0-5625 GCA_036507635.1 Gammaproteobacteria bacterium
CTTGCCGACGCCGGCGGGGCCCGTCAATACGGCCACGGAGTCGCGCAGCGTCAACGCGACGGCAAGGTTCGCGGCCACCTGGTTCTGGGCGGTGGTCATGAACACCTGAGCGTCTTGGGCGATGCCGTCTTCGAATAGCGGCTGCCGCAGGCGGAAATGCTCGCGATACATGGTATTAGTGTCGTCCATGCCCGGCGCTGTTTCCGCTAGCTCCGTCACAGATCTGGCGGGCGTTTGTTGGCTCCCGCTGCGGAAAGCCTGTAAACTTGCCTTCTCACCGGACGAGCCGCGCGCGCCGGGCCGCAGCAGAATGGAGCATTCTGAGGCCGGCAGCAATGAGAAATTCGCCAGCGCGCGGTAACAAGAGGTAGTCGACGATCATGGGATTTCTTGATGGGTTGCTGGATTTGTCTGCGTGGGGCTACGTGGGCGTCACGCTGCTGCTCACGCAGGTCACGATTGCGAGTGTGACGATTTTCTTGCACCGGCATCAAGCGCATCGGGCGCTCACGTTGCACCCCATAGCGAGTCACTTTTTCCGCTTCTGGCTCTGGTTGACCACGGGCATGGTCACGCGCGAATGGGCCGCCATTCACCGCAAGCACCACGCGAAGTGCGAGACCGAGGACGATCCGCACAGCCCGCAACAGACGAGCATTGCCACAGTGCTGTTCGGCGGCGTATTACTCTACCGCCGCGAAGCGTTGAAGCCCGAGACGATCGAGAGCTACGGTCATGGCACACCCGACGATTGGCTCGAGAAGCACGTCTACAGCGCTCACCGCTTCACGGGCATCGGTATCATGTTGCTCGTAGACTTCCTGCTGTTCGGTGCCGTCGGCTTGCCGATCTGGCTCGTGCAAATGGTGTGGATTCCATTCTGGGCAGCCGGCGTCGTTAACGGTGTCGGACACTATTGGGGGTATCGCAACTTCGAAACGCAAGATGCTTCCCGCAACATCGTGCCGTGGGGCATTTTCATCGGCGGCGAGGAGCTGCACAACAATCACCACGCCTACGGCGTCTCGGCCAAATTCTCGAACAAGTGGTGGGAATTCGATATCGGCTGGCTCTACATTCGCGTGCTCGAAACATTGGGTCTCGCCCGTGTGCGGCGCACGGCGCCGAAGACGTCGTTCGAGGTACCCGAGCAGCGTGTCGTCGACCTCGAGATGTGGAAAGCCGTTTTCGCCAATCGTTTCCACGTGTTGAAGCTCTATGGCAGCCGTGTCGTGCGCCCCGTAGTGCGCTCGCAAAGTCGAGGCGTCACCGGCGAGGATCTGCGGCGGCTTCTGAGCGCGCGCAAGCTGCTCGCATCCGAGGCTGCGGCGCTCGACGTGAAAGCGATGGCGCGACTGCGCGAAGCCCTCGAGTCGAACCACACGCTGCACACGATTTACGAGTTCAAGCAGCGCCTCAAGGCGCTGTGGAATCAGCATCAGCGCGAGCCATCCGATCCGCTCGCTAAGCTCCAGGTCTGGTGTATCGACGCCGAAGCGAGCGGCATTGCGGCGCTCCAGGAGTTCGCGCGGCAACTGCGTGGGTATCGTTCGCAGCTCGCCTGAGCTCCACCCTGCCCGCAACGCAGCAAGCGGGGCGGGTCCTAGCCTCCCCGGTTCGACATAAACTCGAGGCCGCGAAGTGACCTAGCGCTCTTGCCCAGGGTGCGAAAGGCTGCAAGAATTGAGACTAAGTCTACCCGTGCCGCGAGGCGCGGGCGGGCACGAGTGCATTGGGGAGAGTCGATGAGAATACTGGCTGGTGTCGCAGGCACGCTCGCCGTCGCGCTCGGCGCGTGGCTCGTGGCGAGTGCGCAGGAATCTGCCGGCACCGACCACGCCGGGACTCCCCTCACGCCCCAAGCCTTCCTCCAAGAAAACTGCCTCAAATGCCACAACGAAGAGGCCTCGACGGCGATGGCGCTGTTCTCGGGCCTCTACCTCGATCGCGTCGACGTCGATGACGTGAGCCAAGAGCCTGTCGTCTGGGAGGAAGTGGTCGTCAAGCTGCGCACGGGCATGATGCCGCCTTCGAGTGAGCCGCGTCCCGATCCGGCCGCAGAGCTCAAGTTCCTCGAGTACCTCGAAAGCGAGCTCGACGCCGCGGCGCGCGCCAACCTCAATCCCGGCAGGCCCGCGCTGCACCGTCTGAATCGCACCGAGTACGCGAACGCCATTCGCGAGTTGCTCGCGCTTGACGTCGATGCCGAGACTCTGTTGCCCGTCGATGACGCGAGCTTCGGCTTCGACAACATTGCGGGCTCCCTCGGTGTGTCGCCCGTGCTCATCGAGCGGTACGCGGACGCGGCCGGTAAGATCAGCCGCCTCGCGATCGGCGATCCGGCGATGACGCCCGAGCTTGCGACTCACTATGTGCCGAACTTCCT
This sequence comes from Gammaproteobacteria bacterium, assembly GCA_036507635.1. Classification (GTDB taxonomy): domain Bacteria; phylum Pseudomonadota; class Gammaproteobacteria; order Steroidobacterales; family Rariloculaceae; genus DATBLZ01. Next base: position 2,387 of record DATCIQ010000439.1, read on the forward strand.
CATGCAAGGCGAGCACATCGAAGGATTGCCGCTGGGCACGCGCGGCGGTATTCGCGTCGAGCATTTCTTCCCGCTCGACGCCGAGTACGTTCTGACAGTCGATCTCATGAGCGCCGTCAACGGTATACACATCGGCAACGGCGTCCCGAACGAGCAGCTCGAGGTGACGCTCGACGGCGAGCGTATCGCGCTGTTCGATATCTCGAAGGCGCCGCCGGAGCCGCCGGCACCCGAAGAAGAGGAGGCCTCGGACGCCGAGGAAGGCGACGAGGCCGCCGCAGAAGAAGCCGCGGAAGAGGCAGCGGCGGAATCGGCCCCAGTGGAAGAGGCGGTCGAGCAAGTCGCTGAAGCCGCCGAGACCGACACGCAAGAGCCGAGCGAGGAAGACGCACCGCAGGCCGAAGAAGACATGGAGAAGGAAGGCGAGAAGTGGGAAGTCCGTGTTCCCGTGGCCGCCGGCCCGCACGTCTTGACCGCGGCGTTCATCAAGAAGAATCACGCTCCGATCGAGGACATCATTCAGCAGTCGAGCAACACATTGCTCGATCCGCTTTTCAACGGCACTCCCGACGTGACGCTGCTGGCGCACGTCGGCAGCTTGAACGTCGACGGGCCGTACGATACGACCGGCACCGGCGACACGCCGAGCCGCCGCAAGGTTTTCGTGTGCCGCCCGCAGCAGGCGAGCCAGGAAGAACAGTGCGCCCGGCAGATTCTCACGACGCTCGCGTCCCGCGCCTATCGGCAGCCTGTGGGCACCGAGCACGTCTCCGTTCTCATGGGGTTCTTCGAAGAAGGCCGTGCACGCGGCGGGTTCGACAAGGGCATCGAGGTCGCCCTGCAGAGAATACTGTCGAGCCCGCAATTCATCTTTCGCTTCGAGCGCGACCCGCGCGGTGTCGATCCCGATGAGGCGTACCGCTTGAGCGATCTCGAGCTCGCCTCGCGCCTCGCGTTCTTCCTGTGGAGCAGCATTCCGGACGACGAGCTGCTCGAGCTCGCGACACGCGATCGCCTGAGCCGCCCAGCCGTGCTGCGCGAGCAGGTCAAGCGCATGCTCGACGATCCGCGGTCTTCGGCCCTGACCGAGAACTTCGCGGGCCAGTGGCTGTACTTGCGCAACCTTGACATCAAGGATGCGTCCACGTACCTGTTCCCTGATTTCGACGACAACTTGCGGAATTCCTTCCGGCGCGAGACCGAGCTCCTGTTCGAGCACGTCATGCGCGAGGATCGCAGCGTGCTCGAGCTTCTGACGGCGGACTACACGTTCGTCAACGAGCGCCTCGCGAAGCATTACGGCATCGAGGGCGTCTATGGCAGTCGATTCCGCCGAGTAGAGGTCGACGACCCGCGTCGCCAGGGAATACTCGGGCACGGCAGCGTGTTGCTCGTGACCTCGCAGCCCAACCGCACCTCACCCGTGACGCGTGGCGTGTGGGTGCTCGAGAATATCTTGGGCGCCCACGTTCCTTCGCCGCCGCCCGTGCCGATTCCCGCGCTCGAGGAAGCCGCCGGCGACACCGACTTCGAGTCGCTGTCCGTGCGAGGGCTCATGGAGCTGCACCGGTCGAAACCGTTCTGCGAAGGCTGCCACAAGATCATGGATCCCGTGGGCCTGGCGATGGAGAATTACGACGTGATCGGCCGTTGGCGCACGCATGACGGCGGCACGCCGATCGACGCGTCGGCACGCCTCGTCGACGGCACCGAGATCGACGGGCCCGTGGAGTTGCGTCGAGCGTTGCTCAACTACTCCGAGCAGATCATGAGAAACATGACCGACAAGCTCCTCACGTATGCAATCGGCCGAGGCACCGAATACTACGACGCACCGGTAGTGCGCTCGATCGTGCGCGATGCGGCCGCGGAAGATTACAGCTTTTCTTCGATTGTCATGGGGATCGTCACGAGTGAGCCGTTTCTCATGAGAGCACCCGAATCGCTTGCCGATACCGCGGTCGCTGCTCGAGAGTGACGAATGCAGGCCAAAGGAGACTAGAGATGTTTATCACGAAGAAACACCTACCTCGCCGGACGTTCTTGCGCGGCGCGGGCGCCACGATCGCCTTGCCGCTGCTCGATGCGATGCTCCCGGCAGCCACCGCTTTGGCCAATACTGCGGCAAGGCCGCAGCCGCGCTACGCGTTCCTGCATCTGCCGCATGGCGCGATCCTCGGCCAGTGGACGCCCAAGACCGTCGGGCGAGATTTCGAGATGCCGCCGATTCTCGAGCCGTTCGCGCCGTTTCGCGACTACATGACCGTCGTCAGCAACCTCGATCATCAGATGGCGACTTCGCAGTCTCCCGAAGAAGCCGCCGGCGATCATGACCGCACGGCTTCGGTTTTCTTGAGCGGCGCGCACATCAAGAGAACCATGGGCCAGGATATCTACGCCGGTATCACGATCGACCAAGCGCTCGCGAACCACATGGGCCAGGACACGCCGATGCCGTCGCTCGAGATGTGCATCGAGGATCCGGGCGCGCTCGGCGTCTGTGGGGCCGGCTACAGCTGTACGTACTCGAACACGATTTCATGGTCGTCGCCGACTTCGCCGAACCCGATGGAGCGCAATCCGCTCGTCATTTTCGAGCGCATGTTCGGCTCCGGCGGCACGCCCGAGGAGCGGCGCGCCCGCAAGGAAGTGCAGGCGAGTATTCTCGATTCGATCGTCGAGGAGGTGGGCAGCCTCGAGCGCGGCTTGGGCACGAGCGACAAAGCCCGGCTCGAAGACTATTTGCAGGGCATTCGCGAAATCGAGCGCCGCATCCAGTTGGCACAGGAACGCGCGAGCGTCGTGACCGGCCAGCGTCCCGAAGTCGCCGAGCTGCCGTTCGAGGAGCACACGGACCTCATGTTCGATTTGCTGGTCTTAGCGTTCAAGACCGACATCACGCGCATCTCGACGATGATGCTGTCGCGGGACTTGAGCGGTGCCGTGTACCCCGAGAGCGGCGTCGACGACGGCTACCATGCGATCTCGCACCACCAAGACAATCCGACGCGCATGGAGCGTTACGCGAAGCTCAACACGTACCACATGTCGATCGTGGCTCGCTTCCTCGAGAAGCTGCGCGCTACGCAGGACGGCGAAGGCAATCTGCTCGACCATTCGTTCGTGCTGTACGGCAGCCCGATGAGCAATTCGAACGCGCACGACCACTATCCGCTGCCGGTCGTCTTCTTCGGTCGCGCCGTCGATCGCTACGAAGGCAACAGGCACATCATGGCCGC
>DATCIQ010000440.1:0-10454 GCA_036507635.1 Gammaproteobacteria bacterium
CACGGCCTACTGGAACCTCGAGGCCCACTCCGCCGAGCGTCTCGAGGAGTTTTGGCAGCTCGGCTCCCTCGCCGCAATCCCCGCGGGCGAGAGCGTCGTCGTCGAGGGCGAGATCCCGTATCGGCCCGAGGCGCTCGCGAAGCGCGACGAGAATCGCGCCGGCTGGCCGGAGGCCGACCCCGAAGCCAAGTGCTACATGCCGGGCATCCCGCGGGCGACCTACATGCCCTACCCCTTCGAGATCGTGCAGGGCGAGGGCGACACGATTCTCTTCGCATATACGTACGCAAACGCGAACCGCCCCGTCTTCGTGAACTTAGACGATCACGAAATCGCGCCCGTCGATCTGTGGATGGGCCGCTCGAACGGCCGCTGGGACGGCGACACGCTCGTGATCGAGGTCAACTCGAACATCGACCAGACGTGGCTCGACCGCGCCGGGAACCACCACAGCGCGGCCATGGTCGTCACCGAGCGCTACACGCTGATCAATGAGAACGCGATGCAGTACGAAGCGACGATCGACGATCCCGAGACTTTCATGCAGCCGTGGACGATCCGCATGCCGCTCTACCGGCAGATCGAGGAGAACGCGCGGTTGCTCGAGCTCAATTGTGTCGAGTTCTCGGAGGAGCTGCTCTACGGCGAGCTCACGACCAAACAACCCGAGCCTCCGGCCGGCGCTCCATGAGCCAAGCGCCGATGCCTGCCGACCACCGCCAACAAGAGGTACGCCCGATGCCCAACCAAACCCTCGCCGCGATCGCGCTCTTGGGCTCGATGTTCCTCGGCGCCGCAGCGCCTGCGGCGGCGCACCATTCGTTCGCGGCGGAGTTCGACATCAACCAGCCGGTGCAGCTCCGCGGCGAAGTGATCCGCATGGTGCTCACGAACCCGCACTCGTGGATTTATCTTCGCGTCACGACCGAGAGCGGCGAAGTGCAGGAATGGGCCATCGAGGGCGGCGCGCCGAACGCGCTGATCCGCCGCGGCTGGAACCGGAACTCGCTGCCGGCCGGCACTGAAGTGACCGTGCTCGGCTATCGCTCGCGCGACGGCGAGCTCAGGGCGAACGGAGCCTCGGTGACGCTGCCGGATGGCTCGACGCTCAACGTCACCTCCGCGGGCATCGGCGCGCCGAGCGCGGAGGGCGCGGCGGAGCAGTGACCGACGCGACGCCTCCGTCCTGGATCGTCCGCATCCCGACGCCGATTTGGCTGATCGGGCTCGTCATCCTTGTGCTGCTCATCGATTGGCCTTTGCAGCTGGCCGCTCTCCTGCAGCACCGCCCCGCGGGCGCAGCACTGATTATCGTAGGGATAGCGTTCTCCGGTTGGGCGCGGCTAACATTCAAAAAGATGAGCGCGGAGGTCTTCCCATGGTCGGAGACGCACAGCGCGCTCGTGACGAGCGGACCGTTTCGCTTCTCGCGCAATCCGATGTACCTGGGACTTCTCGTGATCGGCGTCGGAGCAGCGCTCGTCGCAGGCACTTGGCTCATGTGGCTCGTGCCGGTGCTGCTCGTCGTGCTCGACAACTTCGTGATCATTCCGTTCGAAGAGCAGAGCATGGAGCGCACGTTCGGCGACGCGTATCGCGCGTACCGGGCTCGCGTGCGGCGGTGGCTCTGAAAAGACGCAACGTTGCCCGCGTAAGCGGTGCCTACGCGGCGGCGTGGCTGGTCGTCCAGGCAGCGTTTTTCATGGCGCCGCTCATGGCGCAGTCCCTGCGGCCGCCCGCACCGGCCGCGCCGATGCTCACGCTCCGCGATGTCGCTCCGGTCATCGAATGCGAAGCGCTGCTTAAGGTCGACGCCGTGTTCACGGACGCCGATCTCACGCACCTGACGTCCGCGGCCGTCTTCGTGGAGGCGGGCAAGCGGCCGTATTGCCGCGTCGAAGGCTACATCGCGCCGCAGATTCGTTTCGCGCTGCACTTGCCGACCGAGGGCTGGAATCAGCGCTATCTCCAGAACGGCTGCGGCGGCTACTGCGGCACGCTCGCAAGTCCCGACGCCGTGGACGCCGCGGCCGGCTGCGCGCCCGTCGAAGACGGCGCATTCGCGCGCTCAGCGACGGACGGCGGGCACACGGCGCCGTTCGACGACGGTCTCTGGGCCGTCGACGACCCGCAGGCGCAGGTCGATCTCGGTTACCGCGCCGCGCATGAGGTCGCCGTGGCCTCGAAGCGAATCATCGCGGCGTTCTACGGCCAGGGTCCGCGCTACTCGTATTTCACGGGCTGCTCGGACGGCGGCCGCGAGGCGCTCATGGAGACGCAGCGCTATCCCGAGGACTTCGACGGCATCGTCGCCGGCGCGCCGGCCAACATCTGGTCGTCGCTGAACGGCATCTTCCAGCCCTGGGTCATCGGCTCGAACAAAGCGGAAAGCGGCGGGTACGTCATCACGCCCGAGAAGATCCCGGCGCTCGCGCGCGCGGCCCGCGAGACGTGCGACGGCGTCGACGGCCTCGAGGACGGCATCATCGCCGATCCGCGCGCCTGCGAATTCGATCCGGGCGTCATCGAGTGCCCCGCAGGCCGGGAGGACGGAGCCGACTGCCTGACCGCGGCGCAGGTCGCGGCCGCGCGCCGGATCTACGCAGCGCCGGCCGGGCTCGACGGTCGCGCGCTCTATCCCGGCTCGATGCCGGTCGGCTCCGAAGCTCCTTGGGCGGAAGGGATCACGGCGCCGGCCGGGCAACGCGCGATCGCGGAAGGTTATGCGTCGTATCGGCGTTATCTCGATCGCGACGTCGCGCTCGACTTAGGAATGACGCACTGGACGATCGACGCGGCCGAGCTCGCGGCGCTCAGGTCCGGTCTCGGCACGATCTACGACTCGACGGATCCGGACTTGAGCGCGTTCAGCGAGCGCGGCGGCAAGCTCATCCTCTGGCACGGTTGGGCCGACGAAGCCATCCCGCCGCACGGCACGATCGCGTACTTCGATGCCGTGCGCGAAGCCGTCGGCGGCGCGGCCGAGCGCGACGCCTTCGTGCGGCTGTACATGATTCCCGGCATGTACCATTGCTCCCGCGGAGACTTCGACCGGTTCGACTTCCTGACGCCGGTGATGAACTGGGTCGAGCGCGACGCGGCTCCTGAAGGCGTCGTCGCATGGACCGCGCAGGGCGATGTTGTCACGCGCAGCCGCCCGCTCTATCCCTATCCGGCCGTCGCGCGCTACGTCGGCAGCGGCGACGTCGACGATGCGGCCAACTTCACGCCGGCCGTGCCCGCGCGGCAATTCGAGTCTGCCTACGAATGGGCCGGCGAGTTCGAATCCGGCTATCAGCGCGTCTGCGGCTGGAACGGCGATCCGTTTCGAGGCGGCGACTTCGTCTGCGAGCCGGCCGAATAGGCGCGTGCAACGCGAACGTCCCGCGCGTACCTAGGGTCCGCAAATCCACTAGCGGACATACAATGGGGGCTGGACCGGCATCGGCGGGTGCGTCTATGGAAGCGCGAATCGCTCGCTTGGAATCCGACGTCGCCCACCTACGCACCGACATGGCGGACGTGAAGGTCGACGGCTCGGAGCAGCGGCTCGATGCGAAAATCGAAAAACTAGGAGACTCCCTCAGCGCCGCAAAGGTCTGGGCGCTCGCGCTCTACATCGCGCTTGCGGCCGCGATGCTCGGCACGATGGCCCGCGGCTTCGAGTGGATCTAATGCGCTAACGTCCGTGCGGCGTTCACCCATCGACGATCCCTACAACCTACAGCGCTTCATCGACGCACAAGCGTCGACATACGAACGCGCGCGCTCGGAGCTCCTGCGCGGTCGGAAAGTCAGCCATTGGATGTGGTTCGTCTTCCCGCAAATTCGAGGCCTCGGCCGAAGCGCCATGGCCGAGAAGTACGCGATCTCATCCATCGACGAGGCGCGCGCCTTCCTGGCTCATCCCGCGCTCGGGCGGAGGCTCTTCGAATGCACGCGGCTCGTGAACGAGATCGAAGGAAAGAGCCTCGAGGAGATCTTCGGTTATCCGGATGACCTCAAGTTTCGCTCCTCGATGACGCTCTTCGCCCAAGCGGCGCCGAACGAGGAGCTCTTTCGAGAGGCGCTCAGAAAGTACTGCAACTCCGACGACGACCCGATGACGCTCGAGCGCCTGCGCCGGAATTGTTGAAGCGCCGCTGCCGCGCGCCTATGCTCCAGAGCGCGGAGCAAGCCGCATAAACACCGACAATCAGAATGACGTTCGCGCCGCGCACTCCCTTCGGCTCCTCCTACGAGATCGTCGAGCTCATCGGCGTCGGCGGCATGGGCGAGGTTTATCGTGCGCGCGATCGGCACCTCGGGCGCGACGTTGCGCTCAAGATCTTGCCGGAGGCGAATCGTCTCGACCCGGAGGCTCTGCGGCGCGTCGATCGCGAGGCGCGGCTGCTTGCTTCGCTCAACCATCCGAACATCGCGACCCTGCACGGGTTGGAGACCGTGGGCGACACGCAGGCCCTCGTCATGGAGCTCGTCGAGGGCGAGACGCTTGACCAGCGGATCGCGCGCGCGCCGCGCGGGCGAGGGCTCACGCTCGAGGACACGCTCGAAATCGCGAAGCAGATTGCCGCGGCGCTCGATGCCGCTCACGAGCGCGGCGTTATGCATCGCGACTTGAAACCCGCGAACATCAAATTGCGCGCGGACGGCACCGTCAAAGTGCTCGATTTCGGAATCGCGAAAGCGCTCTCCACGGACGCGAGCGAGCACCGGGGCGACACGGTCACGGGCGCTGCGGCCGCTCCCGTCGGCACACCGTCGTACATGAGTCCCGAGCAGGCAAGCGGCGGCGCAGTCGACCGGAGGACGGACATCTGGGCCTTCGGTTGCGTGCTTTACGAGATGCTCACCGGGCAACGCGCGTTCGAGGGCGAGACGAATTCGCAGATCCTCGCGCGCGTCATCGAACGCGAGCCCGATTGGAGCCGCTTGCCCGCCGACGTGCCGGCGCAGATTCACGTGCTGCTCGGCCAATGTCTCGAGAAAGACGCGCGCAGGCGACGACGCGACGCCGGAGATTTGCGCCTCGACCTCGAGCGGGCAACCGCCGAGCCTGGAACCGAGCGTGTCGCCACGAGCGGCGGCTTAGGCAGTGCACGCCTATGGATCGCCGGCACGGCAGTCGCAGCGCTTGCGGCGCTCGCGGCGCTCGCGATCCCCGCGGTCAGGCACCTTCTCGAAACGCCCGGGCCCGCCATGCGGCTCGAGATTTCAACCCCTCCGACGGTCGTGCCGCAGCACTTCGCCCTGTCTCCGGACGGTCGGCATATCGTATTCGTGGCGTCTGAGTCCTCGAGTGATCCGTTGCAGCACCTGTACTTGCGGGCACTCGACAGCTCCGAGGCACGGCCGATCGCGGGCACCGATGGGGCGCGGTATCCATTCTGGTCGCCCGACAGCCGTTCGATCGGCTTTTTCGCGTCGGAGATGCTTTATCGAATCGACGTCGCCGGCGGTGCTCCGGTGCCATTGGCGCCCGCGCCGAATCCATTGGGTGGCTCATGGAGCGCGAACGGCACGATTCTGTTCTCACCCACGAGCGTCAGTCCGCTGTTCAGCGTGCCGGAGTCGGGCGGCGAGCACGTCGAAGCCACCGAGCTCGATTCACCCCACCAAAAGAACCATCGACTTCCCTCTTTTCTGCCCGACGGCCGCCGGTTCCTGTTCTATACGGAAGGCGAGCCGGAAGTGTCCGGCATCTACTTGGGATCGCTCGACGGTGGAGCGCCCAAGCGACTGGCTGCGGCCGATAGCGCCGCGGTTTCCCTCGCACCGGACCGTGTCGTTTTCGTGCAGGAAGGCACGCTCGTCGCGCGCCGGCTGGACGCGGCGCGCGGGGAATTGACCGGCGAGCCGGCGACGCTGGCATCCTCGATCAGTGCCGACCCAACCGGCTCTTTTGGGTTCTCGGCCTCGGCGACCGGCGTTCTGGCGTACCGAGCGAGCGGCAGCCCCCTGGGGCAGCTCACGTGGTTCGATGACACCGGAAACGTGTTGGAAGTCGTGGGACGCATGAACGGACCCGACTTGTCGCCGGACGAGCGCTATGTCGCATACGACACAGTCACTGATGGCAACCGCGACGTGTGGATCATGGATCTTCGGCGGGGCGGTACGACCCGTTTCACGACCGACCCGGCCGCCGATGGCTATCCTGTCTGGTCGCCAAACGGGGAACAACTGGTTTTCGAGTCGCAGCGCAACGGTACCTTCGACCTCTTTATCGCGCCGTTCAGTCGCGTGGGTGAGGAGCGACTGCTGCTCGGAACATCCGACAATGAAATCCCGATCGATTGGTCCGGCGATGGTCTTTACCTTCTCTATAGAAACTCCGATGCCGACTACGGGTCATCGGATTTGCGGGCGCTGCCAGTATCGGGCGAGGATCGAATGCCCGTCGTCGTTGCGAATACGCCTTTCGAGGAGCGAATGGGGGCGTTTTCGCCTGATGGCCGATGGGTTGCTTACGACACCGACCGGTCCGGTCGATTCGAAATCATAGTTCAGGCATTTCCCGGGCCGAACGAAGAGTTTCACGTGTCCACCGACGGTGGCGTCGCACCGCAATGGAGCGCCGACGGTGGAGAGATCTATTTCATTTCGCCGGACCGGACGATGATGGCCGTCCGAGTCGCGACCACGGCCGCGAAATTCGAGGCCGAAAAACCCGTGCCGCTGTTCGCGACGCGGATCGGGCTTCAGGCGTTCAATCAACAGTACGCGGTAGCAAGGGACAAACGATTTCTGATCAACAACCTGCAAGCGGACGATCCGCCCCGCCCGATCACGGTGTTACTGAACTGGAAGCCGTAACCTGCGAGGAGAGCGATAGCTCTCAGTCGAAGCTGAAAATATCCTCGTCCTCCGGCCTTTCCATGCCCTCTTCCCAGTACTTCTCCCAGATCTGCGCCCACGGCCGGCCATACATGTCGGGCACTTCGTACTCGATCACCTGACCCGGCGCCACAGGCGTGGCCGTGCCGTCGACGGGGAAGATCCCCGGCCCGCATTCGACGAACACGTACGGGTCGGTCTCGTTGAACTCGCCGAGCTTGACGAGATTCCGGACGATGCGGATCGGTTCGACGAGCGCTTCGGGGTCATAGAGGATCGCTTCGTGATTCAAGCCTAGAAAATTTCCGTCCTCGTCGCGGTTCGGCGTGTAGATTTCGATCGCTTGCATCTTGTTCGAGTATTCGAACGCGGAGTGCACGGACCAGCCCTGGATGTTCGAGGTCCACGTGATGAGGACGTCGCCGTCCCAGAAGCCGATGGTCTCGCCGTACCAGCGGGGCACGTCGGCGCCGAGACGTGGCACGCTGCCTTCCATGTTGAACTCGCGGCCGATGTGGATGTTGGTGATGAAGTTGCGCGCGACGCCCGCGAGGATCTGGACGACGTCGGGCGTAACCATGATGTAGTGTTCCCAGACGGCGAACTCGTGCCAGCGGCGCATGAACCCTTCCGGCCAGCAGTAAGAAGAGGGCCACTGCGGCTTGTTCGTGTGGCCATGATGGTAGGCCTCCTGAACCATCCGCGTCTGGTACTCCTCGGTCAGGAGCGATAGCACCGTCGGCACTTGGACGTGACGCATGCGGTACCAGTACTGGTTGTTCGGCGTAAATCCGGGGTGCATGTAGACGCCCGTCCACTCGCCGGGCACGGTCGCGTAAGTGTGCTCGGTGGGACCTCCGCGAGCGCGTGTTTCTTGAAGCAACGCTTCGTAGTGCTCTTGTGCCGTCTTAAACGGGTACGGGCTCACGATCGACTCGCGCGGATAGTCGCGGTCGCAGTAACCCCACGCCGCGCTTGCCGGTGGATCGTCGCCGATCAGACCTTGTTGCCCGCCGCCGAGACCACCCCAAAGCTCTTCGAGCGCCGCGGGGCTGTTGCAGCGAAAATAACGCGGGTCGGACCAAAGGTCGCGATCGACGTAGAAGTCGCCGGTCGTAAAAAGGTCGCGCTCAAGCGGCTTCACGCGCCGCGGCGACTCGCCGTTCCGCGCGGAGGCGATGGGGTGCTCCGTGTCGAAAGTCACGCCCGCGCCGGGACCCGGCACGAACGGGATGGCGGAGCCGACCAACTCGAGCTCGTTGGCGTCGTCTTTAAGCGGCGCGCCGCGGCCGACACTGTCGAAATCGAGCTCCGCGACCTGCTGCGAGGCCGCAGTCGTGCCGAGCATTACGCCGAGGAGAAGCGCCGATGCTCTCCAACCGTCAAGCTTCAATTCTGTTCTCCCCGTGCTCGTCGTGAGTCGCTACAGGCAGCTCCGAAAATCCGAGCAATTGCAGTAGAGCTCGCACACCGCGGGCGGCGGCGTCTCGGGCTCGGGCATCTTAAGCAGATATTCCGGATACATTCTTTCGGCCCCGCCGCGCAGCACTTCTGTCGGCAAACCGTACCAACCGGCCATCTCTGATACGTAGGGGTTCTCGCCCGGCAGATGATGCGGGATGCTGTCCTCCGTCACGGGCGGGAGCTCCGTCACGTACTCGCAATAGAATTGCGAAACCTGCTGGCCGGGATCGAGAAACCAGTTTTGGCTCCGGACCAAGGGCTCCGTGAAGAACGCCGGGTCGTCGACGACGGTGACGACGGTCAGAATGTCGCCGTGGCGCATCCAGTGCTCGGTGACCGTGCGCTTATCGCTGCTCGGCACGCCGTTCCGTCTGTGATAGTTCTCCTTGAGATGCGTCGTCGTGATCGTGAGCCGGTTGCCGTTCCAGACGCCCGTCGAAAATCCTTGGAACGTATGCTCGGCGTGCGCCGGCGGATGCGCTCGGCCGTCGAGCCAAATGGTGCGCATGCTGCCCCAGGCCGGCATGTAGGTGCGAAACGCGATCAACCGCAGATGCTGTGGATCGAATTCCCGCGTCACGCGCATGTTGCCCAAGCCGCGCATGCCGTAGTCGGATGAATGCGGCCGGCATTGATACTGCATGACCATCGAGATGCGATCGGCATCCCAGCTATCGGCTTGCAGTCGCCCCGCATCATTCAAAGGCAGGCCCATGTAGTCGCCGATCTCGGGTCCGGGAATTCTTTCGGGCGCGTCCTCGTGATAGACGGGCGCCCACTCTCCGGTGAAATCGATCTGCGCCGAAGCGTCGAGATATGCGAGCGACAAGATTGCGAAAAGGGCGAGTTGCTTCATGGCTTTGCTCTCACCTCACCGAGCAGGGCGTCGGATTCCAGCCGTCGTCATCCTGCTCCTTCTTGAAGTCGCTGCTCGTGATGAACGCCCCGTCGAGGTAAACGGGATCGGTGACGACCGCCGTCACCGTGAACCGCTCGTCACCGTTCGGTTGCACGTGATAGTCGAAGTACTCCTGCAATACGGCGTTCTCGCTGTAGGGGGGCCCGTTCTTGCGGTAGTACCCGGGCAAGACGTGCGTGGTCCTCACTTCGAGAGACTGCGGTTCCCGGCCTATCCTCCCCGAGAATAGACTGAAGGCCTCCGTCGCGCCGACGCCGCGGGCCGGCCGTTCCCAGCTCGCGACCGAGTAGCCCTGCCGGCTTCGCGGCTCCGTCGTCAGGGGTGGGACGCCGAAGTGGAGCAGCCGCGTTTGCATGCCTGCGTCCGTCTCGATCTGCAATGTCTCGTCGTTTTCCCAGGTGATGCGGACGCGTCCGGGGCGGCGCATGATCGCGGGCGCACCATAGGCTTTGCACTCTCGGCCGGCCGCCTCATCGGCGTCCGGGTCCCATTCGAGACCGACCCTGCGGCCCTCGGCATTGAGCGGGATGCTCGCGAAGTCACCGCGCGCGGGCGTGACCATCCGCCAGCGCCAATCTTCGCTGACGACGGACACCCACGTGCCCGTGAGGTCGACGGGCGCCGCCTCCCTCGCCGACGGCCGCAGCGCCGCTTGCGGCGGGCCTTGCGGCGGCCCTTGCGCCGACGCGAGCACGGGCGCCGCGAGGCAAACGACTGCGACGCCGAGGCGACGGAGCGCTCGTGACGGTCCGCGGCTCATCGCGCGCTCTCCCGGTCTACTGCGGCCAAGCTCTCATAGATCGATTCGACGAACGCTTCGCCCGCGCCCTCGTATTCCGTGTCGTAGTCGCGAGTGAGCCGTGCCGCTTTGATCTCTTCCAATGACATGCCCTTTTTCATGAGGTCGCGGACGCGATCGCGCACGATGACGACCATGTTGCGATACTCGACGACGTCGGCTTCGTTGCAGAGACGCCCGCTGCCGGGAATGATGCGCGTGCCGCCGTCCTGAAGCCGCTGCGGCACGGCGAGATCGAGCACGTGATTGAGCGCGCGAATGAGCCCCTGCACGTTGCCGCCGCGCTCGACGTCGATGACCGGATACCGCCCCGGCGTGAACAGGTCGCCGACGGCGATCGTGTCGGACTTCCGAAACAGCACTATGCTGTCGCCGTCCGAATGCGCGTTAGGCTCGTGCATGACGAACACGGGCTCGCCGTTGAACCAGATGTCT
>DATCIQ010000441.1:0-7293 GCA_036507635.1 Gammaproteobacteria bacterium
AATCCCAAGATCGCGGCGGGACGCCGCTCCTACAAGGCAGAGGGAGTCAGCGAAGCAATGCGTCGTCGAAGGCAACGCTTTTGACAAGCGCGTAGAGCGTCTGTCCGGTCACGAGCTCGAGCTCCGCCAAAGCCTCGCGCGTGATGCGTGCGCGCAGCGACTGCGCGCCGATGTCGAGCAGGAGCTCTGCGTACACGGTGTCGTCCAAGTCGATCCTGCTCAAGCGCCCCTCGAGCACGTTACGAATGCTCAGGCGTGTCGGCCGCTCCATGGCAATGACCACGTCGCGTGCATGGATTCGCAGTCGGATCGTCTTGCCCGCGGCGGCTCGGATCGCAGGAATGCGCAGCGTCTGACCGTCGACCTTGAGATGCGACATGCCGTCCACGTGCCGCTCGACGATGGCCTCGAGAATCGAGCCCGCTTCGAGCCTGCCCGTCAGCGGCCAAAGATCGATGCGATCGAGAATTTCCTTGACGCTGCCCTGCGCGGCGACTCGTCCGCGCGCGAGCAGCAGCATCCGGCCGGCGAGACGAATCACCTCATCGATGTCGTGCGTCACGTACAGGACGGGCAAGTCGAATCGCGCCGGTAACTGCTCGATGTAGCCCGCGATCTCCCGCCGCCGTCCCGAATCCAACGAGGACAGCGGCTCGTCCATCAGCAACAGCCGCGGGTTCGTGAGCAATGCGCGGCCGATTGCCACGCGCTGCTGCTCGCCTCCCGACAAAGAGGCGGGCCGCCTGCTCAGCAATTCCTGCAATTCAAGCGCCGCGACGGCATCCCGCATGCCGATCGGTCCTGGTGCGCGCGCGTGCTGCACGGCGAAGCGTAAGTTTTGCTCGACGGTCAGATGCGGAAACAACCGCCCGTCTTGGAAGACATAGCCGACGCGCCGCAGATGAGCGGCGACGTGCCGAGTCGAATCGTGCCAAACGACTTGGTCGCAGGCAATGCGGCCGCGCGCCGGACGATCGAGACCCGCGATCGCTCTGAGCAGCGTCGTCTTGCCCGCGCCGCTCGGTCCAAACACGGCCGTGGTGCCGTCGAGCTCGATCGCGGCACGGACCTCGAGGTCGAAGGGGCCGTGCGTGATCGTGAAATCGAGGTCGAGCATAGGCCTTATCGCCGCCGCCCCAACGGCATGCTGCGGTTGAGAACGTAGACGGCGAAGAGCACGACGAAGGAAAAAACGAGGAGCACCGCCGAAAGGAGGTGCGCCTGCTCGTAGTTCAACGTTTCGACGTGCTCATAGACGGCGATCGATACGACCTTTGTGCTGCCCGGAATGCTGCCGCCGACCATGAGAACCACGCCGAACTCGCCGAGCGTATGCGCGAAGCTCAATACGATCGCGGAAACGTAACCGCGTACGGCGAGCGGCGACGCTATTCGCCAGAAGGATTGCAGAGGCGAAGCGCCGAGCGTGGCGGCGGCTTCGAGCGGCGCCTTGCCGACGCCTTCGAACGCGCCCTGCAACGGCTGCACCGCGAATGGCAGCGAATAGATCACGGAGGCGACGACGAGGCCCGCGAACGAGAACGTCAGCGTCGTATCGGTGAGCTGCACCCACAGGCCGCCGATGGTGCTCGCCGGCCCCATGAGGATCAACAGATAGAAGCCGAGCACGGTCGGCGGCAGGACGAGGGGCATCGCTACGATCGTCTCGACGACGACGCGCGCTCTCGCGCGCGTGAACGCGAGCCACCAAGCGAGCGGCGTCGCCAGACTCAAGAGCACGAGCACCGTCATGCTCGCGAGCTGTACGCTTAAGCCTAACGGCCCGAGCTCGAGTTGGTCCATGGGGCGCTAATGTAGCCACGTGCTATGCTCGCGCGCAATGCGAAGAATAATCGTCGCCATCACGGGTGCGACCGGGTCCGTCTACGGCGTGCGCCTTCTCGAAGAGCTCAGGCGCGACGCAAGCGTGGAGTCGCATTTGGTTTTGTCGCGTGCCGGTATGCTCAATGTCGCCGCCGAGCTCAAGATGAGCCGGAGCGACGTCGAGGCGCTCGCCGGCGTCGTGCATTCCGACCGCGACATCGGCGCGACGATCGCGAGCGGCTCGTTTCATACCGACGGCATGATCATCGCGCCGTGCTCGATGAAGACGCTCGCGGCAATCGCGACCGGAGTCACCGACACGCTCGCGGCACGCGCGGCCGACGTCGTGCTCAAGGAGCGCCGGCGTCTCGTGCTGCTGACGCGTGAGGCCCCGTTGCATCTCGTGCACCTGCGCAACATGACGACAGTCACCGAGATGGGCGGGATCATCTTTCCCCCGGTGCCGGCGTTTTACGCCGCCGTCGACAGCATCGAAGCCATGGTCGATCAGACGGTCGCGCGCCTGCTCGCGCTGTTCGCGATCGACTCGCCGCGGCTCAAGCCTTGGGCGGGCCTCAAAGATTACGGCGCGGATTCGTAGGAGCGGCCTTAAGGCCGCGATCTTGCGGGTTACTTGTAGGAGCGAGCTTCGCTCGCGACTCTTCAGGAATCGCGAGCGAAGCTCGCTCCTACAGAGCCGGGGAACTCGGTACAAACGACGGGTATTCTTTTGCGCTCCGCGTAACAAGTGGCGAAACCCAACGCCGCATCCGGAGTCATGGGGCACTCCGAGATGAGCGTCTTGATGAACCACTTCGGTCCGGGTTTCTTCGTGTCGCGTTTCTCGACGACCCGCTGAATGGTCGCGAGCGTGACGGTATCGTCATTGGGATCGCTGCACGTGCAGACGCGGACGAAGTCCGTCGCCGGGCACGGCTGTGCAGAGTCCTGACTGACGACGCGTACGCTCACTGCATACCCCACTGGTGCAAGTGCTGCCCGTCTCAAGTTATAAGAAGCAAGAGCTATGCCACGACCTGTTTCGAGGCGTGCAAGCGTCGATTTCTTGGTTTATGTAGACAAACGCTGACGTGCGGCGTCACTTCCCGCCCCATTCACGCGGGTCAACGACGGGCCTTATGTTGAGCTCGGGCGTGGAGCCCGGAGCTTACGTGACGCCGTGCGGGCGCCCGATGATGGTCAAGAACTCGGCGCGAGTGCGCGGATCGGACCGGAAATGGCCGAGCAACTGGCTCGTGATCATCGCGACGCCGTGCTTGCGCACGCCACGCGTCGTCATGCATTGGTGCGTGCCTTCCACGACGACACCGACGCCCTTCGGTTTGAGCACGTCTTGAATGCAGTGCGCGATCTGGGCCGTCATGGACTCCTGCACTTGGAGCCGGCGGGCAAAGGTCTCGACGACGCGTGCGAGCTTGCTTATCCCGACGACTTTGCGATCGGGCAAATAGCCGATATGGACCTTGCCGATGATCGGCGCCATGTGGTGCTCGCAGTGAGATTCGAAGCTTATGTCGCGCAGCACGATCATCTCGTCGTAGCCGTCGACCTCGTAGAACGTGCGGCGCAAAAACTCGACGGGATCCTCACGATAGCCGCCGAACCAGTCCTCGAACGCGCTCGCAACGCGCGTCGGGGTTCCTTTGAGTCCCTCGCGGTCGGGGTTGTCGCCAATCCACAGGAGCAGCGTGCGGACTGCGGCTTCGGCTTGTTCGCGTGTGGGTCGGCTCACGGCGTGTAGGAGCGGCCTCCGGCCGCGATCTCAAGGAATCGCGCCTCGGCAGTCTAAGGGGGTGCAGCGCACTGCGCAACCGAGTGTAGAGCGGCCTTAAGGCCGCGATCTTGCGGGTTACTTGTAGGAGCGAGCTTCGCTCGCGACTCTTCAGGAATCGCGAGCCAAGCTCGCTCCTGCAAAGACGCCGCTCCTACCGGATTTTCATCGCACGTTGTATCGTGCGCGCAACCCATGAGCTCGCGACGCATCGTGCAGACCTTCGAAGAATGGCGCCGTTCCGGCGGTCCGATCGTGTTGGCTACCGTGTACGAAACGCTCGGCTCGACGTACAGCAAAGCGGGACACGGCATTCTCATTGCGCACGGCGACTACCAGGGGCTCGTGAGCGGCGGTTGCCTCGAGGGCGATCTCGCCGAGCGCGCGCGTAAGTGCGCAGCCGAACGGCGCGCGATGCCCGTCACATACGACCTGCGCGATGAAGCCGACGAGCTGTGGGGCCTCGGCATCGGCTGCAACGGCTTGCTCAGAGTTTTCCTGCAACCCATGTATGCCGATCAAGGTTACGAGCCGTTCGCCGCGATCGCGCGTTGCATGTTGTCGGGGCGTGCCGCGGCGATCGCGACGGTCGTCGAATCGCAACAACCGGATCTCGTCTGCGGCGCCACGTTGGTCCGCAGCGGCGGCGCGAGCGAAACGTTCGGAGTGTCAGGATCGTGGGCCGCACGTCTCGCGTCGCTCTGCGACGGGGCTCTCGCGACCGGTCGCGCAACATACGCCAAGGATGCGTCGGGCGTGGCCGTATTGTCTGCGCCGATCAAGCCGATTCCGCGCTTGCTCGTGCTCGGCGCGGGGCTCGATGCGATTCCGCTCGTCGGTTTGGCGTCCGACTTGGGTTGGATGGTAACGGTTGCGGACCATCGGCCGGCCTACACGCAGCGCGCGGGATTCGAGCGCGCTCATGACGTGCGCACGATTGAGCCCGACGCGCTTGCCCGAACGCTCGAGCTCGATGCGTTCGATGCGGTGGTCGTCATGAGCCATCATTTGGCGACGGATCGGACTTATCTTGCGCAGCTTGCCGACGTGCGTGCGCGCTACGTCGGCCTGCTCGGTCCGCCGGCACGCAAGCAGCGCTTGCTTGCGGAGCTCGGACCCCGCGGCACCGCCTTGCGCGCGACGCTCAAAGGTCCCGTGGGGCTCGATATCGGCGCGGATACCCCGGAGTCGATCGCGCTATCGATCGTCGCGGAGCTGCAGGCGACCTTCGCCGACCCGCGTTCCGCGCATCAATAGCCGCCGCGGCGGCTCTCTTCGTACATTTTCGCGAGAAAAGAACGAATCGCGGGCTCGGCTTCCTCGCGCGTCATGAGCTTCTGGTCGGCGAGCACCTGCGCCATGTCGCCCAATGAGCGGCGCCCGTCGATGAGCGACATGATGAACGCGTGGATGCGCGTTGCGGCCGCTTGCGTACGGAAGGAATCGAGCTGCGGCACGGGTTCACGGCCCAGCACGAGCCAGTCGGGCAACGCCTCGTGGCGCGGCACCTTGCCCGCGTTGGCGCGCTTGGTTGCCGCGAAGCAGAAGATGCGCTCCCGGCGCCCGTGCCGGCTCGCGGGCGAGCACATATAAGGAATGACCCTCTCCGCGACACGCGGCGCCGCGAAGCCGGTTTGCGCGACGATGTCGACGCATTCGTCACGGCTGTAGCGAAGCGCGGGATCGGACGCATGAAAGCTCAACGAGCCGAAGTTGATCCAGCGACCTTCGGGAGCGAGCAGGGCGTTGACGCGGCCGCAAAAAACCTCGAAGGGCTCGGGCAAGATGTCGATGAGCCACGGTGTGATCACCGTATCGAAGCTGCTTTTGGCGAACGGCGGACGGTGCGCATCGGCCAACACGCAGTGAAGACCTTTACGCGCGGGCGCCGGCGCGCGCAACGTGCTGAGCACGGCTTGGTGCTCGAGATCGATGGGCGCCAGCGGAAACTCGTAGAGCTCAAGGGCCGCGCCGCGTGTCACCTGTTGCGCGACCGTGAGCAATAAGGGGTTGAAGTCGAGCATGACCGTCATGAGCGGCCGATTGCGCTCATGGAGATCGTAGGCGAGGCGGCCCGCGCCGGCCCCGAGCACGAGAAGCTTGCCGGGCGGCATCTCTTGTAGCGCCTCATTGACGATCGCGTGCGCGGCGTCGTTCTCTTCGTCGCCCCAGACCCAGTCGCGGTGCACGTTGTCGTAGTAGGTCGTGAGACCCTGGTCGGTGGGCAGCCGCGTGCGCAGCGCGAGGTAGGTCTCGTAGCTCGCCGTCGACAGCTCGATTGCGAGCGGTGCGAGCAGGGCTTTAAGCCGCGCGGCGTGGTCACGTGTCGCGGCAGCGAGCCGTTCGAGGCGTCCGCGCGTCAGATTCGAGCTTGCTGCACGCGCTTGTGCCGCGAGGAGCCGCCCGTGCTCATGCTCGAGCTTCTGCAACGAGAAGTGCAGACGGCCGCGCCACTCGCCGAGCGTGGCAGTAGGCTCGGCGAAGAGCCATGGAATGCCGCCGACGTACGGAAAGTCGATGCGGCAGCCGCCGCAGCGCACGCCGTCGGCGCCGGTCTCGAGCGGCGTCCGGTCGCAGCGCGGACAAGCGAGTGAATCGACCAACTTCAAGCTGTCTGGCATCGGTTCCGGCGCTCACGCGCGGCGCTTAACGCTGACGGCCATGATGGTCGATCCCGGCCGTCGCGCCCCGTGCACGGCTCACGTCACGTGAAACGGCGGCGGCAATCGGACTTCTCGATTCATCGCGTATATTAGGCGCGACCTGAGGTCCGGGGGGACCGCCATGCGTATATTGGGCCGCCTTATCCGCTTGATTCCCGTGCTCGCCGTGCTGCCGGTCGCCGCACAAGAGATCGATGTGCCCGAGGCGCTTCTTCCGTGGCGAAACTGGGTGCTCTATGGCGAAGAGTTTCGGGCCTGCCCGGTGCGAAACGGCGAACAGCCGCAGCAGGCGGCGAGCCACCTTTGCGCGTGGCCCGGATCATTGCGCATAGACGTCGGCCCTGCGGGCGCCGAGTTTTCGCAAGGCTGGACGCTTTACGCGGATGACTGGGTGCCGCTGCCCGGCAATGCGGAATACTGGCCGGGCGGCGTGACTGTCGACGGCAACGCCCAGGCCGTGGTGACGCGCGGCGGGCGCGCGATGTTGCGTCTCACGCGCGGCACGCACCCCGTTGCCGGCGAGCTCGCGTGGGCAACCCGGCCGGCCTCGATCTTGATTCCCGCCGAGACGGGGCTCGTGGCGCTCACTCTCAATGGACAAACGGTCGCAAATCCCGAGATCGACGGCGGCACGCTGTGGCTCGGCCTTCGTCCCGATGCGGACGTCGAGGAGGATCGGCTCGACGTCATCGTGCATCGCCGCTTGCGCGACACGCTGCCGATGCGTTTGGAAACGATCGTCCGGCTCGATGTGGCGGGACAGAGCCGCGAGGTCATGCTCGAGGGCGCCGGCGTCACGGGCTTCGTGGGAGAGGCGCTCCAGTCTGACCTGCCGGTTGAGCTCACGCCCGATGGCATCCTGCGCGTGCAAATCCGTCCGGGCAGCTGGCAAGTGACGCTGCGCGCACGCTCGCCGGCGCCCGTTGCGATGCTCGCACGCGCCGCAGTGGTGGATCCCTGGCCCGCCGATGAAATTTGGAGCTTTGCGGCGGAGCCGCGCTTCCGCGTGGCCGC
>DATCIQ010000442.1:0-10234 GCA_036507635.1 Gammaproteobacteria bacterium
GCGCGATGCCGCTCGATCCCGGTCTGCTCCGGCGCCTTGGGCCTGGCGCCGGCGCGGCCCGCCCGCCGACGACCCCGCCCGCTCGGCACCACCCGTCCCCGCAGCGCGCTCGCCGGTGCAAACACGCCGTGATAACCGCACTAGGCGCCGGTTGAGCGACCGGATCGACCACCCTCGTTCACCCTGGGACCGGTGGTGCCGGGCCGGCCGGTGACAGAGAACCACCATTCGGTCGCCCGATTAGCCGGGGGTCAAGTTCTGATTTGTCTACGACTTCGTGTGTTCGCCAGCCGGGGCCTTCGCTACGTCGATCTGCGGCATATCCAAACAAAGTAGCGCGCGACTGCCTTTAGAAACATGCGGAGTCGCCAAAGAATGACCAAGTTGAGCCAAAGAATAGCGAAGTTGTCTCGCGTTTTTTCACCCACGTGTTTCGCTGCAAGAGAGGCCGGCCCGTGCTCGACCGAGGCGATCTCCTCGTTGCCGCTCCCTCCAGAGCGAATCAGTCATCGCGATGTGCGGATTGCGGCCACCGCGGGTGGAACGAATTCATGGTGTTGGACTCGCTCTATCGGCCGTAGTGCAAGTGCATCAGACGAGATGAGCCGGTCGTCGGATTTACACCATTCGCAAAAGCCTCTATCAGTCGGGGCATCAGTCGCGCATCAAGGAGCCATCGCGATGCGAAAGAGGTGGGGCCTTCTCCTCGCGGTCGCCGCCCTCGGGTTCGGAGCACGCGTCGGCGCGCACCATTCGTTCGCCGGGGAATTCGACGGCAACAAGCCGGTCGTCGTCACCGGCGCCGTCACCAAGGTGGAGTGGCGCAACCCGCACATCTGGGTCTATCTGGACGCCCGGAATCCCGACGGAACCGTGACGCCCTGGCAGTGCGAGGGCGGGGCGCCCAATCCGATGACGCGCAAGGGCTGGAACCGCGACACGCTGAAGCTCGGCCAGGAGCTGACGATCCAGGGCTACCAGGCCAAAGACGGGTCCAACACGTGCAACGCGCGGGCGTTCAAGCTGCCGGACGGGCGGGAGGTGTTCGTGGGAACGGCAGGCGATGGGGGCCCCGGAGCGCCCTCCGAACCCAAGTAAGGAGTGACACGATGCTGACTCGCATGCCTCGCCCGATCGTGGTCGCGGTCCTGTTCGCCGCGCTGCTGTCTGCCGCGCCGGCCGCGGCACAGCAGCCGGAAGGCGCCCGGGAGCGTCCGCCCGACAAGGTGGTGCCCGACGGGACGCC
Source organism: Gammaproteobacteria bacterium (assembly GCA_036507635.1). Lineage (GTDB taxonomy): Bacteria > Pseudomonadota > Gammaproteobacteria > Steroidobacterales > Rariloculaceae > DATBLZ01. The sequence goes on from DATCIQ010000442.1 coordinate 1,247, forward strand.
GGCGCCCCGCACGCCCGAGGGACGGGCCGATCTGTCCGGCGTGTGGAACAAGGGGCTCGTGCTGAATACCGCGGGACAGAACCAGCCGCTGCCGTTCACGCCCGCCGGGTTGAAGGCGTACAACAACGTCTGGAACGAAGTGGACCCGACGACCCGCTGCATCCTCCCCGGCGTGCCGCGCGTCAACAGCTCGCCCTACCCGATGCAGATCGTCCAGTTGCCCGACAAGGTGGTCTTCCTCTACGAGTACATGCACAATTTCCGGGTGATCTACACCGATGGGCGCACGCATGCCAAGGGCTGGGAACCGTCGCTGCTGGGCCATTCGATCGGGCGGTGGGAGGGCGACACGCTGGTCATCGACACGATCAACTTCACCGACCGGACGTGGCTCGACGACCACGGCAACCGCCACAGCGACGCGATGAAGCTCACCGAGCGGTGGCGGCGCATCAGCGCCAACCAGATCCTGTACGAACAGACGATCGACGACCCGAAGTTCTACACGCGGCCGTGGACCGCCTCGTGGGACATGAATCTGGCGCCCACGGACTGGGTCATCATGGAGTACGCCTGCACCGACAACAACAAGGACTATTACGACGGGCACCTGCGGCCGGGCCCGCTCGACGGGTCGCTGCGGGACGGGACGGCGATCGCGAAGCCGGCCGAGCCGGAGGCTCCCTTCCCGGCGCGGTAACCGATCGGATCCCCCCGGCGGCCGCCCCGGCGCTTCGCCGGCCGCGGCTCCAGCCCACGTCGGGCGTCACCACCGGCGCCGGATGCTCTTGCCGGAACAATCCCTGCGCGCCGCGCAGCCAGGCCGGAAACAGCGAGTCTGTCGGCGTGTAGCTCGGTATCTTCAGGACCTTGTAGAGCAGCTCGCCGTTGTCGTTCGCGAGCTGGAGCGCCTTGCGTAAATGATAGTTCGCCGTGAGCCGTTCCGGGCGCTGGTTCATCGTGAGATACCAAACGCTGCCGTCGCTGAAGCGTCCGAGCGGCCAACGCTCTTGCAGCACTTGGTCGAGCGCCTCGGCGGAGAGGTGATCGACATCGGCGACCTGCCCGTCGCGGTACAGATTCAGGCGCGCCGTGTTGTCCGGCGTCATGTACGGGATGTCGATCCGGTTGAGCTGGATCGCGTCGCGGTTCCAGTAATCCTGGTTCTTCTCGAGCCGGATGTTCGAGCCATGGACCCAGCGCGTCATGACGAACGGGCCGTTGAACAGCAAGTCCTCGACGTCGGCCGCGTAGCGGCCGTCGCGGCTGCGATAGAAGTCCTCGCGAATCGGGAGGAACGTTTGGAACGCGACGAGCTTGTCGAAGTGGGGCGCCGGATTCTCGAACTCGACCTCGAGCGTGCGAGCGTCGATCGCGCGCGCTCCGAGCACGTCGGGGGGCAGCGTGCCGTTGTTGATCGCTTCCGCGTTCTTGATCACGTACATGATGAACGCGTATTGCGACGCGGTCTCGGGATCGACCGTGGTCCGCCACGCGAACACGAAGTCGTGCGCGGCGCGTTGCGGCGCGTGCTTGCGAATGCACGGTTCACCGGTCAACCGATCACGCTCGAGTTCGCGACGGAAGCCTTGCGCGACGTGCTCGCGTGACCGGCTGGCCGTCGCTCCAGCGTGAATCGGGCCGGAGCCAAAAGGTCGCGCCGTCCGGACGGATCTCCCACCGCTCGGCGACTCCCGGCAGCACGCCGCCGGTCGCGTCGTACCGCGCCAGACCTTCCATGACGTGACCGACGATTATCCCGCTCACGACGTCTTGCATCCGGGTGCTGTCGAGCTGCGGAGGCTCGTTGCGGATCACGGTCGATATCGCCTTGGCTTCGATATCGACGGCCCCGAAAGTCTCGACGCTGCCGCTGGTCAGCGACGACGCCCAGGAGAGCGCGGCCAGCAGCCCGACGAACGATAGCGCGCCGATCAAGCCGAGCCCCGCCATCTGGCGGAGCCCCGCGCGGCTCAGCGTATCGCGGATCACTTCCGATTCAGGCATCGCTCGCATGCTTGGGGTGGCAGGATAGTAGAGCGTATGCCTCGGCGTTTGCCATCACTGCGCGGCGCGCCGCTCGAGGTTCTCCTTGGGTCAGAGCACCCGCGTGAGCAATCTATGCCACGCGCCGAATTGAGCGAGATCGTACTTCGCGGTGCCGGTGCATCAGAAGATGCATGTCGGCACGGTTAGCAATTGCGAAAGGCAGTCCAGCCGACCGCCGACGGCGGGCGTCGCTTGCGACCGGAAGGCGAGCGAGCGCCGCGAAACATGACGTAACGTATGCGGATCGGTTCCGGCACGTCTCGTCCGGGATCGGCCCCGAGCGCGCAGCTCGGACTCGCGAGCGATCCGAGCCGGCAGGCGGCGCTCCGGGCACGATGAGTTTCCCTGGATCGGCCCCACGTGCCCGAATTGCCCGTCTATGGCAGAGTACGGCCTGGACTCTGGGGGGCGATGACTTTGAAACGGGTTCGATTCGCCACGTTGCTGGCGGCGACGGTCGGGGTGGCTGCGAGCGCCTCGGCCCAGCTCAACCTGGTCGGGTACTGGGATCCGATCTTCCACGAGGATTTCGAGGAGCGGCTTCCGGGCCCGGCGATGGGCGACTACCTGGGCCTGCCGATCAGCGATGCCGCGCGGCTCAGGGCGGAGAGCTGGGACGCGTCGTTGCTCTCCGTGCCCGAGCATCAGTGCAAGCCGCATCCATCGACCTACGGCTTCCGCGGTGTCGGGACGCTGCGGATCTGGGAAGAGCGTGACGAGACGACCCAGGCGCTGGTCAAGATCCATACGCATATCGCCTGGCAGGCGCAGCACCGCGAGATCTGGATGGACGGCCGGCCGCATCCGCCCGAGTACGCCCGACACACCTGGCAGGGGTTCTCGACGGGACGCTTCGAAGGCGACGTGCTGGTCGTGCGCACGACGCACCTGAAGGCCGGCTGGATGCGCCGCAACGGTCTGCCGCTCAGCGATCGGGCCACGATGACCGACCGCTTCCATCGCCACGGCGATCTCATCACTCACGTCATGATCATCGAAGATCCGGTCTATCTGACCGAGCCGCTCGTCAAGACCAACGGATTCCAGCTCTCGCCGAACGGCACGATGGACCCGTATCCCTGCGAGGTGGTCGTCGAGGTCGACCGCGACGACGGCTATGTGCCGCACTTCCTGCCCGGGCGGAACCCGTTCATCACCGAGTTCGCCGAAGCGCACGCGTTGCCGTTCGAGGCGACGCGCGGCGGTGCCGAGACCGCGCTCCCCGAGTACGCGGAGACGATCCGATGAGACCGGGCGCGCGCCCGAGCATGGGTTGGCCGTGCACGCTCGCGTTGGCTCTGGTTCCGCTACTCGGTGCGCGGGCGCAGTTTCCGCCGCCCGTGTTCGACGGGCCCCCGCCCCCGCCAAGGGAGGCCGCGCCGTTCGACATGACCGGCTACTGGGTCTCCATCGTCAACGAAGATTGGCGCTGGCGCATGGTTACGCCCCCGAAGGGAGACTACACGAGCATCACGATGCTGAGCGCAGAGGGGAGGGCGCTTGCCGATGCCTGGGAACCGGCCGAGGATGGATCGTGCAAAGCCTACGGCACAGCCGGGTTGCTGCGCATGCCGACTCGATTGCGGATCGAGTGGGAGTCGGACGAGATCCTCAGGCTCGAAACGGACGCCGGCATGCAGACGCGCTTGTTGCACTTCCGGAGCCGGGCCCGCGCCGCGCAAAGCGGCGCCGGCCCGGCGGCGCTAAGCCCGCCGACCCTGCAAGGCGACTCGACGGCCGAATGGCAGCTTCCGGCGCGCCGCGGACGGCCGCGGCCCGGCGTCGCGCCGCCGCCGGGCGGCTCGCTCAAGGTGATCACGACGAATCTCTCGGCGGGCTGGCTCAGACGCAATGGCGTTCCGTACAGCGAGCAGACGACGTTGACCGAGTACTTCGACCGCTTCGAGGCGCCGAACGGCGACGAGTGGCTGGTCGCGACGACGGTCGTCGAAGACCCGGTCTATCTGACCAGTCGTTTCGTCACGAGCTCGCATTTCAAACGCGAGCCTGACGATTCGAGCTGGAACCCGAAGCCGTGCAGGGACGATCGAGCTCCGATTCCATGAGCAGGACGAATCGATACGGAACGAATTCCACGATCGCGGGCGGGTTCGCGTTCGGTGCCGCGCTCGCCGCCGTCGTGATCGCCGGCCCGGCCGGCGCGCAGCTGGATTTCTCGAGCGCGGAGATTCACGTGCTGCCCGTGCAGGGCAATGTCTACATGCTCGTCGGGCCTTTAGGGAATTCCACGGTTCAGATCGGCGACGACGGTGTGCTCATCGTCGATACGCAATTCGCGCCTCTGAGCGGCAAGATACTGGCCGCGATCCGCGGCTTGTCGCACGAGCCGATCCGCTATGTGATCAACACGCACGCCCATCCGGACCACACGGGCGGCAACGAGCCCATCTCGCAGGCCGGCAGCACGATTGCCGGAGGCAACGTTTCCGGCGCCATCAGCGACGCCGGTGTGGGCGCCGCGGTCGTCGCGCACGAGAACGTGCTGTTCGCTCTGGCGGCGCAGGAGCCGGCCCTGCCTTCCGACGCGCTGCCGACCGATACGTTTTTCGGCGACCAGAAGGATCTGTATTTCAACGGCGAGGCCGTGCAGATCCTGCATCAGCCCAACGCGCACACGAACGGCGACAGCATCGTGTATTTCCGGGCGTCGGACGTGATCAGCGCCGGCGACGTGTTCGTCACCACAACCTACCCGCTGATCGACGAGGCGGCCGGCGGCAGCATTCAGGGCATCATTGCCGCGCTCAACCGGATCATCAAAATCGCCGTGCCGGCGGATAAGCAGGAGGGTGGCACATTGATCGTGCCCGGGCACGGCCGGCTCTGCGACGAAGCCGACGTCGTCGAGTACCGCGACATGCTGACGATCGTTCGCGATCGCATTCAGAGCATGGTCGACTCTGGCATGAGCCTCAACCAGGTGCAAGCGGCGCAGCCGACGCGCGACTACGACGGCCGCTACGGGGCCGCGAGCGGTCTCTGGACGACGCAGCAGTTCATCGAAGCGGTCTACCGGAACCTCGGCGGGCGCTAGATAGCGAAAGCTAGCTCGCCGGACGACGAATTTTTCGCATTGGGGACGAACGTGGACAAGAATCAGAACAACAAATGGGATACTGCGTACGAAACGAGATGCCGGTGTCCGCAATGAAGAAGTACCGGGCCCTGAACACATGTGCGGCCCTCCTCGCAATGCACTTGGCGGCCGCCGAGTGGGTCAGCGCCGAAACGGACCTCTCGGGCGAATGGGCGCCGCGCTACCACGAAGATTTCCCCGAACGAATCCCGGGGCCGTGGCTCGGCGAATATCACGGCGTCCCCATCAACGAAGCAGCCAGGCGGCGCGCCGAAAGCTGGAACGCATCCATTCTCTCGGTGCTCGAGCACCAATGCGTCCCGCATCCCGCCGACTACGCGACCCGCGGTCCTTCGCATATGCGGATCTGGAAGGACATCGATCGTCAGACTCAAGCACTCGTCGCCATCCACATGCACACCAGCGCGTGGGGAACCGAGCGCACGATCTGGATGGACGGCCGCGAGCACCCGCCGCCCTATGCGGCGCATACGTGGCAGGGGTTTTCGACAGGCGTTTGGGACGGCAACAAGTTGACCGTCACCACCACGCATCTCAAGCCCGGATGGATTCGCCGCAACGGCTTGCCGCGCAGCGAAGACGCGGTGCTTCGCGAGCACTTCATACGGCACGGCCATCAGCTCACGCACATCAGCGTGATCGAGGATCCGGCGTTCCTCACGGAGCCGTTCATCCGCAGTCAAAACTGGGTGCTGGCACCCTACCAAGTCATCGCGCCTTACCCGTGCGATCCGGGCGAGGAGGTCTCGCTCCCGCGGCACGCGGTGCCGCATTACCTGCCGGGCGAGAACCCGAATCTGCGTGAATACGCCGAGATGTACGACCTGCCGCTCGATGGCGTGATGGGCGGACCTAAGACGATGTATCCGGACTTCATCGAGTGAAAGCCCTACTCGCCATTGCCGCTGCAGCCGTCGCCGCAAGTTCCGCCGCGTTCGGCCAGCACGGCGCGATCGACGTTCTGCACGTGCAGGGCAACGTTTACCTGTTGCATACGCCGGCCGGCAACACGACCGTTCAGGCAGGCGACGACGGCATCTTGATCGTCGACTCGTTGAGCGCCGAGCTCGCAGACGAGATCTACGCAGTGGTCGCGCGATTGTCCGCGAAGCCCATCCGGCTCATCGTCAACACGCATGCGCACGCGAGCCATACGGGCGGCAATGCGCGGCTCGCAGAGCTCGGCAGATCGATAGTCGGGGGCAACGTCGTGACGGCCGTCGACGAAGAAAGCTTGGGCGCGAGCGCGAAGATCATCGCGCATGAGAACGTGCTGCTCTCGATGAGCTCGGCAACGCCGCCGAGAGAATCCCGGGATTGGCCCACCGACGTTTTCTACACCGACCGCAAAGACCTGTTTTTCAACGGCGAGAGCGTGCAGATCTTTCATCACCCTGCCGCCCACACGGACGGCGACAGCATCGTGTATTTCCGCCGCTCCGACGTCATCAGCGCCGGCGATCTCTTCAGGATCCACGAGTTTCCGTTCAGCGACCTCGATGCAGGCGGCAGCGTGCAAGGCGTGATCGACGGGCTCAACGCGATCATCGATCTCGCCGTCCCCGCATTCCTGCAAGAGGGCGGCACGATGGTCATTCCCGGCCGCGGCCGGCTGTCTGATGAATCCGACGTCGTCGAATACCGGGACATGGTCGTCATAGTTCGCGACCGGGTCAAAGACGGGATCGACAACGGCCTGTCGCTGCGCGAAGTACAGGCGACGCGTCCGACACTCGGCTACGACTGGCAGTACGGCCGAGCCAACGACGACTGGACCGGCGAGGACTTCGTCGAGGCCGTCTATCGCGACTTGAGCGGAACCGAATGATGCGCACCGTTGCTCGTGCGCTGGTCCCTGGGCTGCTCGGAGCGTTGCTTGCAGCGGCGGCGCACGCGCAGAACGCGACGCCGCGCGAGCTCGCGCCGTTCGATCCGACGGGGTATTGGGTAGCCGTGATCACCGAAGACTGGCGCTGGCGCATGGTGACGCCGCCGAAAGGCGACTATGCGAGCGTGCCGCTCAATGCGCGCGGCCGCGCTGCCGCCGACGAGTGGGATCCGGCGGAACAGGCTGCGGGCTGCAAAGCGTACGGCGCGGCCGGTCTGATGCGCATGCCGTTGCGTCTGCACATTACGTGGGCCGACGATCGAACGCTTGAAGTAGAAGCGGATCACGGCCGGCAGACGCGACTGTTGCATTTCGAGGACGAAGCGCCCGATCCGGAATCGCCGTCGCTGCAAGGCCATTCGGTGGCGCGCTGGGAAGGCAACCCCGGCGGCCGTTTCGAGTTCGTCAACATCGGGCCCGAGATTTCCCATCTCACCGTCGTCACGACGAATCTCGCGCCGGGCTACCTTCGCAAGAACGGCGTGCCGTACAGCGAGCGAACGGTCCTGACCGAGTACTTCGACCATCACGCGGACTTCGGCGAGGAGTGGCTCACGGTCACGAGCATCGTCGACGATCCGGTCTATCTCAGCGAAGAGTTCATCACGTCGTCGAGCTTCAAGAGGCTACCTGACCGGTCGGGCTGGAACCCGGTGCCTTGCGAGTAACGTTTCGGCGCGTACGGCGCTCGGCGAGCGCGGCTTCCGACGGCGATCGAGGCGAGCCCGTTGCGGACTCGCGCGACGGTTCCTCCGTGGGCAGTGGCGGGCCAAATCTAGCCCGGATAGATCAGGAACGCCGCGCGCTCCTGCAACCACGCGTTCTCATCCGCCGCTGCGAGGGCATCGAGATCGGCCGGTATTGCGTCGTGATCGTCGACCCACTCGCGCAGCAGCGGACTGCCGTTGATCACGTCGATCGCCAGCCGATCACGGACGTATTCGTACGGGAAGTCGCGCCACAGCGCGTAGCCCGGTTGCAAGCGACGCAGCGCTTTGAACGCAAGCGCCTGTAGCCGCCACGGCCGGAAGGCCGCGTGATCGTAGCTTGAATCCTCGGTGTGGATTTGGATTCCGGCGCAGAGCTTGCCCGCGTGCTTGTGAAACGTCGGCTCGAACCAGCAGACGCGCAAGCGGCAGCCGTGCAGCCAGTTACGCTCAAGCGACTGCATCTTAGCGAGCCACTTGCGCGCGTCGACATCCGGTGCGCCGAAGAGCTCGAGCGGGCGCGTCGTCCCACGGCCTTCCGACAGCGTCGTGCCTTCGACCATCACCGTGCCGGCATACGCGCGCGCCATCCAGAGATTCGCCGCATTCGGGCTCGGGTTGATCCATGTGCGCTCGTAGAGCGGCCAGCCGAAGCCCGGCGCTTTCCCCGGTTGCCAGTTCCGCATTTCGATCACGCGATAGTCGATCTCGAGCTTAAGCGTGCGCACGAACCAGTGCCCAAGCTCGCCGAGCGTCAAACCGTGCCGCATCGGCAGCGGACCGGCGCCGACGAAACTTTCGGAGCCCGCGCGCAACTTGAGCCCTTCCACCGGCCGCCCCACCGGATTGGGACGATCGAGCACCCACACCGCCTTACCGTGCGTCGCTGCGGCTTCGAGCACGTAACGCAGCGTGGTGATGAACGTGTAGATCCGGCAGCCGAGATCCTGCAGATCCACGAGCAAGACGTCGAAGGTGTCCATCATCTCGGGCGTCGGCCGCCGCACCTCACCGTAGAGGCTCCACACCGGGATCCCGTGCACCGGGTCGTTGAACGTCGGCGACTCGACCATGTTGTCTTGCTTGTCGCCGCGCAGCCCATGCTGCGGACCGAAAGCGGCGGTGAGCTTCACGCCCTCGAGCGCCGCGAGCGCATCGAGCGAATGCGTGAGATCCGCCGTCACGGACGCCGGATGCGCGAGCAACGCCACGCGCTTGCCGCGAAG
>DATCIQ010000443.1:0-3242 GCA_036507635.1 Gammaproteobacteria bacterium
GTCGCGCTGGTTCGCGAAGCCGTCGGAACCCACGGGCCCACGCTCCGGTAAGTGCAAGCTCCGGCCGTAATTCTCACACACGTAGCCGCGCGACGGGCCATCGAGCAGCACGACGCGAAACACCATGCCGCGCGGCACGAGGGCGATCTCTCCGGGACCCGCGTCGAGCGCGCCGCATTCCGTGTGCAACCGTAAGCGCCCGAGCTGCGGCACGATCAAGAGCTCGCCGTCGGCGTCATAGAAGAACCGGTCCGTCATCGAGCGCTTCGCGAAATACATGTGAATGCCGGCACCCGCTTGCATGCGCAGGTTGCCGTTCGCCGCAAGCGTGACGAGCCCGTCGATGAAGTCGCCGGCATCCGCCGGTATCGGAAACGGATCCCAGCGCAGCTGCGCGGCGGGCGTCGCAACCTCGTCCACGGGACCGCTTCGAATCAGGCCGTCGTCGATGACGCGGAATGCCCCATGCCGCACGGAGGGGCGGATTCTATAGAGCCACGAGCGTTGGTTCGTCGCACGCGGCGCCGTGAACGACGTGCCGCTCAATTGCTCGGCATACAGCCCATACGCGGGACGCTGCGGCGAGCGTTGGCCGATCGGCATCGCGCCCGGCAATGCCTCGCTTTCGTGCTCATTGCCGAACCCGTGCTGATAGCGGAGCTCACCGCCCGAGGATGCGTCCAATGCGCTCAATCGATCCCCACGTTCGTTATCGTCGTTTTAGTGTACTCGATGCGCCCGTGGCCGCTAGCCGACGGCCGCGACGGCCCGGCGTGCGGCGCTGTCGGTCCAGTCGGTGATGCGTCGCCATACCCCGGGGGCTGCGCCGCAGGCGGCATCGATCTCGATCGAGAGCCCCTCGGGCTGAGCTGCCGCGGCCGGCCGCGGTACCGAGCGCGTGAAAATGCCGGTCGGAGTCTTGTAAACCGAGTGAATACGCGTCGTGTCGATACTCTGGTACGTCGAAGCGCCGTAGGTCGCATCGACGAGGAAATTGAGCGCTCCCAGGGACTCCGCGACTCGGACGATATCGACCGCCGTCGCCTCGCCGAGCGCGTGCGCGAGCACGGGGGCGCTGTTCTGCTCGTCGACCGAGCGGTAGCGGCCTTCGAAACGCTCCAGGCGGTACTGTGAATCGAGGCCCAACAGCGACGCCCAATACTTCCACTTGAGGAACTCCGCGTCGATGCGCCATTGATCGCCGCGTATCGGCAGCGTCTCTTCGGCGCAAAAATCGCCCGTTCTCAAGTACGCGAGATACTCGCGCTCCCCCGTGCGCTCGAATCTGATCTCCGCGATCAACGTCTCGTCGGTCAGCATGTTGTAGGTATGAATCGATGCAGCCAAGAGCAAAACGAACACCGCGCCGCACAAGACGAGCGCGACCAGCGAAATTCTGATGATTCTCATTGCCAGAGAATATAATCCATGCCGCGAGCAGTCGAGGCCGGCATGGATGAAACCGTAAGACGCATCGTCGCGAGATTCGCCCTCATACCGCATCCCGAAGGCGGCCATTTTCGCGAGGTGTACCGATCCGATCTCAACACCGCGCATCCGCGGATTCCGGAGGGGTATGAGCGCACCCGATGCGCGGGCACGCTGATTTACTTCATGCTCGCCGGCGCCGAGTTCTCCGCGTTTCATCGCGTGCGCTGGACGGACGAGCTATGGCACCTCTACGCAGGCGGACCGCTGGAGCTGCACACGATCGACGACGAAGATCGCTACTCGAAACGCGCGCTCACCACGGATCTCGAGCATGGTGAGCCGACGGCTCTCGTCCGGGCCGGCGTGTGGCAGGCCGCGCGGCTTGCGCCCGGTGCAGCATGGGCTTTCGGCGGTTGCACGGTTGCACCGGGATTCGACTTTGCGGACTTCGAAATGCCGCCGGCCGACGCCCTCATCGCCGAGCACGCGCGGCACGCCGCCGTCATCCGCGAATTGACGCATCGTTGAGCGGCCGACGTGCTCAAGATCTGGGGCCGCAAGAACTCCGTCAACGTGCAGAAGGTTCTCTGGTGCGCGGCGGAGCTCGGCCTCGACTACGAGCGAATCGATGCGGGACTCGAATTCGGCCTCAACAATGAGGAATGGTTCTTGGCGCTCAATCCGAATGGCCGGGTACCCTTGATACAGGACGGCGACTTCACGTTGTGGGAGTCCAATTCGATCGTCCGGTACCTGTGCGCGACGCACGATCTCGGCGGGCTTTACCCTAAGTCGCCGCGCCAACGCGCCGCCGCCGAACGATGGATGGACTGGCAGTTGTCGACGCTCGCGGGACCGACTTCGATCGCGTTCCGGAATCTCGTGCGCACGCCGCCCGGCAAGCGCGACGCGGCGGCCGTCGCCGCGGCTGTCGAAGAGGCAAACAGCGCCTTGCTCATGCTCGATCGGCACCTGGCCGCGCACCGCTTCGCCGCAGGCGACGCGCTCTCGATGGGCGACATCCCCGTGGGTGCCGTGACGTACCGCTGGCTTGCGCTCGAGGGCATCGAGCGGCCGGCGTGGCCCAGCCTCGAGCGCTGGCAGCGGGAGCTAGGGCTGCGGGAAGGATTTCGCGCGCACGTGATGCTGCCGCTGAGCTAGACCCGTGAGCTGCTCATGGACTGCGCGATAAAGTCTTGTTAACCTTCGGCAAACTAAGAGAAAAAGGCTCGTCTTCGCAAACGCCGGTGCGAGCGGTCCACGGCATGGCGCCAACGTGATGCAGTGCAAAGAATGACGGCGCGGTAGTGGACATAATTCGGCCTGTGGGATTGGGGCCAACGATCGACTGAGGGGAGGCGGGGTTTCTTATGGGAAAAGCGGCCGGCGTCGTTGCACTGCTCTTTGCACTGGTGGGAGTCGCCGCAGCGCAAAGCGCGGAGACTCTCTTTCCGCGACCCGCGGCACTCGAGCCGGCGATTGGGTTTTGGACCCGCGTTTACACGGAAATCGAGACTGATTCGGGTTTCCTCCACGATTCCGTGAATCTCGACGTCGTCTACGATACGCTCGAGTTCCCGTCGAACCCGAGCCCGCGAGAGCGGCGGCGTGTGACGTCGCGGGCCGTGGAGAAATACAGCGACCTCTTGAAGTCGCTCGCGCGCGGCGATCGTTCGGGGCTCAACACGGACGAAGCGCGCGTGCTCGCGCTGTGGCCTGAAGGCACGGCCAACACGGAGCTCCGCGAAGCCGCGGAGCGCATTCGCTTTCAGCTCGGCCAAGCGGATCGCTTCAAGGCGGGGCTCGTGCGC
>DATCIQ010000444.1:0-3412 GCA_036507635.1 Gammaproteobacteria bacterium
GATGCTCGAGTGCAACCTCATCAAGCAGCACAAGCCGCGCTACAACGTCGTGCTGCGCGACGACAAGAGCTATCCGTACATTCACCTGAGCACGGACCAGGACTTTCCGCGGCTCTCGTTCTACCGCGGCGCGCGCACGAAGAAGGGCCGGCTCTTCGGGCCGTACCCGAGCGCGGCGTCCGTGCGCGAAACGTTGAGCCAATTGCACAAGCTGTTTCAGATCCGCCAGTGCGAGGACAGCTACTTCGCGAATCGCAGCCGCCCGTGCTTGCAGCACCAAATCGGGCGTTGCACGGCACCGTGCGTCGCCTTGATCACAAAGGAGGATTATCGTCGCGACGTCGAGAACGCAGTCTTGTTTCTCGAAGGCGACAGCGACGCCGTCACGCAGAGCATCGGCGAGCGCATGGAGCGCGCCGCCGCGGCGCTCGACTACGAGCGCGCCGCGCAGTACCGCGACCAGCTCGCGAAGCTCAAGAACGTCCAGGCGCTCGAGCTCATGTCGCGGTCGAAAGGCAACTTCGACGTGATCGGCATGGCTTTGGAGCGCGGCGTGTGTTGTGTGGCCGTGATGTTCTTCCGCGGCGGCCGCTCGCTCGGCAGCCGCAATTACTTTCCGCGGCTCGTGGAAGGCGTCACGGAGGAGGAGATCATCCGCGCATTTCTACTCCAGTATTACGGCGGCCGCGAGGCTCCCGCCGAGATTCTCGTGAGCCGCGCCGTGCCCGAGGGAGACACGATCGCGGCCATGCTCGGCGAGCGCGCAGGACGCCGCGTGCGGATCACGTGGCGTGTGCGCGGTGACCGGGCGCGTTGGGTTGAGATGGCACTGACCAACGCGCGGCACGGCGCCGAGCTCAAGAGCCGCTCGACGGCGACGATCACGGCGCAGTACGAGGCTCTTGCCGAAGCCCTTGAGCTCGACGAAGTGCCGAGCCGGCTCGAGTGCTTCGACATCAGTCATACGGGCGGCGAGGAGACGGTCGGCGCGTGCGTCGTGTTCGGTCCCGAGGGGCCATTGAAATCGGACTACCGGCGCTTCAACATCAAAGATATCGAAGCGGGCGACGATTACGCTGCCATGAACCAAGTTCTGCGACGACGCTACGCTCATGTCGCCAAGGGCGAAGTCCCCGTGCCCGACGTCTTGCTCATCGATGGTGGCCGCGGGCAGGTTGCGCAAGCCGTCGCAGTGCTCAAGGACTTGCAGCTCGGGCAGATACGCGTGGTCGGCGTTGCGAAGGGGGAAGGGCGCAAGCCCGGCCGCGAAAGCCTCTACGTCCCCGAAAAGAGCGCGCCGCTCAAGTTGCCGCCGAGCTCTCCGGCGCTGCACGTGATCCAGCAACTGCGCGACGAAGCGCATCGATTCGCGATCACGGGGCATCGCGCGCGTCGCGGGAAGCGGCTCACCGTTTCGCCGCTCGAAGAAATCGCCGGTCTCGGGCCCAAGCGGCGCCGCGACTTGCTGCGCCAATTCGGCGGCATGCAAGCCGTCGCGCGCGCCGGTGTCGATGAGCTCGCGCGCGTCAAAGGCATCTCTCGCGACCTCGCGCAATCGATCTACGATCGCTTGCACGCGGACTAGGCCACGAAAGCCATGCGATTCAACTGGCCGAACAGTCTCACGTGGTTGCGCATTCTCGCGATTCCGCTCGTCGTGGTGCTTTTCTATTGGCCCGCAGGATGGTCGAATCCGGCCGCGGCGTGGCTTTTTGCTCTTGCCGGCGTCACGGATTGGCTCGATGGTTATCTCGCGCGCCGCCTCGGCCAGACTTCGAGCTTCGGCGCGTTTCTCGATCCCGTCGCCGACAAGCTCATCGTCGCGGCGGCGCTCGTGCTCATCGTGCAGAGCGACCCGCAACCTTATCTCGCCGTCGTCGCGGCGATCATCATCGGGCGCGAAATCACGGTCTCCGCGCTCAGGGAGTGGATGTCGCAGATCGGCGCGCATACGCGCGTCGCGGTCTCCTGGTTCGGCAAATGGAAAACCGCCATCCAAATGATCGGCATCGCTATGATGCTCCATCAGCGGCCGCTGCTCGGCGTCAGGGTCTATGAGATCGGCACGATACTGCTCTATATCGCGGCCGTTCTGACGCTGTGGTCGATGATCGACTATCTGCGCGCGGCGTGGCCCGCGATCAAGAAGAGCGCTTAGCGTCATCGCGCCTTACAAGGAGCTACCATGCCCAAGGTTTTGACTCGACTGCCGCTTGTTGCCGCCGCATTGGCGCTCATGCCTTCTCTTGGCGGCGCTCAACCTCTTAGGCAAGCCATCGCGGCCGACTACGAAGCGACGCTCGAAGAGCTGTTCATTCATTTTCACGAGAACCCGGAGCTCTCGTTCCGCGAATTCGCGACCGCGGAACGGCTTGCGTCCGAGCTCCGCGCCCTCGGTTATGAGGTGACCGAGGGAGTAGGCGGAACCGGAATCGTCGCGCTGCTCGAGAACGGCGCAGGCCCGACGGTGATGTTGCGGGCCGACATGGACGGGCTGCCCGTCGAAGAGCAATCCGGCCTTCCGTATGCCTCGAGTCTGCGGCAGGTCGATATCGCCGGCATCGAGCAACCCGTCATGCACGCCTGCGGGCACGACGTGCACATGACGGCGCTGATCGGTACGGCACGCCAAATGGCTGCGCGCGCCGACGAGTGGTCGGGGACCCTGATCTTGATCGGCCAACCTGCGGAAGAACGCATCTCCGGCGCGCGCGCGATGCTCGCGGACGGGTTGTATACACGCTTTCCGAAACCCGACTATGCGCTTGCGTTTCACGTGTCGTCTTTGCATCCGGCCGGCAAGATCACGGTGCCGCTCGGGATCGCGTACTCGAGCTCCGACAGCGTCGATATGGTGGTACACGGCGTCGGCGCCCACGGCGCGTATCCGCACAAAGGCATCGACCCCGTGCTCGTCGCCGCGCAGATCGTCGTGACCCTTCAGTCCGTCGTGAGCCGGACCATCAACCCCTTGGAGCCGGGCGTCATCACTGTCGGGGCGATTCACGGCGGCACGAAGCACAACATCATCGGCGAGCGCGTCGACATGCAATTGACTGTGCGCTCGGATAGTCCCGCTACGCGAGAGCTCCTGCTCGACAGTATTGATCGAGTCGCCGACGGCGTCGCGAGATCCCTAGGCGTTCCCGACGATCGACTGCCCGAGGTTCATCGCTCGGCGACCGAGACGACGCCGCCGACGATCAACGATGCAGAAACCGCGGAGATCGTGAGGGCCGCGTTCCTCGAGCACTTCGGTACCGAGATCGTAGTGGATCGGCCTCGCGATGGGATGGGCGCCGAGGATTTCGCGTACTTCATCACGCCGGAGCAGGGCGTCAAGGGAGTCTATTTCGGCGTCGGCGGGACGCCGGAAGGGGAAGTTGCCACAGCACCGTCCCACCACTCGCCG
>DATCIQ010000445.1:0-5433 GCA_036507635.1 Gammaproteobacteria bacterium
GATCCATCCGTAGTTCTTCCCGGCTTCGATGCGATTGAGCTCGTCGCCGCCGCGCGGTCCGAACTCGGTCGACCAGAGCTCGCCGGTCACCGGATGAATCGTGAGCCCGAGCGGATTGCGATGCCCGATCGTGTAGAGATCAGGCTTGTAGCCTTCCATGCCGACAAAGGGGTTGTCTTCGGGGATGGTCCCGTCGTCGCGGATGCGCACGATCTTGCCCAAGTGCGACGACGGATCCTGCGCCTTCTCGCCCCAGTTTCGATCGCCGAGCGTGACGTAGAGCAGCCCTTCGGCATCGAACACGATGCGCGATCCGTAGCTGCCGTCCGCGGGGCCCTGCCCGCAGCAGCGATTGTTGCTGCCGGCGATCTTCGAGCTGTACCACGCATCGGCGACGAAGACGTCCTCGACCTCCTCGAGCATGGCTCCGCCGTCCCAGCGCGCCCGCGCGACGGCCGTCGTCGCAAGGATCTCCTCGCTCGGATCGGGCTTCGAGTAGGCAAAGTAGACCAGCCGGTTCTCTTCGAAATCAGGATGCAGCGCGATGTCGAGCAACCCGCCGATGACCGCGGCGCGAATCGCCGGCAAGCCGCCGACCGGCGTCGGGTCGAGCACGCCGTCGCGGATCACGCGCAGCCGCCCCGGCCGCTCCGTGACGAGCATGTCGCCGTCAGGTAGGAACGTCATCCCCCACGGATGGTCGAGGCCTTTCGTCACGACCGTGACGTGGATGCGCTCCTGCTCCGTGTCGAAATCCCAGGGGCCGTCGCCGAGCGGCGTTGCCTGGCGACCGGGCCCGCGCGCCCCCGCGCGCGGTGCGCCTTGGGGAGCGGGCGCTTGCGCGGGAGCCGGCGCTTGCGCGGGAGCCGGCGCTTGCGCGGGAGCCGGCGTCTGCGCTGGAGCGGCCCCGGTCTCCTGGGCGCGGACGGATCCGCTGCCGCCGAGCGCCGTCACGGCAAGAAACAACGCCGGCGTGACGATTCGGGATCGAAGGGGGTTCATAGGCCGCGCTCCTTTTTTAATACTATCGCACAACCTCGTGGCCCTTGCGCGTCATATCTTGACAATCAAGAGGAGAAGGTAGCACGATCGTCGGCACGCACTCGTCGCGGAGACGTAATGATCGAGACGACTACCGACGTCATCCAGGGCACGCTGGATATGCTGATCTTGAAGACGCTGAGCCTCGCGCCGATGCATGGCTACGGAATCGGCCGGCGCATCGAGCAGATCTCGCGCGGCGTGTTCAAAGTGAACCCAGGCTCGCTGCTGACGGCGCTGCACCGGCTCGAGCGAGCGGGCTGGCTCGACGCGAAGTGGCGGCAAACCGATAACTCGCGGCGGGCAAAGTACTATTCGCTGACGGCGGCGGGCCGCCGCCAGCTCGACGTCGAGACCGAATCGTGGCAGCGGCGCGTTGCCGCCATGTCGCGATTGCTCAAGGCGGAGAGCTAGCGCGGTGTCGCTGTGGCGTCAGGTTGCACGCGGGCTACGCGCGCTGACCGATCGCTCGAAGGTTGACGACGAGCTCGACGAGGAGGTGCGCGACTACTTCGAGCGCGCGTGCGCCGATCTCGTACGACAAGGCATGTCGCCGCAAGAGGCGGCCCGCGCGGCGCGGCGCGCGTCGACCCCACGATCGCGTTGCGCAGCGAGTAGGCGCCTCGGCTAGTCCGTGATGCCTGCTCAACGGCGCGCGCTCACGATCCTCGAAGCGATCGCCGTGTAGCCACTCACTCGACACGCCGAACCCTACCAAGTCGATGCTTGCGATCACGCGCTTGAGCCGCTGTGCCCACGTGCATGCCGCTAACGTGGAGCCACTCAAGGCGCTGCGCGCCGAATAGCCGGTCATGGCGCGCTGAGCTCCGCTGCAAGCGCGCCGCACTGCTCGACGACCGCCGCCCATTCGTTCCACGGCGGCACGATCCCCTTGTACTCGGCGAGGTCGACGCCCTCGAGATCCATGGGATCCGGCGCTGCGAGCTTCACGAGCACCGAGGTCAGCATGTCGCCGCCCTCGCCCGCGAACTCGGCATACAGCTCGCTCATGTCGCTCAGTGCTTCGGCGCTACGCTTCAGTCCAAGGTGATGCGAAAGCGCGGCGACGTCGAGGTAGTCGCGCGTCGCGTTCCGCTCCACCAAGAGGAACGCCTTGATACGGAGGATCTCGGCGACAGTGGGCACGGTGAGCGTAGCACCGGAGCGCAGCTTGACCTTGGTGGTCTCGAGCGGCGCCGAGCGGCGCAGATGGCGAAGGCCGGCCTCGATCGTTCCAACCTTGCCGAGAACCAGCTTGCCGCGAATCTTGCGGCGCGTGCGCCAGCCGGCGATCGACTCGAGCGCCGCGAGCGCGGTGTCGTAATCCGCTCCGAGACCGCGAAGTACGTGATCGTGATCGAACGACACGCGATGACCGGCGTGCAATGCCGCGGCAGTGCCGCCCACGAGCACGGCGCCCGGCACTTTCGTTTGGAGCGCCGCGGCGTGTGCCAACAACAGCTCCCAGTCCGGCGAGGGCTTGCGCTTGGTCATCGGTGACGCCCGGCGTTCGTTCCCATCACGCGCGGCAGCAGAGCGGCGAAGGCCTTGGCCTTCACGTCCTGCGCCGCAATCGCCGCGGAAACTTCGCGCACGCGCCGCTCGGTTCGCCCCGAAGCGTCGCCGCGCATCGCCTTGAACAACTTGCGCCAGGCGGTAACGTCGCCGCGGACGATGATGTCGTCGATGGCGGCTTTGGTGAGCTCGCGGCCCGCCGCCTCCGTCAAATGTCGGTGTGGAATGATGGGCGCGTCGAGTAGTGGCGCACGCACGTCGACGACGAGACCGACGGCCGCGCAAATCCGCGCCACGCGCCCAAACCCCAGCTCCGGCAGCTTGCCCGATTCGAGCGCTGCCACTGTCGACCGCCCGACGCCCGCGCGGGCGGCCAGCTCGGCGAGCGTAAGGCCCTGGGCCCGGCGCCGCGCGGCGACGAGAGCGCCTACCGATGCCAATTCCATTCGTCCAATATACAGGACTTATCTGATCGGGTCCAATTTACTGGAGTCAGGAACTGCGGGTTTAGGTCCGGCGAGGACGCACAGCCCGCCGGAACCGGTGCAAACGAGCGCTGTCTTCGTTCGTCGCATCGGCGCGATGTGGGCATGTCCGCCGTACAGTTGGCCAGGTATTTCGGCGCCGAGGTCAGGTGGTCTTCGATGCCGTGGGAAAGCTGCCGGCTCAACGTAAACCCTGTCTCATAATCCCTGCGTCGTCTTAAGTCTTGGGGTTCGAGTCACGGCGTTCCCGCCGGCACAAACTTCTGAGCGCGTCGGTTGTTGACGATCTCCGCCGTGTAGAGATTCCCCTTCGAGTCGACCGCCATGTGGTGCACGATGTCGAATTCGCCGGCGTTGGTACCCCTCATGCCAACGACGCCGATCTGCGTCATCGTCTGCCGATCGAAGATCACGACGCGCATCGGCCCGGAGTCGACGACGTAGAGGAACTGCTGGTTTAAGTCCGGCGAGAACGCGAAGCCCGCAGGAACCGGTACGACGGTGCTGCCTTCGTTCGCCACGCGCACCTGCTTCAGAAACTTCCCCTCGCGCGTGAACATCTGGATGCGGTTGTTGATGCGATCCGCGACGTAAACGACGCCGTCGCGCGACACCTTGATCGCGTGCGGCAAGCCGAGCTCCGGCGGTCCGTCGGGCGTCGTCTGCGGTTGCGGCGCCGGGGCGTTCGGCGCGAACGTCGATGGCGGCGGATTGCCGAACGCGCCCCACATCCGCTTGAAATTCCCGGTCTCCGAGTCGAAGACGATGACGCGCTTGTTGCCGTAGCCGTCGGCGACGTAGACCTCCTGCGCCTGCGTGTCGACGAAGACGTCGGTGGCCTGGTGCACGTTTTCCGTATCGAGATTGCCCGTGCTCTGTCCGCGACGGCCGATCTGTAAGACCCGCTCGCCGGCCATCGTGAACTTCATGATCATGTCGTCGCTGTTGCCGGGCGGGTTTGCACGCGGCCAGCCGGCGCGCCCGCCGATCCACACGAAGTCGTTCGCGTCGACGAAGATGCCGTGCTCGCGTCCGAGCCACTCGGCGCCGTTACCCGGTCCGCCCCAACTGGTCAGCAGTTTCCCCGCGGCATCGAACTTGAGCACCGGCGGCGCCGCATTCGCGCGCTTATCCTCCGGAATCGACTGGGGCACGTGCAATACCCAGATGTTGTCGTTCCGGTCGACCGAGATCGACGTCACCTCGCCGAGCACCCAGTCGTTGGGGATCGTCGGCCATGTCGGATCCACTTGGAACTCGGGCGGGCGCAGACCGGACTGGGCGTGGGCTTTGTCGCCCATGCACGCCAGTTGGGCCAGTATCACCGCCGCGCACACATACGGCCACCGTCGAAGCGCCGTCTTCATGGGTCGAGATGATACGACGGCCTTGCCGGAGGCGTACGTAGTTTCCGGCCAGGAAGTCGCGCGCAGCGGTCGTCGTGGATCTGTCGCCGTCGGCGGCGAGCTAAAACCGCGCGGTTTCTCGGCGCTTCGATCCGATGGGTGTTGACACGCTGAAAGCGACCGACGTTAGACTCGTCCCCTTATGGATGCGGGAGGTGGTCGGCGCCGTTGGGCAGCTCCATGAGCTCGAGCACGTTGCCGTCTGGATCCACCACCGTTGCGATCTTCACCGGCATGCCCCCGATCGGGACGGTGACCACGTCGCCCTCCGTCGTTGCACCCGCGGCCTTCGCAGCCGCCAGCGTGGCGGCGAGATCGGACACGTGAAAGATCGCGTGGGCCATCGGGTCGTTGGCCGCGTCCGCCTCGCGACGCTGAATGAGAAACTCGGGCGATGTGCCGTCCTTGGCCGCGGCGACCGTTTCGCCGTAACGCATGATGATCTCCGTCGCCGGCTCTCCAACGCGGTCGATCTCCTTGAGGCCGAACGCCGCATCGTAGAACTTGGCGAGCTCGACGACATCGCTCGCGCCAAGACGAACCGCCAGCACCGTGACGTCCGCATGAACCGACGTCAACGCCGTCGCCGCCATGAGCCCCAGAATCGCCGTGATCGTTCGTTGCATTTCGTGTTCTCCTCAATGTCCTGCTTTGGAAGATGGCAGCCCTCTATCGCAGCTCGTCGAGCACGGGCTCGATGCCGGGCAGAACGACGAAGGCCATGCGGCCGAACTCGTTGGTCACCGCCGTCTGGATATCCTCCGGCGACCGGCCGGCCGAGTGCATCTCGCGGATCAGGTCCTGCATTTGGACGATCTGGTCGAGATACGCCTGCATCCTCGTGCGATCCGTCAGCTCGCTATGCCCTGGGATCACGCGGTCGAAATCGAGCGCGAGCACCTTTTCGAGCGTGCCCGACCATTCGGCGAGGCTGCCGCCGCCGTTGTAGTCGATCAGGCGAACGAACGGATCGCCGCCCGCGAACA
>DATCIQ010000446.1:0-2027 GCA_036507635.1 Gammaproteobacteria bacterium
GGATTCGGTTCGTGTTCGACGGCGCGGCGCCGGAGCAGAACGTAAGCGCGCCGGGGATCGTCAACGTGCGGCGCCAAGGCCGAGTGCTCACGGTGCTCGCGAGCGAGGGCGCCGATCGGATCATCGACGAGGCGCGAACGCTCGAGCCCGCGTCCGTCGATGTGCTGCCGGTCACGCTCAAGGAAATCTTTCTCGAGACCGTCGCCTCGGAGGACGAACATGCTTTGGTATAGGTCGTGGCTCGATACGCGGTGGCGGTTTCTGATCGGATTCGCCCTGCTTCTTTTTTCAGCTTGCGGGACCGTGCTTGCGTATGTCGAGCTTGGGAACCTCCTATCAACCCTCGATACGCCGGCGATCGAGGGAAGCGGCACGCTCGGCGAGGCGATCGAGGAAGCGATCGAGGAAGCGATCGAGTTGCAACGAACCTACCGCGGATACGTCTGGTCTCAGTGGTTCGACGAGAACCTGACCTTTCTCGGCACGTTCTTTGCGGCGTTGCTCGGCAGCGGCAGTCCATTCTCGGGAGCCGGTCGCGGCTTACTGTTCTCGCT
This sequence comes from Gammaproteobacteria bacterium, assembly GCA_036507635.1. Classification (GTDB taxonomy): domain Bacteria; phylum Pseudomonadota; class Gammaproteobacteria; order Steroidobacterales; family Rariloculaceae; genus DATBLZ01. Next base: position 555 of record DATCIQ010000446.1, read on the forward strand.
CGCGCTGCCGGTATCCCGCGGCCGTTGGCTCGGAGCTCGCGCGGGGACGGGTCTCGCGGAGCTGCTCGTGCTCGCCGTCATCCCGTCGCTCGCAATCCCGTTGCTCTCACCGCTCATCGGCGAGCACTACAGCGTCGGCGACGCCGTTGTGCACGGCGCTTACTTGTTCGTCGTGGCCGCCATGTTCTTCAGCCTCGCGTTGCTCTTATCCACGGTGTTCAACGATGTGTGGCGGCCGTTGCTGCTGACCTGCCTCGTCGCGATGGGGTTGTCGCTCGGCGAGCTGGCACTCCGCGCTGACGGACTCTTCACGCTGATGTCCGCGGAGGCCTATTTTCGGGGTGGATCGCTGCCCTGGGTCGGATTACTGATCAGCGTCGCTCTTACGGCAGCGCTGTTGTACGCAGCGGCCGCGCAAGTCGCGCGGCGCGATTTTTGACACGCGATTAGGCGAAAGGAGTTCTTCATGTTTCTCTCGACTCGAACGCTCACGCTCGCAACCGCGCTTCTAGTGCCGCTCTCTTTGTTGCGTGCTGAGACGGCCGCCGACCCTTCCGGTCACTGGGAGGGGGCCATCCACGCGCCCTCGGGGGACGTGCCCGTCGAGGTCGACTTGAGACTCGACGATGGCGACACGCTCGCAGGCACGTTCACCAGCCCTGCGGAGCGCATAAAGGGCTTTCCGCTTTGGAGCGCAACCGTCGAGGGCATGTCGGTGAGCCTCGAGCTCAAGTTCGACGACTCGGGAGTCCGAACCTTCGCGGGCAACCTGTCCGCCGACGGCGCGTCGATGTCCGGCGACTTGCTCGTGAACGTGTACGCCGTGCCGTTCAATCTGGCGCGCACCGGCGAGGCGAAGATCGAAGCACCCCCGCGAAGCCCCGCAATCGACGAAGCATGGACAGGTGAATGGAGCGCTTCGCTCGATGTGGGAGGCAAGCCGTTGCCGCTCGAGTTGACGCTGTCGAATCACGCCGACGGCACGGCCATGGGCAGTTGGGCGAGCGGCGGCGGAACGGCGGTCCCGATCTCGATCGCGCATCAAGACCGAAGCCTTACGCTGACCTCGACAGTCACCCCGGCCGCGTATGCGGGCACGGTGAATGCCGACGGCACGGAAATCTCCGGCATCTTCACTGCGGGACCGCTCGAGCAAACGCTGACGTTCACGCGAGCCGCGGGCCGGTGAACGCCGCCTAGGGCTGCGCGTCTACATACGTCCTGGCGCGTTGAATCTCCGCGCGCGGCGAGTCGGCGTCGCGCGCGATCTCGAGCACTCTCTGGTAATACCGTCGCGCCGCGGCCGCGTCGCCTGCGGCTTCGGCCGCGCGCGCAGCACCGTATGCGCCGCGAAAGCGTCCGGGCTCTTTGGCCATCGAAGCTTCGAATGCCGTGAGCGCTTCCGCGGCGCTGCCGGCGTCGAGCAGCATCTCACCGAGCAATTCTCGGGCCGGTGCGAGCGGCCCCGGCGTC
>DATCIQ010000447.1:0-3746 GCA_036507635.1 Gammaproteobacteria bacterium
GAGCCGCTTCCTCCGCAGCCCGGTCTGCACCGCCTGAATCGCGCCGAGTACGCAAACGCTATCCGCGATCTGCTCGCGCTCGAGGTCGACGCCAAGACGTTCCTGCCTTCCGACGATTCGAGCCGCGGCTTCGACAATCAAGCCGGCACGCTCGGGTTGTCGCCGGCCTTGCTCGAGGCGTATCTGACGGCGGCCGGTAAGTTGAGCCGGCTCGCGCTCGGCGACGTGACGACGCCTACGCAAACGCTTTACCGAGTCGCCGAAGACACGACGCAAAACTATCATGTCGAAGGGCTGCCGTTCGGCACGCGCGGCGGCATTCTCATCGACCATTATTTCCCCGTCGACGGCAAGTACGACGTCAAGATCTTCTCCGTGAACTTGGGCAACATGGGCAATTTCCGGCCGTTCGGCGAAGTTCGCGGCGAGCAGCTCGAGGTGCTCGTCGATGGAGAGCGCGTTGCGCTCTTCGACTGGGACAAAGAGTTCGGGATGGGCCGCGGGTTCGGTTTCGGCAACGGACAACTGCGCACGCTCGATTTGCGCCTGGCCGTGACGTCGGGTCCGCACAAGGTCGGCGTCACGTTCCTTGCGTCGAACTTTGCGCCTCTGCTCGATCTCAACAATGCGTTCGAGCGCAGCACCATCGAGACGGGTGGACTGCCCGGGTTTACGTTCTATCCGCACATCGGCCGCGTCCGAATCGACGGTCCCTATGACGCGAGCGGGCCTGAAAGCAGCACTCCGAGCCGCCTCGAGATCTTCACGTGCGAGCCGCAAAGCGAGGCGCAAGAGACGGATTGCGCGCACACGATCCTCGCTGAGCTCGCGCGCCGCGCTTATCGCGGTTTCGCGACCGACGACGACATTGCGACGCTCATGGAGTTCTACGCTCAGGGCCGCGAGAATGGGAGCTTCGACAGCGGCATCGAGACGGCGTTGCAGCGCATGCTTGCCGATCCGAAATTCATTTACCGCATCGAGACCCAGCCGGCCGACCTTCCGCCGGGTGAGCCTTACATGCTCGGCGACCTCGAGCTCGCCTCGCGTTTGTCGTTCTTCCTGTGGAGCAGCATCCCCGACGACGAGCTGTTGGCGCTCGCGGAAGAGGGCCGTCTCAGCGAGCCCGCCGTGCTTGAGGCGCAAGTCATGAGAATGCTCGACGACCCGCGATCGACCGCGCTCACGGAGAATTTCGCGGGGCAATGGTTGGCGCTGCGCAACCTCGAGGGGCACGCCCCGGTCGTGGACCAGTTTCCCGACTTCGACGACAACTTGCGGCAGGCGTTTCGCCGCGAGACCGAGTTGTTCTTCGACAGCATTCTGCGCGAGGATCGCAGCGTGCTCGACCTCCTGACGGCCGACTACACGTTCGTCAACGATCGGCTCGCCGAGCATTACGGCATCCCCGGCATACAGGGCAGTCGCTTCCGGCGCATCGAGCTCGGAGAGGAGTTCGACGTTCGCCGCGGGTTGCTCGGCAAAGGCAGCATGCTGACCGTATCGTCGCAGCCGGGCCGGACGGCGCCCGTCATGCGCGGCAGCTGGATACTGTCGACGCTGATCGGCATTCCGCCGCCGGATCCACCGCCTGACGTGCCGGATCTCGCGCCCACCGAAGCGGATGCGGCGGGCAACACGCGGCAGCCGACGATTCGGGAGCAGTACGAGCAGCATCGGCAGAACCCCGCGTGTCGGGGATGCCACAAGCTCATGGATCCGTTCGGCTTCGCGCTCGAGCCGTTCGATGCGACGGGCCGCCTGCGCGTTACGGACAACGGCAGCCCGATCAACTCCGAGGACGTCATGTACGACGGCACGCCGGTCTCGGGGCCGTCCGACGTGCGCGAGTTCTTGCTCAAATATTCCGACCAGTTCGTGCGTAATCTCACCGAGAATCTGTTGACCTATGCCACGGGCCGCGGCGTCGAGTACTACGACATGCCGGTGGTGCGGTCCATCGTTCGCGAAGCGGAACAGGACGATTACCGGTTCGAGTCTCTCATTCTCGAGGTCGTCAAGAGCGAGCCGTTCAGAATGAGCACGGTGCCCGGCGACGATGCAACCGTGGTCGCGCAAGCCAGGGATTAGAGGAGGCGGTCGGGTCATGATCATCACGAAGCGATATCTGCCGCGCAGAACGTTTCTTCGCGGCGTCGGCGCGACCGTCGCTTTGCCGTTTCTCGATGCGATGCTGCCGGCATTGTCTTCGGTCGCGCATGCGCAAGCGATCACGCCGACACGGTTCGCCGGAATGTTCATTCCGCACGGCGCGGCTCCCGGCTACTGGATTCCCGAGACCTCCGACCGGAATTTCGCGTTCCCGCACATTTGGCAGCCTCTCGAGCGGTTCCGCGAGCACGTGGTCCTGACGAGCGGACTGTGGGCGCAGTCGGCCGAGAATCCTCCGGGCGTGACCGGCGCGGATCACTTCGTCGCGGCCGCTTACTTGTGCGCTGTGAAGCCGAAGAAAACGACGGGCGCCGACATCGAGGCCGGCCAGACCATCGATCAAGTCATCGCCGAGCACATCGGCCAGGAAACGCTGCTGCCGTCCCTGCAGCTCGCGGTCGAGGATCCGGGCGCGAACTCGAGCAATTGCGGCGAGGGATATAGCTGCGTATATACGAACACGATCTCTTGGGCGGGACCGACGCGTCCGTTGCCGATGGAGATCAACCCGCAAGTCGTTTTCGAGCGCATGTTCGGTGACGGCGGAACGGCGGAAGTGCGTGCCGCAAGGCGCGAGCAGCAACGCAGTATTTTGGATTCCGTGTCCGAGAGTCTCGCGAAGCTCGAGCAGAAGGTGGGCCATGGCGACCGCGTGCGTCTCGAGCAATACCTCGATGACGTCAGGGAAATCGAGCGCCGGCTCGACATCGCCGCGAAAGCCTCGACCGAGATGCCCAATGTCAGCGTGCCGTATGGCGTGCCCGAGTCGTTCGACGAGCACATCAAGCTACAATTCGATCTTCTGTCGCTCGCTTTCCAGGGCGACATCACGCGCGTCGCGAGCGTGCTGTATGCGCGCGATTTGACGGGGCGCGTGTATCCCGAGAGCGGCACGGACATCAGCTTCCACGGCGGATCGCATCACGCCGAGGACCCGGGCCGGATCGCGCAATACGCGGGCTTGAACCGCTATCACGTCGCGACGCTCGCGTACTTGGCCGAGAAGCTCGAGGCTATCCCTGAGGGCGACGGAACTCTGCTCGATCACTCGCTGCTCTTGTACGGATCCAACATGGGGAACTCGAACCAGCACTTGCATTACGACGTCCCGCACGTGCTCGTCGGCGGTGCATCCGGAAGGTTGCGCGGCAATCGCCATTTGGCCTATGCATCGAAGACCGTGCCGACGGGCAATCTGCTGCTCAGCATTCTCGACATGTACGATATCCATTACGATCAGTTCGGCGACAGCACGGGCCGGCTCGCGAATATCTAGCCGGCGGAGTGAGATAGGTGACATCGAGACGTTTGGCCGCGATTGTCCTATTGGCCGCCGGCATCATCGGCGCCGGCGCGGCGAACGCCGCGAGCGAGCTCGCGGATGCCGCGATGTACGGCGACGCCACTAAGCTGCAGAGCCTCCTCGAGCTCGACGGCGACGTGGACGCGGCTCAGCCAGACGGCTCGACGGCGCTGCATTGGGCCGTTTACCGCGATGACGTCGACACCGCGCGCCTGCTGCTCGATGCCGGGGCCGACCCGACCGTCGCGACTCGCGAAGGCATGACGCCGCT
>DATCIQ010000448.1:0-3216 GCA_036507635.1 Gammaproteobacteria bacterium
CTAGTGTCCTATTGTTCTAGTACACTACTTATGAGGCCTGGGGCGATGATCCAAATGCAGCAAGTCGATTTCGGTTACGGCCGCGAGCCCTTGTTCCGCGGCATGGACTTGACGCTTGCGCCGGGCAACATCTACGGGCTCTTAGGCATCAACGGCGCCGGCAAGTCGACGTTGCTCAAGCTCATGATCGGGCTCTTGTTTTCGCGGTCGGGGTCGCTCAAGTCGTTCGGTTACGACCCCGCGCGCCGCGAGCCCGGGCTTCTGGCCCAGGTGTTCGTACTGCCCGAAGAGCTCAATCTGCCGAGCGTCACGGAGCGCGAGTACTTGGCGATCCGCGCACCGTTCTATCCGCGCTTCGATCGTGCGGCCTTCGACCGGTACTTGAACGAGTTCGAGGTGCCGCGCGGACGTAAGCTCACGGCGCTCTCCTACGGCCAGAAGAAAAAGTTCCTGCTCTCGTTCGGCCTTGCGTGCCAATCGGCGCTGTTCCTCATGGACGAGCCGACCAACGGGCTCGACATACCGTCCAAAGGCCAGTTCCGCCGGCTCATCGCCGAGGCGTTGACCGACGAGCGCCTGTTCGTGATCTCGACGCATCAGGTCAGGGACGTCGCCGCGTTGATCGATCCGATCGTGATCCTGCATCAAGGCCGCGTGCTGCTCGCGCGGGCGCTCAACGACATCTCGAGCCGGATCCGCATGCAGTTGAGCGCGACACAACCCGCCGACGATGCGCGAGATTTGCTGCATTGGGAGCCGGCTGTCGGCGGCTTTTGGACGGTCTGGAAAGAGGTGAGCACGGGCGGCGGGCAAATCGATCTCGAGGTGCTGTTCAACACGATCGTCTCGCAGCCCGATGTCTGTCGCGGCCTGTTCGGAACGGAAGGAGTCGCATCGTGAACGAAGCATTGAGCCTCAAGCGCGTCGGGCTGCTATTTCGCAGCGATTGCATCGCCGACTACCGGTCGCTCCTGCTGACCTCGGCGGCGTTGGCTGCCGTCATGCTGCTGGCCTCGATGTTTACCGTGGCGCAAGGCGGCGAGACCGGCGCCTACTACGTCCCGTGGTACATGGGCATGTTGTTCATCTGGGGACCGATCGTCGCAAGCTTCTCGTTCAGGGAGCTCCACGACAAGACCAAGAACGAGGCCTATCTGTCACTGCCCGCGTCCGCGCTCGAGAAAACGCTCGCGCGCCTGCTCCGCGCGACGATCGCGTTCTTCGTGTTCCTGTTGGTGTTCCTCACGGTGACGTCGGCCGTCATCGAGGGAATCAATTGGCTCGTGTTCGGGCGTGCCAACAGGGTGTTCAACGTCGCCGATGCAGCCGTCTGGCAGCCGGTCGGCTTGTTCGTCGTCACGGTGTCGCTCTACTTCTTGGGTGCCGCCTGGTTCCGTAAGCTCCATTTCATCAAGACCTGGGTCACATCGACCGCGATTCTGATTGCACTCATGTGCTTCGCGGCCGTCATCGTGAGATTGGTCTTCGGGGACTTCGACAACCTGTCAGTGTCCATACCGGGCGACGCGCTCCGCGACTACTACCTCGCGCACGAAGGCCTTTTCGACGCGTGTCTCGTCGCGCTCCGCGTGCTCTTTTTCTTCGTGCTGCCGGTCTTTTGCTGGTGGGTCGCGTGGCTCCGCGTCAAGGAGACAGAGGTCAGCCATGGAGTTTAGCCAACCCAAGGGCATCTACATGCAGATCGCGGACCAGATTCGCGATCGCATCCTCGAGGGCGAATGGGCCGAAGGCGAGCGCATCCCCTCGATACGCGAGCTTGCCGTCGCCTTGGGCGTCAATCCCAATACCGTGACGAAAAGCTATCAAGCGCTCACGGATCGGGAAATTATCGAAAACCAGCGCGGCCTCGGCTACTTCGTCGCGCCGACCGCGCGCAAGACGATTCTCAAGGAAATAAAGAACGAGTTCGTGCGGGAAGAATTGCCGCGCGTGTTCCACACGATGCGCCTGCTCGATATGAGCGTCGACGAGCTCGCCGAGCATTACGGGCGCGCCACAGGAGAGAAGCCATGAGAAAGAGTCAGATCGCCGTCTTGTCGGCCGCCGCCGCCGTCGCCTTGATCATCGTCGGCGCCATCGTCGCCGCGCGCATCATCGTCGCGCAAATCAGCACGGGCGAATACGGCGAGCGCGCAGCCGACCGTTCCGAGGCCCGAGTCGCGAATCTTGCGGCGGACGATCTCGACCTGTCCGGGTTCGACCGCATCGACGCGCGGGGCACATGGGAAGTCTCGGTGACGCAGGGCGCGGAGTGGGACGTATCGTTGGAGTATTCGGATGAGGTGGCGGACGAGTTGCGCGTGCGCGTCGAAGGCGACCGGCTCGTGCTCGGTTACGACGAGCACGAAGGCTTCAGTTGGTGGCGCGGTTTCGATTTCGACGGCCCCGATAAAGTCGTCGCGACGATTACGATGCCCGCGCTCGAAGCCCTCGACTTGTCCGGAGCGACCGAGATCGAGTTCTCGGGGTTCAGCGGCCAGGAGCTCGGGATTACGGCTTCCGGCGCCGCCGAGATCAACGGCAGCGAAGGCAGCTACCAAGAGCTCACGCTCGTGGTCAGCGGCCTCAGCGACGTCGATCTCGGCGAATTGGTCGTCGACGATGCGCGCCTCGTTTTGTCCGGAGCGGGCGACGTCACGCTCAACATGAACGGCGGCGCGTTATCGGGAACGGTGTCCGGAGCCGGGAACGTGCGGTATCGGGGCTCGGTCCGTCAGGAAAACGTCGTGACCTCGGGTTTCAGCAGCGTCGAGCCGATCGATTAGCGCCGCAGGGTAACTTATGACCGTCTGGTACGTCATTCATTACGCGACCGCGCCAAGAACTGGCGAATTTCACCGCCCGCACGGAGCCCAAGCGGGCACGGCAGAGACCGGCTCTGCCTTGATTTGGGCTCGCATGGCGGCATTGCGTCGCATTGGCACGAAAGGTGCTTGTCCGGCGCAGCGCTGCTGCAAATGAGAGAGACGAAAATGAACACAGAAACGATGGATCAACGCCACTCCCTGCTCGATCAGCTGCGTATCGATCGCGGCGACGACGCAGGACCGGGGGCTCGCTTTTGGCCGTGGGTCCTCGGCGTCACCGTCCTCGTCGCCGGCATCACGGCCGCGGCGTGGTTCTTGCTGACGATCCCGGCCACGGTTCTCGTCGACGTCGCGACCGCCGAGCTCGTGTCGGCGGACGTCCCGGCGG